>JAXIPJ010000022.1:0-51462 GCA_045402985.1 Anaerolineales bacterium
ATTCGTTTATTGGAAGGTAAGTTATGAAAATCCACGCAATTCAAACTGGCACGGTTGAGGTCAAGAAAAATCAAGTAATTGGCAAGGGGCCTAAAGCAGTACGCTTGATCAATGTCCTGCTTGGCACTACATGGATGGAACCCTTACCGATTTATGCATGGGTAATCGAGCATAAAGAAGGCGTTATTGTAGTTGATACAGGCGAAACAGCACGGACTTCTGAACCTGGTTACTTTCCGCGCTGGCAACCTTACTATAAGTTTGCGGTTCGATTCCATGTAAAACCTGAACAGGAGATCGGGGCCCAATTAAAGCAAATGGGAATCACACCGAAGGATGTGAGGAAAGTTATTTTGACTCACATGCACACTGACCACGCAGGCGGACTGCACCATTTTCCCGAAAGCAGGATTTATGTCAACATGCTCGAATATAGACGTACATTTGGCTTTCAAGGACAGTTAATTGGATATATTCCACAGCACATGCCTGCATGGTTGTCACCGACTGCCATCGTCTTTGACCAGAAAGGATTTGGACCTTTTCGAAAATTCTGGGATGTCACCAGCAATGGTGATGTAAAGGTCGTCGTAACAGAGGGACATACACCTGCGCATGTTTCTGTGATTGTTACTATTGATGATGTACACTATTTTCTGGCAGGTGATACAAGTTATTCAGAAGAAAACCTGCTCCAAAAAATCGCAGACGGTGTCAGCCCGAACCCGGATCAGGCAATTGACACAATGCAAAACATTTTGAGTTTTGCGGGCCAGCATCCGACTGTATATTTGCCCAGCCATGATACAAGATCGGGAATGCGTTTAAAAAACAAAACTATTCTTCCCGTTAACTGATGTAATATGAAACTTGAAACAGAACGATTAATTCTGCGCGATTTTGTAAAAGAGGATTGGCAAAGAGTCCTCGAGTACGAATCCGATCCCCTGTATTTACGTTATTACGAATGGACGGAAAGAACACTTGAAGGCGTTCAGGAATTTCTCGGCTGGTTTCTGGCGCACCAACAGCAAGAGCCGCGCTTCAAATTTCAACTGGCTGTCACATTGAAATCAAATAACCTGCTCATCGGAAATTGCGGCGTCCGCATGGATAAAGTAGATGCAGTGGAAGCCGATATCGGCTACGAGTTGGATCCGCAACATTGGAATCACGGTTATGCCACCGAAGCCGCACACGCCATCCTGGATTTCGGGTTCAGCCGCTTTGGTGTGCATCGTATTTGGGCGCACTGCGTGGCGGACAACCTTGGCTCAGCCCATGTGTTGGAGAAACTGGGAATGAAACTCGAAGGTCGTTTACGCGAGAAGGAATTCTATAAAGGCAGATGGTGGGATACTTTGATGTATGCCATCCTTGCCGATGAATGGGATTCGCATAAACAAATCAATCCTGCTCGATGGATGGAAATTAAGGATTAGAGTTATGGAAAACTTTACCCATGTAAAACTGGAAATCTTTGTTCCGACAAAAGACCCCCAACTATCAAACCAGGAGACTAACAAATGCCAACCCAATCCCCTTCTGCCCACCTGCCCTTCGGTGAAAACAAACAAGCCGACTGGTATGGCAAGGACATTATTTCGGTTAAACAATTCAGCCGCGACGATTTAGAGTATATATTCGGCGTGGCGCACGAGATGCGTGGCATGGTCGAGCGCGTTGGAACGTTTGACCTGCTGAAAGGAAAAATTTTAGCGAACTTGTTTTATGAACCGTCTACTCGTACATCATCGTCTTTCACCGCTGCAATGGAACGGCTCGGCGGTTCGGTCATCCCGATCAACGAAGTGAAGTATTCATCTGTCACGAAAGGTGAGACGCTTGCCGATACTGTGCGCACACTCGAATGTTATGCAGATGTGATCGTCCTGCGCCATCCCGAAACGGGCTCAGCGGCGATCGCGGCGAAGGCGGCGCGCAAGCCTGTCATCAACGCGGGCGATGGCATAGGTGAACATCCCACCCAGGCTTTGCTCGATACGTTCACGATCGTGGAGGAACTCGGCAGATTGGATAACCTGAACGTGACCCTGCTCGGCGATTTGAAATATGGTCGCACTGTTCATTCGCTGGCGCGTTTGCTATCCGCGTTCAATGGCATCAGACTCAACTACGTCTCGCCTGAAATTTTGCGTATGCCTAAGGAAGTGATGGATGAAGTTGCGGAGAGGAATATGCCGCAGGCCGAATACTCATCGCTTGAAGAAGCTCTGCCCGAAACTGACGTGCTGTATGTGACGCGCGTCCAGAAGGAACGCTTCGAAGACCCCGCCGAATACGAAAAGGTCAAGGACGCGTATGTGATCGACCCCGAGGTGATGAAACCTGCAAAGAAGGATATGATCGTGATGCACCCGCTCCCGCGCGTCACCGAGATCAGCATGGACTTCGACGACGACCCGCGCGCTGCGTATTTTCGCCAGATGGAGTATGGTCTGTATGTGAGAATGTCGTTGCTGGCGATGGTTCTTGGCAAAGCATAGTGTCACGTTCCAAGTTTCAGGTTTTGCATGCGACGTGGAACTTGACACATGGAACTTTGGAGAAATATGGAAACTTTCTTTTCTTTTCTTGAAAAACGTGTGGATGACTGCTCATCCCTCCTCTGTGTTGGCCTGGACCCGCACATTCCGGATCTCAAGGAACCTACCGCCGCGTCTGCACTGGACTTCTGTCTGGATCTCGTCAAACAGACGGCTCCCTACACTGCAGCATTCAAACCCAACGCGGCATTCTTTGAAGTCTTCGGCGCCGAAGGCTGGACCGCACTTAAGCAGGTGATCGAAGTAATTCAAGAAGAATCGTATCGCATGGGTTCGATGATCCCCGTCATCCTGGATGCCAAGCGCGGCGACATTGCATCCACTGCGGATGCCTATGCCAAGTCCACTTTTGAATTTCTTGGCGCGCATTGCATTACATTGAGTCCATATCTTGGAAAGGACTCGATTGAGCCGTTCATACAGAATCCAGAAAAAGGTATTTTCCTGTTATGCAAAACATCCAACCCAGGCTCGGGTGATTTGCAGGATATTGTGCTCTCTGATGGTAATTTGTTCTACGAACATGTCGCCAAACTCGCCCAAACTTGGAACACCAAAAACAATATCGGACTCGTCGTCGGCGCAACACACATCGACGCATTGAAACGCGTCCGCGCCGCTGCGCCCGATCTGTGGTTCCTCGCCCCTGGCGTTGGCGCGCAGGGCGGAGAGTTGGAATCCGCTCTAAAGGCTGGCTTGAGAAAAGATGGAAAAGGAATGCTGATACCCATTTCACGCAGTATCTCGCGTGCAGAGAGTCCCGCCAGAGCAGCAGCGGAAATCCGCGATCAGATTGTGAATATCAAACATGAATTGAGTAAAAAGTAAGCATGTGGCTTGAAAACCAGTCTCATCGCCAAATTGACTTTCGTCCCGCAGTAGAGAATGACATTGACTTTCTTTACACTCTGCATGTTGCAACGATGAAGGAATATGTCGATAAAATCTGGGGTTGGGATGATGCATTTCAGGAATCCAATTTCAGGAAGAACTATGTTCCTGCTGAAATTCAAATTGTTATACTTGATGATGAAGATATCGGTATGATTTCGATAGAACACAAAGTGGATGAGATTTTTCTGCGCGTCATTGAAATACGTCCAGGTTATCAACGACAAGGATTGGGAACTGCCATCATCCATACAATCATCAATGATGCCACCCGTCAAAAGAAACCTGTTTCTCTGCGTGTTCTCAAGGCCAATCCTGCAAAAAGACTCTATGAACGATTAGGATTTAGGACTATAGAGGAAACACCGACACACTACATAATGAAAACTTCATAATCTATTAAGGAACTTATATGTCGGAAACAACACTTGATCTTCATCTCGCATCCCTCGCCGACGGACTCCTCTCCGCAGGCTGCATCAAATTCGGTGAATTCACCCTCAAGTCTGGACTCAAATCTCCCATTTATATTGACCTGCGGCGAATCATTTCGCACCCAAAGCTTCTGGCGGATGTTGCGCAAGCTTATCTTCCTCTACTCTCAAATCTCAAATTCTCCAGGATTGCAGGCTTACCTTATGCGGCAGTTCCCATTGCCACCGCCATCAGCCTCGCAGGGAATTATCCGATGATCTATCCACGCAAGGAAGCCAAATCCTATGGCACAAAAGCCGATATCGAGGGCGAGTACCACGCGGGCGAGACCGTGCTTGTCATTGACGACCTCGCCACCACAGGCGGAAGCAAATTCGAAGCGATTGAAAAACTAACTGCTGTTGGCTTGGTTGTAAAAGATGTCGTTGTGCTGGTGGATCGTCAATCAGGTGCGAAGGAGTCACTTGCAGAGGCGGGATTCAATCTCCACGCGGTGTTGACAATCACCCAATTGCTGGATCATTGGGAAAAGATAGGTAGAGTGGAAAAGGATAAAATTGACGCGACAAGAGCATTTTTGAAAACCTCAACATGAGTAGTACTGATATTGATGATGTTATTCAAGCCGTGAAGGTATTTGAAGACTATGATCGCCCATGGGCGGTCTGTGGCGGTTGGGCAATTGACTTGTTTCTAAACCGTGCAACGCGCCCTCATAAGGATGTTGATTTCGTTGTCCTGCGAAAAGATCAACTCATTATTCAGGAATATCTTTTGTCTCGTGGCTGGACTCTCGAAAAAGCAGTCAGCGGACAACTCATTCCATGGAAGATTGGCCAGTGGATCGATCTCCCGGTCCACACAATCTGGTGCAAAAACCCCAAAGCATCTCCTGATTTCATCGAATTGCTGTTCAATGAAGTTGACGAAATCAACTTTCATTTTCGCAGAGATACTTCCATTACACTTCCTCTTGAGAAAATGATAATATCATCGGCATCAGGGATTCCAATTCTTGCGCCTGAGATTGTTTTGTTGTACAAATCTAAGAATGTAGAAACATCCCTTTATATGGTAGATTTCAAGAAAGTTTTGCCGAAGCTTTCACTTGAAACGCGTGGTTGGATTGCTACTGCCCTGAAAAAATTGTATCGAGACCATATTTTGCTAGAGGATTTATCATAGGCTCTGAAAGGATCATTATGAAAAGTCATTTACAGCCATCATCCAAAACGCGGGTGGAGGCGCGCACAGTCAATGATCCAAATTATTCCCTGCAAGAATCGTCTTGAAGAACTTGTTCATTTCGTTACCCAGCTCAACAGTGATGGGATCCATCATATCGGCTTCTTTGGCGAAAGTGAAGCGGACGTGCGCTCCTCTCTGGCGGAGTGTCTCATTCCTCCGAGTGAAGGATTTATGCTGGCTTATGAGGACGATCAACTCGTCGGCATCTTCGGGGTGGATGCTGACGCTGAGGTCAACAAAGCTTGGCTGTATGGTCCGCTTGTTGAACATGCAAACTGGCATACGGTTGCAGATCAACTGTACGCATCAGTTTTGCCACTTATCCCTGCGAACATTCGTGACCGCATTTTGTTTTGTGATGTGCAGAATATCCACATTGAAGAATTTGCGGCGCGGCATGGATTCCCCTTGCAATCTGAAAATGCAATACTGACCTTGATGCGCGATCATTACAAACCATCTGCGAAAATGAAGACACAAGTGCGGGGTTATCAGAATAGTTTCTTTGGGCAATTTGAGGAGTTGCACAAAGCACTATTCCCAAACGGTTCCTTCAATGCAAATCAAATGGTTAAAAAAATAAATGAAACTCATCATGTCTTCATTGCCGTTGAAGATGAAAAATTACTCGGATATATTTTCTGCAAGATCGACCCGGAAGCTGAATCAGGTTATGTGGATTTTATCGGCACGGACGAGTCCGCGCGCGGCCGCGGCATTGGCGCTGACCTCCTCGCAGCAGGCGTGGATTGGATGCTTTCCGCGCCCACGACACATAAAATCAACCTGACGGTCAATGCTGATAATATTGTCGCACGCAATTTATACGAAAAGTTTGGCTTTGTCATTGAGCGCACCATGCGCGGATATCGTAAACAGGTGAATTGAAAATCAGGAGAAATGTGAGTTGGAGTAAATTAGAATCCCAGGTACCTGAAATTGCGGAATTCGGCAGAGCGCGTATGCATAATAAAGTCGCTTATCTGGCGACAATTCGCAAGGATGGCTCGCCGCGTGTCCATCCTTTTACGCCTCTTATTGGGGAGGGTCATTTCTTTGTTTTTATGGAACCCACTTCACCAAAAGGCAATGACCTCCGCCGCGATGCGCGTTACTCTGCCCATTGTTCTGTGACGGATACGAGTGGCGAGAGTGGCGAATTTTTTGTCACCGGGAGGGCAAAATTTATTGAAGACACTGAATTGCGGGCTCTGGCGGTAAGAGTTACTCCGTATCATCCTGCCGAGCGCTATATCCTTTTTGAATTTGAGGTTGAAAGTGTGTTGGTGACCGAGTATAAAGGTGATGAGACGATTCGCACCCGCTGGAAGGCTGGTGAATAAAGGAAATGTGGCGTGATAAAGATGGATAGCCGTGACGAAATTAATCAATACGATTTAGTCGAAATTATCCAGGTGCCAGAACAATATGAAGGCGTGATCGATATTGGCGACGTTGGAGTTGTAGTCGAAAGATATGATGATGAAAATTTTGAAATAGAATGCCTTCAACCAGGTGACTCTTATAAGTGGCTGAAGCTGTTAAATATTAAATATATTAGATTGAAAAGCAAGGATCCGTTTAGCAGCTGGGCAAAAAGGTCACTTAAAGATAAATCAATAACACAGACAAGTATTATCCTGGGTGCTGTGATCGGAGCAATCTTCGGCGCCTTGATCGGAGCCGGGCTTGGCGCGATTACAAAGAGTCTCAACGGCATTTTGATTGGGCTGGCTATTGGCTTGCTTCTGGGAATGGTGACAGGTGCTCTCACTGCTGCGTTGACCGTCAAAACGGCTGGTACGACGGGCGGAATTGGTGTTGGATATTTTACGGGCACGCTATTCGGCGGAGTGTTCGGCATGTTTCTCGGCGCGCTCATTCCTCCACCCCTGCGGATCAGTGCCCATCTGGAAGGCCTGCCTATGCTGGACGCGCTCACCAGGAGCCGCTTTGAAACAGCCATGCTCGCCGGTTTCCTGTTATCCATTTTAGCTACCATTGTCGGCACATTGATCGGCGGAAAAAATCTTGTTCCGAGAAATCTGAAGGAAAGGTACAGGCAATGACGAAAAAACAAACCTTCACAGCCGTTATTCAAAACGCAGGCGGAGGTGGCGCGTTCGTGGAAGTCCCGTTCGATGTGAAAGAGGCGTTTGGCTCGAAGCGTCCAAGGGTCAAAGCTGTGATCGAGGGAATTCAGTATAGAGGCATCCTGTCGCGCATGGGGACGGAGCGTCATCTACTCGTCATCCTGAAAGAAATCCGCGAAACTGTAGGCAAGACGTTTGGTGATGAAGTGAAAATTACCGTGGAACTGGATGAAGAGCCGCTCGTGATCGAAGTCCCTGATGACTTGCAGAAGGCGTTCAAAGCCGAGAAGGAGGCGAAGGCATTCTTCGATAAGTTATCCTACACACATCAAAGGGAATATGTGATGTGGATCAACGAGGCCAAAAGAGAAGAAACGCGCCAGAGGCGAATTTTGAAGGCAATCGAGCTGCTGAAGGAAGGAAAGAAACGTTCGTAAGGCGGGATGCCATCCCATGCGAAGAACCCACTAGATTATGGAGGCAAAGAGTGAAGAGACGCGGGCAAGGTGTATTGCTGGAACAATTGAAACGCTCAAACAAGGCTAATCGGAAAACCAAGCCTGATGAAACAGTGCAAACCTGGCTGCACTTAACCAATAGCAACAAAACGGTTCTGCCGCCGAGATTCCGCCACGAGGATGTTCGTTCTTCGGAAAATATGCTGGAGTTTTTCGTGAATGAGTTTACGGAAAAAGGACAGCTTATCTTCGATCCATTTGCGGGCTTTGGAACCACCCTGCTTGTTGCTGAAGAAATGGGCCGAGTCGGATATGGCATTGAATATAGCAAACCAAAGGCAGACTATGTGCATCGACTGCTCGCTCAGCCGGAGCATTTGATCCATGGCGACTCTCGCAATCTTGTGGATTACGACCTGCCATTCTTTGACCTGTGTCTTACATCACCGCCGTATACGAATGAGAACGATACTGAAAATCCGTTTGTAGACTACAGGCAAAAAGGATTCGACTACCGATCTTATTTACAGGAAATGGGCCGTATCTTTTCACAAGTGACTCGCAAGTTGAATCCGTCTGGTCATGTGGTGATCGAGGCATCGAACTTGAAAAAGAACGGTCATGTCACCACACTGGCCTGGGATATTGCGCGCGAAGTATCGCACTTCCTTCATTTTGAAGGGGAAACCATTGTGTGCTGGGACCAATACGGATATGGCTATAATCACAGTTATAGCCTGGTCTTTTCCAAAGCCTACCGCTCGTCTGATTAAGGTATTGAACTTTTTGAAATGATTTGCCGACTAAAATTCAAAATTCCAGTTTGGATAATTATGCGGCACTCTGTAAGGAGCTTTTATGCAACTCACAGGTTATCTCCAGCATCTTTACGATTACAACTACTGGGCGAACAAACGATATTTGGCGGTCGCTGAATCTCTTACAGAGGAACAACTCTTCCGCAAGCAGGGACACAGCTGGGATAGTGTCCATGCTGTGCTGGTCCACATGATGAGTTCAGAGCGGATGTGGCCCATGCGCTGGAGAGGCGAAACAGGAACTTTTCTCGACCCGAAAGGTTTCCCGACAGCCAGTTCCATTCGTGGCTATTGGGTGGAGGTTGAAAAGAATATGCGTGGCTTCGTCGCTGAGCAGACCGAACAAACCCTCATGCAGGATGTCACATACACCAACCCAAAAGGCGAGACGTTCACACTTCCATTATGGCAGATGGTCGTCCAGCCACCGAATCACAACACGCATCATCGTGGAGAACTGGCGGCAATGTTCGCGCTGATGGATATCCCACATCCTGAAGAGGAAGTGGTGCAGTATTTTCTCGTCAAAAGTGGACAACGAAAAGAGTAATGTCCTTTCTCCTATAAATATAACCTGTATGAGACCTGCGCTTGTATTCCCATTCAACGATCCAGATGGAATTTTATTCCCGCATTTACAATCCATTCTGCCGAATCTAAAAAGGCATTTCGACCGCGCCTACATTTGTCCGCCTCTTTCCACGCTTCGGAGGGCCGAACAACTAAGGCAGCTACAGGCTGATGATTTTTTCACGATCTTTCCGGTGGATAAGGTACTACGTGTTGGCGAACACTTTGCTTATCTTTATCAGCGTGCGGCGGACACGGCTCCTCCTGGCCAACCTCTCCACCTAGGTTACATCGATCGTCTGGCATTTGCCCTTGTAGGCGATTATAGATATTCATTCCTTGCAGATGTCGATGCTCTTACTATCGAGGATCTGCCGCTTATATTTCAACGCTCGGAAGTTGCCTGGGTGACACATCCGCAAAATTATCGAGATATTGAAGGAATGGTGACGACGGTTGGACGCCATCTCTTTGGCAGGGATTTGGATTACGCCTGGTGTCATATCGTCGTACAAGCAGGGCAATTGCGCGAGATCATGCCCTTTGTGAAAAACCCTGACTTGAGCATGGTGGCCGAAATGATCTTTTATCTTCAAGATAATGTCCAAACGCGGGAGGTGGATTGGTTGGCATGGGAAGATCCCTTCATCCTTTCGCGTGATGCAGTTAAGCTTAAGCATGAACGTGAAAACAGTCTCGAAGAGACTCAAAAGAGACTGACTTATGTTCTACCCATGATAGAGACTCTCACAAGATTGGCGCAGGCGGAGATCAAAGAAAAGCCGAAAACAAGGATAAATAGTTTATGAACAGGCAATCTCCAAAATGGCTCGAATGGGCGCAGGAAATATATTCACTCAGTCAATCAGGCATCACTTATAGTGGCAACCAATATGATATAGACCGATACCGGCGTTTGCAGGAAATCACAGCTGAGATGATCGCCAGCCAATCGGAGATGCCAAAAGAATCTGTGCTTGAAAGTTTTTCGATGCAAGCAGGATATATCACGCCAAAAATTGATGTGCGCGGCGCGGTCGTTCACGAGAATAAGATCTTATTGATACAGGAAAGAGCAGATAACAAGTGGGCCATGCCTGGCGGCTGGGCAGATCTTGGGAATTCGCCAGCGTCCGTGGCGGAACGCGAAGTATTTGAGGAGAGCGGCTTTCATGTGAAGGCTGAAAAAGTTGTCGCTGTTATTGATGCAAACCGCATCCAGCCGCTGGAGTTTTACCATGCCTACAAGATCATCTTTCTTTGCAAACTTTTGGACGGGGAGTCACGTATCAGTCATGAAACATTGGCAGTGGATTTCTTCGAACTGAACAACCTGCCGCCGTTATCCGTATATCGCACCAATGAAGATATGCTGCGGGAGGTGTTTGCTCATGTGCAAGATCCGAATCGCCCCACAGCGTTTGATTAATGTATTCTCTCTTTCGCTCTCTCTTATTTCGTCTTGACCCTGAAAGTGCACATCAATTCACATTGCAACTTATGCGTATTGGGGGCATTGAGCCAATCTATTCAATCTTACGCGCAATATATTCTGTGCCATCTAAACCAGTTCAGGCATTCGGATTGACTTTCAAGAACCCTGTTGGTCTCGCCGCAGGCTATGACAAGGACGCGGTCGCGATCAAGGGACTCGCGGCTTTGGGTTTCGGACATCTGGAGGTGGGAACGGTCACGCCCAGGCCCCAGCCTGGGAATCCGCGACCGCGCGTCTTCCGCCTTTTGGAGGATGAGGCGGTGATCAATCGAATGGGGTTTCCGAGTAAAGGAGCGGACTTGGCAGCCATGTCATTGCGAGGAGGGCGTTCTTCCCGACGAAGCAATCTCCCCATCGTCGAGGGATTGCTTCGTCGCAATGACATCATTATTGGTGTGAATCTCGGCAAGAACAAAGCTACACCTCTCGAGGAAGCTGCGAATGATTATATCGAGCTCATGCGCCGTTTTATGTTTTACGCGGATTATTTAACCATCAATGTTTCATCGCCAAATACAGTTGGGTTGAGGAGATTACAGGGGCGTGAGATGCTGGAAAACCTCCTTGCGCCGATTAACCTGGAACGTGAAACCTGGAACGTGAAACTTCCAATCCTTGTAAAGCTTTCCCCTGATCTAAACGATAAAGAGCTTGATGATTCCATTGGAGTCATTCTCGATAAAGGTATGGATGGCATCATCGCTACGAATACCACTTTGGCGCGCGATGGATTGATGTCAATGAATCGGGAGGAGACAGGCGGGTTAAGCGGGAGCCCGTTGAGGGTCCGAAGTGAGGCGGTTTTACGTCAGGTGGTGAAACGCGTGGATGGAAAAATCCCGATCGTGAGCGTGGGGGGGATCATGAATCCAGAAGATGCGAAAAGAAGACTGGATATGGGCGCAACGCTCATCCAGCTTTATACAGGGCTGGTTTATCAGGGGCCGGGCTTGATAAAAAAAATTCTGGAGCAGTAACGCTCCAGAATTTTTTATTAAGGCGCCAGGTGCAATGCTGGCTGTGGTGCTTCCTTTGGGTTTTTGAAGAAACCTTCGGGTATTTGTATTGGAATGAAAGTTGAGCCTGCACTGATTTCGCCGTAAGGGACATAATAAAAAAACGTTGGGGCATTGGCACCCAGGCCGAAATCCTGGAACGCAAAGAATAAGTATGTCCCATCCGGACTCCAGCGTGCATCGCGATAACAACACGCGCCAATTGGCTTGATGTGATACGCCTTGTGTAGCATCCAATCGTAAACATAAAGTTCGCCCCAGCCATTGTTGCGTCTGTTCGTGTTGAAAACGAACAGGTCGTTTCCATCCCAATCAATATCTGGGATTGTGCGGTCCTGGTATCCCTCTACTGGGAAGCGCAAGGCAGGGAAATTGTCGAGCTGATCTATCGCTGCCGGCGTGCAGGCCGTTATGTCAAGTATACTCACCTGTTCGGCTTGAAGCGATGAATTGCCGGGGTCTATACCTTTGAAGAGCCACGCTACAAGTTTATCGTCCGCCGACCAGAGGGTTTCCCTCACAACGAGCGCAGATCTGGTTTTTCCTTCGGGGTAGATACAGCCATTGAGCGCGAGCAGGTCGCTCTTTTTGTGAATATTCTTCATTTGCTCGAAATCAAAAGGCACCACAAATATTTCGTTGTTGAGGGATATCATGACTTGCTTGCCATCGTGAGACACGCGGAAAGCATTGAGCGAAGAAGCTGAGGGGAAACTGGTAAGTATGTCCACGACACCGGTGCTGGTGCTGACGTATTTGATTGTCTTTCCGCTGATAAATATGAGAGTTTCGCCATCTAAAAATTGCAGGTCGTTCTTTGCGCCACCATCGTTGGTGAATACTTTGGAGTCTGTGCCATCAACATTCATCAACCAGATTTCGTTATTGGCAACAAAAGCAATCCTATCCGAACCCCCAGGCGCAGGCAATAGAGCGATGGTTTCTGTGGCGGCGAGCGGCGCTTCAGTGGCTGTTTCTGCCGGTAGGATCACCGCTTCAGTGGCTTCGGCGGTGGGTTCCGATGTTTCGGTCGCCGGGGCAGATGTGGATGTATTGACGGTGACTGGCGCTTCAGTAGCGGATGGACGGTTGATTCTGTTAAACAGGAAGAACCCCCCAGCGATTACCACAATCGCAACAACCGGTATGACCATGGCCAGCGCATTGAAACTCCCTTTCCCAGCGACCGGCCGCTGGATGCGAGTGCCTTTGATAGTCTTCGGAGCAACGCTCTGGATGTGGGTAGGGTCACCGCGCATGACGGCGTGGAGCGCGTCCAGCATTTCTTTCGAGCTGGAGAAGCGATCATCCCTGTCTTTTGCCATCGCCCTCTGGATAATCATATCCATGCCCGCTGGGAGTTTGGGATTTGCGTTCAGAATAAGAGGCACCGGGTCGGTGATGTGTTTGAGGGCCACTGCCATAGGCGTATCTGCTTCGTAAGGCTGCCTGCCTGTGACCATTTCAAACAAGATGATGCCAAGAGCATATATGTCTGCGCGGCCGTCAATCGAATCTCCCTGGGCTTGTTCGGGGGCCATATATGCCGGTGTGCCGATTATGGCGCTGCCGGTAACGTTGCCAGCCTGCGCCTGTGATAATTTGGCGATGCCAAAGTCTGATATATAGGGAATGCCTTTATTGTCGAACAGAATATTGCTTGGCTTGATGTCGCGATGAACAATGCCTTTGGCATGGGCTTCGTCCAGCCCGGGCCCCACTTTTTCGATGATGCGAGTCGCTTCCTCGATGCTTAGGATGCCAGCTTTGATCCGTTCCGAGAGCGATCCGCCGGTCATATAGCGCATCACGAAGTACGGCTGATCATCATCCGCGCCAACATCATATACCGGGACGATGGAGGAATGTTCCAGCGAGGCGATGATCTTAGCCTCGCGCGCGAATCTCAGCCGGAATTGTGGATCTGCATGCAGCAGTTCGGGTGGCAGCACCTTGACGGCAACTTCGCGTTCGAAGCGAGGGTCATATCCCCGATAGACAGTTGCCATCCCGCCGCGGCCCAATTCAGATTTGATTTCGTAGCGCCCGATCTTTTCCGGTTGCATAATAGCTCAAGTATACCTATCCCAAAGTGTGAGCGCAAGCGTTAAGTGTAGCAACTTTATTATGAATTCGTTTCACATAATATGGGAACAGTTGAAACAAAAAGGCTGGTCAGGTCGTCATGAGTATATGCCAATGACACTCAAGCAAAGGCTGGTTTAATGGAAACAGGCAAATGATCAGAGTGGAAGCGGCACTTCGTCGAGTTATAACAGATCGGAGGAAACATGGATTTTGGCTTGAATAAGAGTAAGATGAAACAATGTAAGAGCAAGATTTTTTGTTTCACATTTGTGGTATATTGGCGGCACTATGGATGAAAAAATTACAATCATTGAAGGCCCACCACCTGTTTTTGAGGCAGTGAATGATGGTTGGGCGTTAGGCTTGAATGAAAGTTCGCGTTTATCGGTCCCTGCGTTGACCCGCCTGCGGACGTTCAATGGGCCTGCACTGGTGGAGCGTTGTTATCAGGCATGGAACAGCAAATCGACTATACAATTACATTATCGCAACGACATGGGCGTTGAACAATCGGCTCCCATTTTGGCGGCGCGTAATGTGGAAACCTCTGATGGACACGTGCTTTTACTGTGGGTGTATCTTGATCACGATAAGGTGGAATTTGAGCTGGACAAAGGGGATGATGAAGCAGATGAGGACAATCTCGAATAAGGAACAAAGTTGGATGACCGGGCGCAAGCCCGGTCTTTTGTTGGAATGGCGGAACGATTCATTATTGACGAGTATTTGACTCTCGTGATAACCTTAAGCCATGAAGTGTTGCGCCGGGTAATTACACGATGAATATTTGTTCGACATAAGCCGAATTGAAAGCGGGCTTCCCGTCCCGGGATGCCCGTTTATATTTTTAAGAAGAGCCGCCTGCATGGCGGTAAAAATCCTTTTTTGGAGAATGATATGGCTGAAACCCTCAATGCGTTCGATATGGCGCAACAGCAGTTCGACTCTGTTGCCAAAATGCTCAACCTTGACCCTGGGGTGATCGGCGCGTTGCGCTGGCCCATGCGCGAGTTTACCTTCCGCATTCCTGTGCGCATGGATAACGGCTCACTGCAATTCTTTGAGGGCTTTCGCGTTCAACACAACGACGCGCGCGGTCCCAATAAGGGAGGCATCCGCTTTCACAAGGACGAGACCATTGATACCGTGCGCGCGCTCGCCATGTGGATGACCTGGAAATGCGCGGTGGCGGATATTCCATTGGGCGGCGGCAAAGGCGGCATTATTGTGGACCCATCCACGCTTTCAGAAAGAGAGAAGGAAGCCTTGTGCCGTGGTTGGGTATTGCAAATGTGGCATAACCTGGGTCCACGGCAGGATGTACCCGCACCGGATGTGGGCACTACCCCGCAAATGATGGGCTGGATGATGGACGAATATTCGCGTATCGTCGGTCATTATTCACCAGGTGTCTTTACCGGGAAGCCTATCGGTGGCGGCGGTTCACAGGGACGCACCGAAGCAACAGGTTATGGAGTCATCTATACGGTGCGCGAGGCTATGAAGTACCTTAATATGGATTCTACAAAGTCCATTGCGGCGCTGCAGGGATTCGGCAATGTGTCTCAATATGCAGCAATTGCCTTTGTTGAAATGTTGGGCGGCAAGGTGGCTTGCGTCTCGTGCTGGGACCGCCATGATAAAAAGTCCTACACCTACAGCCGGGAAGGTGGCATTGACCCGCGCTTCCTTCTGTCCATTGTGGATGGGTATGGCACCATTAGTAAGAAAACTGCCGAAGAGGCAGGTTACATCGTTGAGGATGGCGAGGCATGGATCTCCAAGGAAGCGGATGTGCTCATCCCTGCGGCGCTTGAGGGGCAGATAAATTCAGAAACGATCAAGAAAATGTCGAGCCGGGTGAAGATCGTGGCTGAAGGCGCAAATGGCCCCACCACTCCTGAAGCGGACGAATTTTTCAAAGCCAATAAGATATTCAGCATCCCGGATTTTCTTTGTAATGCAGGTGGTGTAACCACATCTTATTTTGAACAAGTGCAGAATGACGCCAATTACTACTGGGAACGTGATGCGGTATTGCGCCGACTTGATATCAAGATGACCTCCGCTTTCAATGCTGTGCTTGAACGCAGTGAAAAGGAAAAAGTATACATGCGCGATGCGGCGTATATGGTGGCCATTGACCGTGTAGTCAAAGCCATGGAATTGCGCGGCTGGCTCAACGCGGGCTGGTAAAAACGCCTGTAAAAAAATAAATAATTACGCCCTCATCAAAGATGAGGGCGCTTTACTTTTGACCTCCCTCTCCCGAGAGGGTTAGATGTGAGAGGAACTTACACAATCCCATAAGCTACCATCGCATTTGCGACCTTTAGGAACCCTGCGATGTTCGCGCCTGCCACATAATCACCTGGCATCCCATAAGCTTCAGCGGCTTCGAGACAATTCCTATGGATACTTTTCATAATAAAGTGGAGTCTTTCTTCCACTTCCTCACGTGGCCAGGACAGACGCAAACTGTTCTGGCTCATCTCCAAACCGGACGTAGCCACACCTCCCGCGTTCGCGGCTTTGGCAGGTGCAAACAACACTTTGTTTTCACGATAGACTCCAACCGCATCTACTGTGGATGGCATGTTCGCTCCCTCGCAAACGAGGGTACAGCCATTCTTAATCAGCGCTTCTGCATGAACACCTTCGATCTCATTCTCGTGCGCAGATGGGAATGCCAGGTCAACTTTAAGACCCTGTTCCTTTATCACATCCCACACACTCTTGCCTGCATAATAAGCAACGTTCTTGAATTTATCGGCATATTCTTTAATACGCCCCCGGCGGACGTTTTTCAGATCCAGCACAAATTCCAGTTTCTTTTTATCAACTCCAGCATCATCAACGATTGTTCCATCTGAGTCTGAGAGTGTAATCACCTTACCGCCTAATTGATTTATTTTTTCTACCGTATATTGTGCCACATTGCCCGAAGCGCTTACTGCCACAACCTTATCCTGAATCTTCTGGTTCCTCGTCCCCAGCATTTCAGCGGCAAGGAAGACCGCGCCATAGCCCGTTGCCTCAGTGCGGATCAAACTTCCACCATAGTCAATACCCTTGCCGGTCAGCACGCCGGCATGTTCGTTGACTATCTTTTTGTAATAACCAAACAAATAACCAATTTCCCTCCCCCCAACACCAATATCCCCGGCAGGCACATCCACATCAGAACCGATATGACGGAATAACTCGCGCATAAATGCCTGGCAGAAGCGCATCACTTCCATATCCGATTTGCCCTTTGGATCAAAATCAGAACCTCCCTTTCCACCTCCCATTGGCAAAGTGGTCAGCGAGTTTTTGAAGATCTGCTCGAAACCCAAAAACTTGACAATGCTCAAATTTACAGATGGATGAAGCCTCAGTCCGCCTTTGTATGGGCCAATGGCATTGCTGAACTGCACGCGATAACCCCGGTTCACCTGCACCTCACCACTATCGTCCACCCACGGAACTCGGAAGATAATTGCACGGTCTGGCACAACGATCCGTTCATAAATTTTGTTTTTGACAAACTCGGGGTGTTTTTTCACAGTCGGCTCGAGCGACTCCATCACCTCCCGCACTGCCTGGTGGAACTCCGGCTGGCCTGCATCCTTCTCCTGCACCATCGCGATGACATCTTGAATGACAGACATTTCTTATTCTCCTTTGTCTAAACTGGATGAGTCTGACGAGATGTGTTTTCCAAAAACACTCGATTGGATTGAAAGGGACGCCGCTTCACGCGTGACTGTTAGCGGATGCCGTTAAATAAAACAGGGACGCACCTGCAAAGCGCGTCCCTGTTCTTATAGATGTGCCTCCAGACAGGTCACTCCCTGTGGGCCAACGACCGCGTTATGGACTGTGTCCGCGGGCAGGTCTATGCGGTCACCTGCATTCAGTAAGATTTCGCGGCCCTCTTCGGGCAGCCTGAATGTGATCGAACCGCTCACCACATAGATGACCTTGTCATAGGAATGTTTGTGTGCAGAATAAACATCATTCGGCCCATTCGACCATTGATATGGACTCAGCCCCTCCTGAGCGCAAAGCTGCATCAGCGTGGCTGTGGTTGGAACATCGGAACCCGCCCAGGGCGTGAAAAGAAGCGTGCTCATTCTCTTTCCATCAGTTCGATCCGATTCCCGAATGGGTCAAAGACATGCGCGCGTTTGAATCCATCCAAAGGAGGCTGGCTGGTGTCGATTTTAAATCCGATGCTCTCTGCTTTGACGATGAATGAGTTTAGATCATCTACAATGAAGGCAGGATGCGCTTTGTGCGCAGGTTGAAAATTCTGCTCGATACCAAGATGAAGTTGAACATTCTCTGATCGAAACCACACCCCGCCGCGTTTTGCGAGTTCGGCAGGTTTGGGGATTTCATTGAAGCCAAGCACATCCAGATAAAATGACCGGGCGCTATCCTCACCACCAGCGGGAATTGCCATTTGAACATGATCGATGGAAAGGAGTTTCATAGTTACGGTTCAACAGGATAACCAGCATCTATCCACGCTTGTAAACCGCCAAGGATGGGAGAGGCCTGCTGATAACCATTGTGCAAAAGGAGGAACGCCGCACGGGCGCTCGTGTGTTCATCTTGTCAGGTACAGTACGTGATGATCCATTGATTCTTGTCGAGCGTCAAATTTGTGGGATCCAGTTCGATAGCACCTAGCGGAACAGAGATTGCTCCAGCAACATGATTATTCTCATAGGCACCCGGACTGCGTACATCCACAATGATCGCTGCGCCGCTATCAACTGCGGCCTTGGCTATCTCCACTGTCACGCGTGGAACATCGCGTTCTGTCTGTGGAAGATTGTTGTTCTGTGGCTGTGTAGGGACAGGCTCTACGATCTGCGTTGGCACGAACTCCTGTGTTGGCAAGCGCTCTTGTGTTGGTGCTGCATCTTGTGTGGGTAATGGTAACAGCGCATTGCATGCCAGTGCAGTTAACGTCAGAACAGCAAAAGCGAGAAGTATATGGATCTTTTTATTTGGCATATTTGCTCCTTCAAGAATTTTCAGCGCGCTTACAACGTGGGCTGAATAAAACTTGAGAATTTACAATTCGCAATATCTGTCAATGTGTTTGCCAATGATAGCGAGGCTGTCTTCCCAGAATTTGCGCTTGGTGATGTCTATGCCGAAGCGTTTGGCAAGTTTTGCGGCAGAGGCTTCTCCGGTAGAGGCCAACAGGTCTTTGTAGTCTGCTACGAACTCATCCCCGCGTTGTCGATAGATGGCATATAAGCCTGTTCCAAACAAAAGCCCGAAGGCGTATGGGAAGTTATAGAACGGAAAACCTGGGGAGTAATAATGCGGCTTCCAGGTCCACATGAATTTTTGCAGATAGCGCTCATCCAGGCCCTCACCGTATGTGGCTTTCTGGGCGCGCTCCATGATGTCGTTGAAATCGTCTGAGGAAAGTTCGGAATCTTCGCGGCGTTTCAACACTTCCTTTTCAAAGAGATAACGGGAATAAATATCCACGATAACTGCCGCCGCATTGCTTATCTGCGCTTCGAGCACAGCCAGTTCTTCCCGTGGATCTGTTGTAGTGGCAAGAACAGCTTCGGTGATCATGGTTTCGCACATAATGGAGGCAGTTTCTGCCAGTGTCATGGGTGTGTTTTGCTGCAATTCTGTTTTGCCAGCCTCATATGCGCAGTAGTTATGAAAGGCATGCCCCAGTTCGTGAGCCAAAGTACTGACTCCGTCGAAGGAGCCGTCAAAGTTGGAGAGGATACGGCTCTCTTTCACCGCGGGGACTCCCATGCAGAACGCGCCGCCGCGTTTCCCTTCGCGCTGCTCGGCATCGATCCAGTTGTTTTTGAAGGCAGTCTCGGTCATCTTGCGCAGGTCTGGTGAGAATTTGACAAAGTATTGAAGGATAAAATCGCGGGCTTCATCGAATGAATAGACTTTATCCGTTCTACCCATGGGTGCAGAGACGTCCCACCAGGCCAGTTTTTCCTTACCCAGTTTTTTTGCCTTGGCGTTGAAGTACTTGCGGAACATGGGGAATGAATCCTGCATGGCGCCCATCATGGCTTCAAGAGTCTTGCGATCCATGCGCGCCGCGTCGATGGCGGAATGTAGCGCATCTTTACGTCCACGTTTCTTATATAAGATATTCGTCTCGCCCTTGACACCGTTGAGGCACGCCGCCAAAGTTTCCTTGACTCCCTCCCAGGCCCGATTCTCCGCGTCGTAGGCGCGGTGACGTGTGGCCTCGTCTGGGTGTGATCTTAGGTTGATGAGCGCGGGCATGGGTAACTTTTGGGTTTTGCCATCCAGCTCAAAGTCGACAGAAAGCTGGGAGGTCACTGTCCCCTGTAGTTTGCTGAAGGCGTTGCCTCCACTAAGCGACATTTCCGCTGCGAGAATTTCCTCTGCTTCGCTCATCATATATTTGGCTTGATCGCGCGTCTCTTTGAGTGTGAAGGCATGTGCCTTTGCAGATGAATCCGTTTCAACAGCTTTATCGAGCTTATTGCCCAGTGTCCCAACCCAGGCACGGAACTGTGTAGTGATATTGCTCTGACGCACCTGGATCTGTTCCAATTCGGAGAGCAGGCGCATGGCAGTTTTATTGTGTGAGTCTGTGCTCACGAAGGAATATATATAGGCCTCAATCGTGCCTGAAAGTTCGGCGATGGCATTGAACTGATCGACTGATTTGCCAAGTAAGGCCCCCAATTCTTTCGCAGGTGTTTTCGGGCTGGCTTTGCTGATCTTGCTTTTGTAGAATTTCTCAAGTTTATCCAAAAGGCCTTTGTAATCTTTGATGGCATTCTGGAATTCTTTGGATTCAAGCGATGGATAGACGTTTGTCAGATCCCACCGCGCGCTGATAACGGCCATGGATTGGCTCCTTATGAGTGAGGTAGGGCAAGTATATCAAAAATGAATGGCAGGTCACACAGTTGGCGGTTGAGCAGATATGTTTGTCAGCGACAAATAAAGAGCGGGATATTTGATCCTCGCAGCATATGGTCCAACGTACCGCCGATGACCATTTCACGGATCAGGGATCTGCCATACCCACCCATTAACAATAGATCTGGGTGCCTTTCATCTACAGTACTTTTGAGAGTTGCCTTCGAATCCTGTTCGGTGACAATATATTCAGCCTGTACTTCATGAATTTCAAGATAACGTTTAACATAATCCTGAATATCTGGTTTTATTTTTGTTTCTTCGAGTGCAGTGAAGACGATCAGTTCGGTTTTCCACATCTCAGCCAGGTAGGTGGCCACGAAGAGCGCTTCCTTTGAACGTTCGCCTCCGTCATAAGCCAGCAGTGCGCGTTTGAATTGGGTGGCTTTTCCTGGAATCGCCATCATGGGCTGCGACGAATTCGCCAGGATCGTCCGAAAAGGTGATTTCAAAGTGGATATCCCGCCCATCGGCGGATGGACGATCTTCAATACGATCAGGTCGGTCATCGTGGCGCGTTCGCAGATCTTTTTTGTGATCTCGCCAAATTCGATCACGAGTTTGCCATTTATATTTGCCTGGGCACACCTCTGGTCAAACTGTGTTTGAACGGCCAAAGCCTCTGCGCTCTGCACTTTATCCTTTGAGTCCACAATATGTAAACCATGTAATTTCGCTCTTTCATGTTGTGCAACGATGATGGCCTGTTCGAGCGAGTCCCAGCTTTCGGCATCTCCGCTTAATGGGATCAGGATATCGTTGAAGAGATGATCGGTGTAGCGTGTGGCTGTGCGTGCTTTGCGCCAACTGCCAGGCTCAGACTTGACGCTTCTTTCCAGGATCAAATCTGTTGCAGCGATATCCGATTGGATCTCCCACCCCTGTTCTTTCTCCAGCGCGGCGCGGTTCTCCGCGATCCAAATGTATAAGTCGGTGATGGTGCGGTCGGGGAACCAGCGCAACAGTCCGCGATCGCGAATGGCTTCCGCGAGGAGAATATAAATGTTGTCGTACCAATCCACAACTGCGTCCTGAAGCGAAGCGTTCAGTTTTTGATCTTCCACTAAAATGAACTTTTGCAGGTAAATCTGTGACATCAATATGTCATACTGGCCGGGGATCGAGACACTTAAATCCACGTTTGGGCGCAGATCCATAATGCGCGTGGCTTCCAAAAATTCTGCATATTCCGCTTTGATGATCAGATCATCAGGTTGAACATCGGGCGTGAGCGGTACATTCGTCCTAACCTCAATGACGCGCGCCTCGATGGATGTAAATCCCTCTTGCTTCGCGATGGAGACGCGATGATTGCCATCCATCACAAAATAGACTTCACCAACTTTGTATACCTCAATGGGAGGCAAACCCGCGCCATCTTCCATAGCGGCTTTCACATTCGCCCAGCGCTGCCGATCGACTGCGCGTCGAGGCAGGAAAGCGCGCGTGAAGTCGGTATCTCGCCCAACACTTCCTACGATTGCATCGAGCGGAATATGTTGAACACCGCGCTCCATGCGCGCACGGAGTTTCAGTTTTTCAGCCACATCTTCATACGAAAGTAGTTGCGTTGATTTCCCTGTGAAGAGCGAAAGGATTTCCTGAATTGCAGCGCGCTGCCGTGCCGATTGGAAATCATGAATCGCCATTTGAAATTTATATTGATCAGGAGCCACTTATTCCTCCAGTGCAAGAGCAATTGCCTGTTCCACTGTTAGGGTGCGCCCTGTATTATACGCATTTTCAAATTCTGTATCATCCAATTTAGAATGGATGACTGCCAAATCTTTTTCAATAGAAGTCTGTTCCACCGGCGGACGGTGATCGCGTATCTTTTCACGTATGGCATCTGCCCAGGCGAAAAGCCACGTAGCGCGTTCGGGTTGGTCTTGATTCACATGCAGGCTGGCTAAGCCTTCGATGGTATAAACCACGCCAATCGTATTGTTTACTTTGTAGAATTCTTGGATAGAAAATCTGAAGATCTCTTTTGCCTGTAGGATATTGCCTTGCCTTAGGACAGCATAAGCAAGGTTGATGCGTGACCATGATTCATCGAGTGATGAACCAGTTTGCTCGTAAAGTGCAATACTTTCTTCGAGAAAAATGCGCGCCTGTTCATAATCACCCTGCCAAAAAGCCAGCCTTCCAAATAAATTAAGCGTATTTGATTTTCCAGATTTACTCCCTAGCTGATCATAGATCATCCGTGCCTCTTCCAGCCAACCTGCAACGTAAGAAGAAAAATCACCCTCCCAGATTGTTTGTCCGGCTAAAGTTGTTAAGTACCCGGCAACGCGATTTAGATCGCCTAACTCGCGGTAGAGTCTTAATGTGTCCATTGCCAAAGCCTTGGAACGTTCCATATCATTGTTATTAATCAACCAACCCGTTGCATTCGCTTGTCCGATTGTATCTTTCAGGTCTTGATACAATGTTAAGCTCTCTTGTACCAGTTCTTTTCCCAGTTCAATATTACCTTGAGCACTTATCACTTGTCCTAAATTTAGAAGGCTGGATGCCTCTGCCTTATTATCTCTCAAAGTACGCGCTAAATTCAGGCTTTGCTCAGCCAGCAGGCGGGCTTCGTCCAAATTTCCATTATTAACCACACATTGAGATTGAATCGCCAGAGCCTTGGCGCGCAGTCGATCTGATTTGTCATATTTCTGCAAGAGTTGTCCCAGCCAATTTTCCAGTTCATTCGAGGCGCTACGTAAAAACCAAAACCGAGCAGTATTGGTGATGATTCTCAAACCGTCTTCGCCGTCACCAGACAACGCCCACTCCAACGAGATGCGCAGGTTGTCCATTTCATCATCCAATTTATTCAACCAGAAGGCCTGATCAGAACGATGCAGTTCAGGCTTTGCTTGTTCTGTCAGTTTGACAAAATAAGCCAGATGTCGGTCGCGGATAACTTCACTGCCGCCTGCTTCCAACAGTTTCTCGCGCGCATATTGACGGATGGTCTCCAACATGCGATAGCGGGTCTCTCCGCTTTGTGAATTTTCCATGACAACGACAAGGGATTTGTTGACGAGCTGCGTGAGTAAATCCAATACATCGTAGGACAGAATGTCATTCTGTCCTACACAAACTTCCTCCGCGGCTTCTAGAGTCCAGCCGCCAGCGAAGACGGAGAGTCTGCGTAGAAGCAAACGTTCATTTTCGGTCAAGAGATCATAACTCCAATCAATCAGCGCGCGCAGAGTTTGTTGGCGCGGCAGGGCGGTCCGTGCGCCGCCGGTCAACAGGCGGAAGCGATCATCGAGTCGTTTTGATATTTGTTCAACAGACAGCATCTTGATGCGTGCTGCGGCGAGTTCTATCGCGAGGGGAATGCCATCGAGACGGTAACAGATTTGGGCAATATAAGGGGCGTTGTCCTTGTCTACAACAAAATGCGGAGCAATAAGCAAGGCGCGGTCGATGAAGAGTCGCACGGCTTCGTATTGTGAGAGTCCTTCGATTGTAGGGAGATGTTTTACATCTGGCAATGACAGCGAAGGGACGGGATACGACGCTTCTCCTTTGACACCCAACGCCTCACGACTCGAAGCCAGGACTTTGAGCTTCGGTGCGGCGTTCAATAGCGAATTCACCAGCTGCGCGCTAGCTTCGATGAGATGCTCGCAGTTATCCAGCACGATCAATGCTTGCTTTTCATGCAAATATTCTTTCAATAATACTTCCAACGGAGTTTTGCCTTGTTGCTCTTGAACGCCAATCGTTGAAAGAATTGTTTGTGGAATCAAATCGGGATCCGTCAGCGGCGCAAGTTCCACGAACCAAACGCCATGATCAAACTTTTCGAGCAGATCGGCTGCGACTTGCAGGGAGAGGCGCGTCTTACCTGTACCGCCTGAACCTGTCAAAGTGACAAGGCGATGCAATTCAAGTTCTTGTTTGACTTCCGCAATCTCTTTCTCACGTCCAATAAAGGTAGTGAGTTGTGTGGGGAGATTGTTTAAGAACACCTCCAGTGTTTTCAATGGCGGGAAGGTTGAGGGTAGTCCTGATCTGTTGAGTTGATAGATATGCTCCGGGCGCAATAAATCTTTCAACCGTTTCTCCCCTAAGTCCAACAACTGAGAATTGGTTGGGAGTGTATCTCGCACAAGTTCACGCGTCGCGCCTGAAAGCAATACCTGTCCTCCGTGCCCGGCAGACATGATGCGCTGGGTGGATGCCAATGTTGCGTAGCCTGAATAAGGATTATCATTTGATTCGAGTTGCAACTGGGCCGCGCCTGTGTGGATCCCCATGCGGACCTTGATCGATGCAGGAGTCCATGTTTCGCTATACAACTTTTGTTGCGCATCCAATGCCGCATTTAGCGCGTCACTGGCGGAGTGGAACGCTGCGGCGAACGAATCACCAACGATTTGAAAGACGTATCCGTTATGTGCATGAATAGACTGTTTCAGGATTTCGTGATGTCGCCCAAGCAAAGTAAGTATGGCATCAGGATATTCCTGTGCAAGTTTTGTGCTGCCTTCGATATCGGTGAAGAGGAAGGTGACGGTGCCGGAGGGAAGGTTACTCATAAAAAGACATTCTCATATAAGGTATCAGTTGCCCACAGTTGTTTCCAATGAGTAGATGTTCTGAAATACATTTAGTCCACCGTGCTGAGGAGCATGGTGAGGTCAAACTTCCCACTAGGCCTGGTTCACGCGGCGAATACCGGTTAATGGGGCGCGGTAAGCTCTAATTGTATATTGTCAGGATCCCGAAACGCCATCACATAGATGCCCAAATCCCCAAGGTCCTTGATCTCGCCACGCGGAATACCGCGCTCATCGAAGATGTGGGAGGCCTGTTCGAGGAGTTCGTGACTGCCAACGTTAAAACTGACATGGTCCAGTCCAACTCGGTTTTCGTCAAACTGGTCATCGGTGATCGCACGTGCTGGATCGGGAGACAGGTTCAGAGCCAGAATCACGCTGCCATTGCTAAGCAAATACTTCGGGCCAAACTCCATGACGAACTGGAAGCCAAGAAGGCTGCTGTAGAAATCACGTGCCCGATCTCGGTCTGTGACAGTGAGGGTAATATGATTTACTGCGCCTGTCGGAATACTGGTCATTGCTTTTCTCCTCTCCAAAGCTCAAGAATCAATTAGCGGACGTAATCAACTAAGGGTGAAGCAGTTTCAATCCACGATCAGCGATTCATATTGAATAAATCAATTATAGTACTTCTTGGGCCTCCGCAATAATCTGTTCGATTTTGAGTCCCAAGCCTTTTGACCAGATTGCCTCTGCGGCCTCTTCACCAAGTTGCCTGCGTGCCGGCGCGAGGATTTCTCCAAAATCGGCTTGAGCCACAGGACTGAGAGGAATTCCAATGGCTTGTCGAAGTGCAGATGCGCCTCCAGCCAGAAGTATGGCATGAGTTGCTTGCCCAGTACTCGCCGCAACGGACGCGAGACCCTCAGCAGCAAAAGCGATTCCCCATTTGAATCCGACATTGTTTGAAATGGCAAGACTTCCTTTGAAGAGATCATGTGCTGCGGTGTACTCACCTTGATGCAATTTCACATTGCCCAGGCGATGCAGCGCCCAGGCAATACCTTGTTGATCTCCAAGAGCACGCCAAATCGCCAGACTGGATTCATCCATTTCTTGTGCTGATTCATAATCACCTTCGTAAAATGCTATCAAGGCCAGATGACTGAGTGAGTCTGCAATCCCTTGCTGGTTATCCAGTTCTCGATTGATGGATAGGGCCTCGGAGTATAACTGGCGCGCCTATGTAAAATCGCCTTGATGTAAGACGACAAAACCCAAGTTGGAGAGAGAATCCGCAATGCCGTGGCGGTCTCCCAATTTCCTGTGGAGGGACAAACTTTCGGCGATCAACTCGTAGGCGCGGGTTAGATCGCCTTGATAGCGTGCTAACATTCCCGCGCGATCAAGGGCTTTGGCGCGTGTGGTTGTCTTTACGGTACTTTGGGACAGAAATTCTCCTATTTGTGCCCGACCTTCACTGAGATAACCGCGCATGAACCAGAACAGACACAAGGCTGAGGCTAGCCGCAATCCTACTTCCACCTGTCCCTTCTCACGAGCCCAGCGGAGTGCAGCATGCAAGTTGTTGTGCTCACGCTCAAGTTTATCTAACCAACTTGCTGGCTCAGGTTTTTCCAGGTACGGCTCAATGGTCTCAGTTAGATTCAAGAAATAGGCGGCATGTTGCTTATGTAATATATCCGATTCGCCCAATTTCTCATTCGCATATTGCCGCATGGTTTCAAGCATATGATAACGTGTCTCGCTTTGCAATTCCTCCGTGATGACTAATGACTTGTTGATCAACTGTTCCATCAGATTGAGAATGTCCTCGCTTCTGATATTATCCCCGAAGGATGATTTATCCGAATCTTCTTCTGAACAAACATATTCAGCCGCCTCGAGCATCCATCCATCCACAAAAATAGAAAGTCTGCAGAAGAGGGTTTGCTCGAGGGGAGGGAGCAAGTTGTAACTCCAGTCAATTGCTGCGCGCAATGTTTGATGACGTTCGAGCGCGGTACGGCTGCCTCCTGTCAACAAGCGGAAACGATCATCGAGGCGGGAGGAGATTTGATCCACGGAAAGTAATTTGACGCGCGCCGCGGCAAGTTCGAGGGCGAGGGGAATGCCGTCGAGATGGTAGCAGATTTGAGCGATGTGTGGAGCGTTGTTTTTATCCACTGTAAAATTCGGGTTGACCAATAAAGTCCGATCAATAAACAGGCGCACCGCTTCGTATTGAGTCAACTGACTGAACTCAGGTAAATTTTTCAGGTTGGGCAAGGAAAGCGATGGCACATGCCAGACGAGTTCACCCTGAACGCCCAATGCTTCGCGGCTGCTGGCAAGGACCTTTAGATTCGGCGCGGCGTTCAAAATGGCATTGGCGGTGTGCGCGGCGCTTGCGATGAGATGTTCACAATTATCGAGCACGATCAGAATCTTTTTAGACTGGATGAATTCCTCCAGCGTTTTGAGTGCGGATTTATCAGATTGTTCCTTGCCGCCAAGCATGGATAGAATAGTGGATGGAATCAACTCAGGGTCTGATATCGAAGCGAGTTCCACGAACCACACGCCATCGGGAAATGAATCGAGTAAATCCGCCGCAACTTGTAACGAGAGGCGCGTCTTGCCGGTACCGCCTGAACCTGTCAGCGTGACGAGACGGTGGGTGGTTAAATGATTCTTCACTTCCGCGATTTCATGTTCTCGCCCAATGAAGCTGGTCATTTGTGCGGGGAGGTTGTGACGATATATCTCAAGCGTTTTGAGCGGAGGAAATTCAGTGTTCAAATCTGGAATAATGAGTTGATACAAGCGCTCAGGGCGAATCAAATCTTTGAGTCGTTTCTCACCCAGGTCGCGCAGATTGATTCCTTTTGGCAGATCGTCGCGAATCAATTCCTGTGTGGCGGTTGATATCAACACTTGTCCGCCATGTCCCGCAGACATGAGTCTTTGCACACGGCTCATGGCGAGATAACCGTGATAATCGCCTTTGACTTGCAATTCGGCTTCGCCTGTATGAATCCCCATGCGGACTTTGATCGGCGTATCTCCCCAATCTTCGCTTTGCAATTTCCGTTGCGCTTCAAGGGCGGCATTGAGTCCGTCTCTGGCAGTGTGGAAGGCGACGCAAAACGCATCACCGATGATTTGGAAGACATAGCCGTTATGACCATCCATTGCAGATCGCAGAATAGCGTGATGCCGCGCGCGTAATGACTCCCACTTGTCAGGATATTCCTGTGCAAGTTTCGTGCTGCCTTCGATATCAGTGAAAAGGAAAGTGACGGTGCCAGTGGGAAGGGTCATTCAGTGTTTTCCTCCAATGTTGAGGCAATTGCTTCCTCGACTGTCATTGTACGCCCTTCTGCAGTGAAATCTGCAAATTCAGCGTCATCCAGTTTGGAATGGATGACCGCTAAATCTCTTTCGATGGAAGCCTTCTCGACAGGCGGACGAGGATCGCCCATGTTTTCACGCATGGCCTCTGTCCAGGCGAAGAGCCGTACGGCGCGTTCAAGTTGTGCTTCATGCACATACAGGCTGGCTAAGCCTTCCACGGCAAAAACCAGACCAATTAACAAGTCTGCCTTTTGCATGCCGCGAATACCCTCCTGGAACAGCTCACGCGCAGTGGGGATATCTCCCTGCCGCAAAATCGCATACGCCATGTAAATATGGGCCCACAGGTTTTGATAATAGTACCCAATTTTTTCGCCCAGGGAGATTCCCTCTTCGTAGTAGGCCCTGGCTTGCGGGTAATTCTTTTGCCAATAGGCCAGGGCCCCATATGTAATAAGAGCCTCGGTTTCTCTTACCTGATCGCCCAGTTGACGAGAAAGAGCAAGCACTTCTTCCAGCCAGGGCGCAGGCGAAGAAAAGTCGCCCTGGGAATAGGTGAGCCGTGCCAGGGTGGTCAGGATGGATGCCACACCAGCCAGGTCCCCCATTTCCCGACACAGTGCAAGACCTTCCCTGGCATACGACGCGGCCCGTGCCAGATCAGAATTATTAATAGACAGCCAATCGATTGTGCTTGCCTGACCAATCTTGTCGCCTAATGCACGGTGGATGGCAAGACTCTGCTCCAGCAGAGGGATCGCCTCTCCCAGCTTTCCCTGCAGCAGAGTGAAGCCTCCCAGAATGGATAGACTGAACGCCTCGCTTTGGTTGTCCCCCAGGCTGCGTGCCATTTGCAGACTTTTCTCAGCCAGCCGGTGGGCCTCGTTAAAATTCCCCTCATTGCCAACACATTGAGATCGGATCGCCAGGGCTCTGACGTGAAGCGGATTGGATCGATCGTAGCGACCCAGGAGTTGCGCCAGCCAATTTCCCAGCTCATGATAGGTGCTACGGAACAGCCAAAACCGATAAATGGGCCCAGCCACGATTCGCAGCCCTGATTCAATCTCGGTAGTCAATGCCCATTCCAAAGCTGTACGGAGGTTATCAAGATCTGCGTCGAGTTTGTTCAACCAGAATACTTGATTCGAACGATATAGTTCAGACTCAGCTTGTGCCGTCAGTTTCACAAAATACGCAAGGTGACGCTGACGAACAGTCTCACTCCCGCCTGCTTCCGATAATCTGTCGTGTGCATACTGGCGGATGGTTTCCAGCATGCGGTAGCGTGTCTCGCCACTTTGGGAATGTTCGGCGATGACCACAACCAAAGATTTGTTGACGAGTTGACTGAGCAGGTCGAGTACATCATAAGGCAGGATATCATCCTGCCCTACACCCGAACAGATTTCTTCGGCTGCTTCACGAGTCCAACCGCCTGCGAAAATAGACAACCGACGAAAAAACAAACGCTCATTTTCCGAAAGCAGATCGTAGCTCCAGTCAATCAGGGCGCGCAGCGTCTGTTGGCGTGGCAGGAGAGTCCGCGCGCCGCCCGTCAAGAGCTGGAAGCGGTCATCGAGCCCCGCCGAAATCTGGTCCACGGAGAGCATCTGGACGCGCGCCGCGGCGAGCTCGATCGCCAGGGGAATGCCGTCGAGACGGTGGCAGATTTGGGCGATGAATGGTGCGTTGCTTGCATCCACCGAAAAGCGCCGGGCAACAAGCACGGCACGGTCTATGAACAATCGTACGGCTTCATATTGTGACAGCTGCTCGATGACCGGAAGATTTTTGATATCTGGGAGGGCAAGCGAAGGAACAGGATAAGACATTTCCCCTGGGACACCCAACGCCTCACGGCTGGACGCCAACACTTTAAGGTCGGGCGCGACACTTAATATAGCATGTGCCACTTTGGAGCTGGCTTCGAGAAGGTGCTCGCAATTATCCAGCACGATCAAGGATTTCTTCTGACGCAAATATTCCCGCAGGACCTCCAGCGGTTTGCCGGATTGCTCGGTGATCCCCATTGCCGAAAGGATGGTTTGTGGAATCAAATCTGGGTCGGTGAGCGGCGCAAGTTCAATGAACCAAACGCCGTGATGGAACTGGTCCAGCAAATCCGCCGCGACCTGGAGGGAAAGCCGGGTCTTGCCTGTTCCGCCCGGGCCTGTGAGTGTGACGAGACGATGTACCTTCAAGTCCTGTTTGATTTCGACGATTTCATTCTCACGACCGATAAAGGATGTGAGTTGCACCGGAAGATTATTGCGGGTGGCTTCGAGTGTTTTTAATGGCGGGAACCTTGACGCGAGACCGGGCGCCTGGAGCTGATACAAATACTGAGGGCGTAGTAAATCTTTCAGCCGTCTTTCCCCTAAATCTAAAAGTTCGGTATTGTCTGGGAGAGCATCCCGCACGAGTTCACGTGTAGTACTTGAGAGCAAAACCTGGCCTCCATGACCTGCAGACATGATTCGTTGTACCAATACCAGGGTTGTGTAGCCTACATATACGATTTGCTCTGAGCTATTGTTGAGCTGCGCCGCGCCGGTATGAATTCCCATCCGCACTTTGACCGCCGCGGGTGACCATGATTCGTTCTGAAGCAGCCATTGCGCATTGAGCGCAGCATTCAGCGCGTCGCTGGCGGAGTGAAACGCCACGCAAACTGCATCCCCGATGATTTGAAAGACATAGCCATTGTACTTATCCATTGCGGATCGCAAAATGGTATTGTGGTGCGCCCGTAAAGTCTCCCACTGATCTGGATATTCCTGCGCGAGTTTGGTACTGCCTTCGATGTCTGTAAAAAGAAACGTAACGGTACCGCTTGGCAGGCTATCCATGAAATGAGTATACAGTCAGAAGTGGATGGAATCAAGCAGGAAACTATTCTGCTTGCGTTTTCGTCCTAAAGCTTATACAATGATTTTACACGCAGTGTTTGGAGGAACTTATGAAACAGGATCGTTTTTTGACTGGCATTTTGATAGGGATTGGCGTGCTGGTGATCGCGGCGCTGGCTGTATTTTTTACCCGCAGTGATACACAAACCTACATCTCAGACGATACTCCCGAAGGCGTGACGCATAACTATGTAGTGGCGGTGCTGAACAAAGATTATGAAAAGGCTTATATGTACCTCGCAGAGCTTGATAACAAACCAACCTATGAGCAATTTCGAGATGCATTCATCAAAGGCATGATAAACCAGGACAATGCCGCAGTGGATATTGGCGGATCGGAGATCATAGGCGATACCGCATCTGTTGAAATTGCAATTGTTTACAATCCGACTGACCCATTTTCGTCGGGCTATCGAGATGTGCAACGCGCGGTCCTGGTAATGCAGGGCGGCGCCTGGAAATTGTCTTCCATGCCCACATATTACTTCTGGGACTATAACTGGTATCAGGAACTGCCAAAATGAAATCCATTCGCCGTCTTTATTTTTATCTTGTTGCTTTTATCAGCATTGAGGTCGTGTTGTGGGGATTGGTAGGTTTATTACGTTCTATTGTCGATGATACTATCTCAGGAGGAGCAGATGCGCTCGCACGGGCTCTGGCATTGATCCTTGTCGGTGTACCGATCTTCCTCATTCACTGGTTGTGGGCACAAAGAGCATCCGCGCGTGACCCGGAGGAGAAATCCGCCACCTTGCGCTCGGTTTTCCTGTATGCAATCTTGCTTAGTACGCTTATCCCTGTTGTGCAAAACCTGCTGGCATTTATTAACCGCTCATTTATTGAAATTGCGCGCGTTGATACTTTTCGGGCGCTCGTGGGTGGTTCACAAACATTAGCAGATAATCTCATCGCCATCTTCATGAATGGAGTTGTCGCGGCTTATTTTTGGAACATTCTTCGCGGTGAATGGGCAGCTTTAACTGACAAGGAAAATTTCTCGGAAGTCCGACGCCTGTATCGTTATATCTGGATGCTCTATGGCTTGTTGATGACTGTTTTCGGCACGCAGCAAATCCTGCGATACCTCTTTTATGTACCAAGTGATGTTTTAGGAGAATTAGGACACGAAGTTATCGTCAATGGGATGGCATTGATCGTTATTGGGATTCCAATATGGGTCTATTCCTGGCGCGTCATTCAGGACTCGCTATCTGATCCCGCGGAAATGGGCTCGACTCTCCGTTTGGGCATTCTCTACCTCCTTGCTCTGGGTGGGGTGATTACGGTAATCACAACTGCCTGGTCCATTGTGAACACCCTCCTCCTTCTTTTGCTTGGGCAAGACCTGACCTTTGGCGACGTCATGCAGAGAATCGGTGGCCCTCTATCCATCGCCGTGCCGCTTGGGGCAGTATGGGCATATTACGGTCACTGGCTTAATCGTCACATCGAGGCGACGGGGGACACTGTTCGTCAAGCCGCGATGAAGCGACTCTATTACTACATTTTGTCATTTATTGGGCTGATAGTTTTATTTGTAGGCGTGGCTTTGTTGATTGCATTTGTCATTGATGCAGCGATAAGTCTCGGCTTCTCAATAGGGAGTAGCCTGGCAATACCCCTTTCATCCATACTTGTCGGTCTGCCTCTCTGGTTGACTACATGGAGGCCGATGCAAGTCGAGGCGCTTTCAACGGGTGAGTTGGGCGACCACGCGCGCAGGTCGTTGATACGCAAGTCTTATTCATATCTGGTACTGTTTGTATCCGTCATCGGCGGGATGGCGACAGCGGTGGGGCTGGTTTACATACTGCTCAGAGTCGTTTTGACAGGCGATGTAGACAATGACTTTACAAACACTCTGTTGAACCTTGTACAACTGCTTTTCCTGTTCGGTGTGGTGATGGTCTATCACTTGAACGTCCTGCGCGCCGACGGCGCTTCCACAGCAGATACGCTGGCTGAGAAGCAAAATGAATATTCGGTGTTGATCGTTGATTCAGGCGATGGATTTGTTGAGTCCGTAAAAGCCGCGTTGATGAAACTTGGGTCAAATGTTCAGATGACGGTTACACCCTCTAGTGAGAGGCCGCAGGGAAATTTCAATGCCATCGTCTTGAACGGAAGCGTGGCAACGGACGCGCCAGATTGGGTCCGCTCATTTACCGGGAGCCGGATCATTGTCCAGAATGAAGCGAAGAATATTGTGTGGGCAGATGGTGCGGCGCAGGCAGCGCAATCTGTTCAGCAATTGGCAGAGGGTCAGGAGATCCGTATTCAAAAACCTTCACGCTCCGCCTGGATGTATGTTGTGTATATCTTCGCCGCGTTGTTTGCGTTGGAGTTGCTGTTCTTTTTATTTGCATTGGGCATTTCAAGTATTGCCGGCTTCTGACGTCAGGGCAATAACATTTAATGATGTAAAATTGAAGTGCTATTATTTGTGTGATCGAGGAGATGCACCATGAAAGTTACCGTCCTTCAAGAAAATCTTGCACGTGGTCTGGGTACTGTTGGAAAAGCCGTTTCGCCGCGCAGTACTTTGCCTGTGCTCGCGAATATATTGATCGCTTCTGATGAAGGGCGGTTGCGCCTTTCGGCAACGAACCTCGAAATGGGGATCACGTGTTGGATTCCAGCACGCATAGATGAAGAGGGCTCAACGACAGTGCCTGCGCGCACGTTTTCTGATCTGGTGGCTACATTGCCCAGTGACCAGGTGTTGTTGAAACTCGACCCACAGACTCAAACATTGAATGTGCGCGGCGGAACTTCGACGAACGATATCAAATGTATCGATGCCCAGGAATTCCCGCCTTTGCCCGTGCCCGATTTTGACGGCGCGGTGCAGATCAACGTGGGGGATTTCCGTGAGATGATTCATCAGGTGGTGTTCGCAGCTTCATCCGATGAAGCCCGCCCTGTGTTGATGGGTGTGCTCGTGCAGGTGGATAAGGACAAACTGACAATGGCCGCCGCAGATGGATTCAGACTCTCCGTCCGAAAAGCGGTTCTTTCCACGCCTTCAGCGGGTTCCGTTTCGGCGATTGTCCCGGCCCAAGCCTTGAAGGAACTGGCGCGCGTCGCAACGGATGCAGATGAGCCGATATACATGGTCCTGCCAAAAGGACGTGGACAGGTGGTCTTCCGTGTGAAAGACGTGGAAGTAGTTTCGCAGTTGATTGACGGAACCTTCCCTGATTACCAGCAGATCATCCCGCGTTCATACAAATCACGAACTTTGGTTTCAACTTCATCCCTGCTAAAAGCTTGCAAACAGGCTGAGATCTTCGCACGCGAAGGCTCGAACGTGGCGCGCTTTAATATCAAGACTGGGCAGGGCGATATGCAGCCGAGTGAAGTTGAAATTTCTGCCACTTCCGAAGAGACTGGCAAGAACGAAACCATCGTCGAGGCCACAGTGGATGGCGGCGGATTGCTGATCGCGTTCAATGTCAAATTTTTGCGCGAAGCCCTGGAAGTGATCCGCACGCCGAATGTTGCACTGGAAACCTCCGCACCGAACGCGCCGGGCGTGGTCAAACCTGTGGGCGATGACCAGTTCCTGCATGTGATCATGCCGATGCATCTTGGTTAGTTGAATAGTTGGGTGGTTGGATAGTTTTTAGTTGGGTAGTTGAGAAGAGCGCCTGTCGAGAAGACAAGGCGCTTTTGATTCTATGACTTTGTTTTATCGTATATGCGTAACAATTAATGCGGATGTTGTCGATGTTGTTCGCACTTCTGTACCGAATACACGAGGATTCGCAAAAGCAAACTCACGCTTGCCATCAATAATTTGATTCCATTCGGGCGGCCATAGTTCAACAGGGGTTAAATCATCCATAACAATCTGTCCGCCGATTTTTATCAACTCAACGATTGAATCCCATTTTGCAGGCACCAGGTCGCCTCTCGGCAGGGCATCCATAAATAGCAGATCATAAGGCTCGTTCGGGCTCATCATTTCATGCCAATCGCCTGTTCGGATTTCCACATTTGGATAATCGGCAAAAAGCTGCGCTACTGCAATTGAAAACGTTGGGTTTATCTCAACTGAGATCAGGTGTGCGCCATGGCGAAGGCCACTTGCAAGCCATGCGGTTCCCACGCCCGCGCCTGTTCCCTGCTCACCGATCCGTCCACCAGGTTTTCCGCTGGTTAATACTTGCAGCAATCTGCCAACCTGTGGAATACACGCGGAGGGCGGACCTTTATATCCCACAGGGCGACCTTCTGGCATCAATGGAAAATTTAATTCATTAGCAAGCGCATTTGCTTTACGAACAATTTCTGGTAATTCAATCTCTGAGTAAATTGCTTTTGGCATAAACACCCTCTCTCGAAATTATGCAGCATATATTTCTGCGTTTTAACTTGCTGACGGCAGCAGCACCTTGAATGTTGCTCCACTCCCTGCGCCTTCAGACTCTGCCCAGATCTTTCCACCCTGTGCTTCTATCAATCCTTTTGCGATGGTGAGTCCAATTCCCAGCCCGCCATATTGACGCGTATTCGGCGGTTGGATCTGATAAAACTCTTCGAATATCTTTTGCAGTTTATCTGCTGGAATACCAATGCCTTGATCCTGTACCCAGGCCAGGACTTGATTTCCCTGTTTCATCGCGCCAATTGTAATTTCGCTGCCCGGTGCTGAAAAGCGAATCGCATTATTGAGAATATTGATGAAAGCCAGGCTGGTTTTATCAATATCCACCGCCACAACGAACGGCTCGTCTGGAAATACATAGGTCAATTTCTGGTCACGTGTGGAAGCGATCTCTTTGATCCCATCACAAGCATATGCCAGGACATCCTGCATGACAATCTTTTGGGGCTTGAGTGTCATCTCGTCCGACTTGAGCATTGCCAGGTTATTCATCTCATCCAGAATGGAGCGCATCTGACGCGCTGCGTTCAAGACCTGATTGGCATGTTCAGAGAGTTCACCTTTGGCGTCTTCCTTCAGGAAAGTTGAATAGCCAATGATGATGCCCAGCGGAGTCCGTAGTTCGTGTGAAGCCAGCGAAAGGAAATTACTCTTAAGTTCGTTGGCATCCCTGACTTTTCCGAGGGCAAGCTGGGTGGTGCGTAATAAGCGCGCATTATTGATCGCAATGGCAGCATGCGCGGCGGTCACTGCAAGGATCGTGGCGTCATGTTCATCGAACACGCCATTTCTTTTATTGATCGCTTCCAGCACACCTACGGTCCGCTCTTTGATGGGCATCGGCACGCCAAGCAGAGTATTCACCTTGAATTTGATATGGTCTGAGACGAGTGAGTAATGGCGCGGATCCTGTTCGGCGTTGTTCAAAATGAGGTGACGATTTGTACTGAATATGGTGCCCGCCAGACTGCCCTCAATGGGAACAGGGATTTCCGCCAGTTTTGCAGGGTCAGAGCCGGTGGAGGCGGCAAAGTAGAGGCGCTGGTTTTTTTCATCATAAAGCAGAATGGAGGCGCCTTCGCAATCTAATAACTCAGTTGCAGTTTCAGTAATGACCTGCAATAAGGCATCCAGGTCGAGAGTCGAGTTGAGCGTGACACTCAACTCAACCAGGCGCAGGAGTTGCTGCTGGCGTCCCTCAAGATCGCGAAGCCTACCGGTAGTTGTCATGGAGTTAGTTTACTGTTTTTGAGGTTAGGATTCAAGTAGCAAATTCATTTTAGAATCTCGTAGACCGCGAACCTGCGATTTCTGAGAACTTCATCCAATGACAGGTTGCAGGCATCAATCTCTTCGGGAGCGATTTGTTGGTTTTCCCCTACTTTTCGGCTTAAAACAATGTAATCTCCAAGGAACATACGGTCACATTCCGTGCTCATGAGCGTATCGTGATCTGTCATCAGCCTCATCGCGCGTGGTTTAAAGAAGATAATCACACTATCGGGCGATGTCTTTTCTTTTATGTAGTTATAGACTTCCATGCTGTACGGGTCAAATGGCCCGTTGATGGATCGGTTGTTTTGCAGATTGGCATACGCGTTAATACTCGAATTGAACAGGAAGATGCAAATTACCGAAAGCCAGAAACCATAAAATACCCATTGGCCCAATTGGTGATAATTCCAAGGGAGTTTACGAATAACAGATATCATTCCTTGAAATGTGAAATATATGAAGATGGGGAGAAGCGGAAAGATAAAGCGTGGTCCCTGCCATTCGGGCCAGATGAGCATAAGGCCAAAATAGATCACAAAGAAAATGATGAAGGATGGGTCCGTATTTCTTCTTGCCCATACGCCTACGAAGAACAAGACTGTCAGCGCATAGTAAATGTAAATCCATGTGAGGGATGTGCCAAGGAAAAATCTGAACAACGTAAAATATCCTGAGATGTTTCCCATAAATGTTGTAAAAGCGAATCCTTTAAGTTGCTCGAAATATGTGCTTTGTCCACTTGGAAAAATCAGGGATGAGATTAGCCAGAGGAAAACAAATGCAAGTGAGACAGTAAGTGAATAGGCTGTGATAATTTTGCTTTGCTCATTCTTACGGTAAATACAGAGCATCTGATAAGCCAAAAAACTAGCGAGTAAAACAATCCCTGTCGTGCGAATGAAAAATGCGTAGAAGATGGCCCCTCCAAGAATGATGTTTTGGAAAAGAGATGGTCTCTCTTCATATTTTGTCATTAGCAGCAAGGCAAGAGTTGAAAAAAATAAAAAAGGAATATCAGAAAGGATCTGATCGAGGAAGTCCAGGAGCATCGGATTGAACGCAAAAAGAGAAACAAGGAGCAGGCTTTCGGTCGTCGTGAGGCGGTTCCTGATCAACAAGTAGAGGCAAATCAAAAACCCCGCGAAGAAAAATAATCCTGGCAATTTCAAAGCAAGTGGGCCAACTCCTTTGATGGCGTAAGCAGGGGTTAGTATTAATGGATATCCCCATGGATATGCCACTGGTCCGATGAGTGAAGAAGATTGATAAATTGTGATGCTATTATGCTCAACAAATTCTTGCATATCTCCATCTACAATGCTTTTTGCCTGCATGATATATGATGCAAAGTCGTCGCCCCATTCGTGTCCGCGGGTGAGATGTGATGAGCCAATTACAATACTTACTACAAGAATGATGATCAAAATCGGATTTCGTAATTCGCTCATCAGGCAATTGTATCGTTAATAAAAGTCGAACATTTGTTCTATTTATCACAAATAAAATATCCGTCTGATCATCAGGCGGATATTTCAAGGGTCATGCGACCCCCGGCCGGGCTCCGTTATATCAAACTTCGCTACCCTGAAAGTGGCTCACGTAAGTGGTAGTGACCTCATCCGACGTGCGCGTTCCGTCAACGGGCGTTTTGCGACGATCGTTATTTTGCCGCTTCCATACGGAGTGTAAACATTGATCGTTTCCCAGCCTTCCAGGCCCCATGTATCCAAAGTTGTTTCTATGTTTTCGTCCTTGGTTCCGAATACGCTACCTATCGTTTGAACACGATATTCCCATTGTTTGATTTCTTCTGCCATTGTGGTCTCCTAGAGTGCAAGTAATACATGCAAGACGATATCTGCTGAGAAATGAGCGATCATCGCAGCTTCGAGTCCGCGCTTCCAATAGAGCCAGCCAAATATTACGCCGCCTATTCCGTTCAAGAGGATGGCACGGGTGATAACCAAAGGTGTAAGCGGAATGATCATTTCAGTTGCGGGCAAATGTCCCAGCCCAAATAAAACTGCCGCGAGGATGTTTGCGATCCAGAACACTGTGCTTGTTGGCTTGCCTTCTTGCGTTTTGCTGACAAATCGCCCAAGCCATGCGAAGAGCGACATGACAAATAATCTCAGCAGAATCTCTTCTGCAATTCCGCCATAGAACGAAGCCAGGAAGCCTTTCCACGCGGCGGGTTGTGCGTTTTGCAAGTTTAGCGCATTCGCCGAATCACCCAATTCTTTCAGCATAGCAGGCTGAAAGATCAAGACTTCCAGGCCAATAATTAACAATGATGCGATGACGCCAAGCCCAACGCTAAGGGGTAGAATCGCGCGGGCTTTGCCCGATGCTGATTCGTTTCTAGTAACGGAATCCAGGATCGGGATTCCAAGCCCGACGCGGCTTGCGAAGAACATCCCAGCGAATATTATGATCGCGAAGAGAATCGCGCTTTGCACGATCTGGAGCGCAATCAACGCGGGGAGAGGAATAGGTATGCCCATTGCTTCAATAGTTGAAGCTTGCAACTCCAAAGCATAAGGCAGGACGGCCATGCCGGAGAGAATGGCCGCAATCCAGAGAATAAAAAAGACTCGCCAGTTGATGATTGTTTTCATAGGGTTTTGTTTCACGTGAAACAAACAGGGCAGGTGGGTGCCAACTCTGACTGTTATGTCTTAGTTTCCTGTTTATAGAGCACATAAGAGTAGATCACCAGAAAGATCGCCGAACCCATCAGCGGCGCGAAGAATAGCCAGAAAGCGGTTGTGCCTCCGAAGAAGCCGCCAATGAAAGCCAGCACACCTGAGATTATGAACAGGACCGCACCGAGACGGTGGGTTTCATCCCAAACCTTATCGCTGGAGAGCGTCCACGGGGTGCGGATGCCAATGAAGAAGTTGCGCTTCGCCTTACGCAACATGGAACCGATGAAAATGAATAGCAGCCCCAAGGCGGGTAACATGGCTCGACTCATTCCGAAACTGGTGTAACCCAGGCTCCAGAGCAAAGTGAGCGCGTGGATGTAGAGCATGAATCCGGTGATAAGTGTGATGAACAGGTTGAACACTTCGCGGAACTGGGCGATATTTGCCTTCAGCGGGTCAATATTTGGGATGACCAAAAAGAGCAGGAACATCCCAAGTGAAATAAGGGGCAGCATAAATACACCCCAGGACCGGGACACATAGCCGTCCACCTGGTCATTAATGTTCCAGTGGGAAGCCATTTGCTCAGGCAAACGGTTCCACAGCAGGAGGCCGGCGAGTGTGGCTGCGACGATCATAAGCAAAACGACGATGGTTGTAGTACGGGTAGACATTCTTTTCCCTTACTTGTTTTCTTTTGGCAGGTTGTTTTGCGCCAGTGAGACCATGCCGCTCATTGCGCCCAGATTCATAGTGTCGACGGCCGAGCTTGGGACAATAACCAGCGCGCCTTTTTCCTTCAAACCTTCAAACAGCATGTTCATCGCACGCAAGTGCAAAGCCGTGGGATTGTCAATATAGGCCTGTGAAGCCTCAGAGAACGAGGCGGCGATCTGCTTCTCAGACTCACCGAGGATGACGCGCGCCTGTCGTTCGCGTTCTGCCTGCGCCTGACGGGACATGGCGTCTTCCAGACCTGGAGGAATGACAATGTCGCGTATTTCCACAGATTGCACTGTCACACCCCAGGGAGTTGTGCGTTCATCAATGATGTGCTGAAGCTCAGCGTCTATGGCAGAGCGGCCGGTGAGAATATCTGCCAGCATCATGCGGCCAATGATGTCGCGCAGAGCTGTCTGTGCCGACCAGGCTATCGCATTTTGATAATCTTTCACTTCGAGCGCAGCTTTTTCCGCATCCCAGACGACCCAGAATAATACGGCATCTACATCCACTGGCACCGTGTCCTTGGTCAGTGTTTTCTCGGCAGAAAACGGTGTCACCATCACACGGTGATCGATCCAGGATGGGATCGTATCCACAATTGGAATGAGCCAAAACAGACCGGGACCGCGCAGACCATGGAATCTGCCCAATCGCAGAACAATGGCCTTTTCCCATTGCGATGCAACCTTGAGCGCAAACAACATATACGTACCTATCAGCAACATCGTAACAGCATACAAGCCAATCCATCTCCCGTCCACACGGCCATCCATCATCAACCCGCCGAAAATTGCGGCGACTAAAAACACACTAGACAACGTTACTGCAACACCGGAAATATGAAGCTCATACTCCTTTGACTGCTTCTTTTGACTCACGTTCTTCATAAATTTCGTATCCATTCATTCTCCTTGATTTACTCACTATCAGACACTTGCGATTCCTGCCAGGCTTTGAGCTGGTCACTGACGATCTGGCTTATTTCCTTCTTTGAGAACTCGAGCCTGAGCGCTTCACCGATATACTTTCGCGCCAGCGCTTCAAGCATTTCGTGTCTCAAACGTTCTGTTACTTCTGGCCGCGGAATCTCGGTGATATAAGTACCGCGTCCTTGCTGCGTTGATATGATATGTGCTTCGTCTAACAGGCGATAGGCACGCGCCACTGTATTGAAGTTCACACGTAATTCAGATGCCATAGCGCGTACTGTCGGTAATTGATCTCCGGGTTTCAATGTTCCTCCTAATACCTGGCTTTCGATCTGATTCATGAGCTGAATATAGATGGGCAGACCAGAACGAAAGTCGAGATGAAGGGCAAGCAGTTTTTGTGGTGTCATATTGTGTCTTTGTACGATTGTAATAATTGTATCATTGTCATAATTGTATCTCGATTGGCAATTTTGTCAAGCCCCAATCGGATGCCGCGGCTATATCTTCTGTGTAAGAATTATTTATAGAGCTGCAGTTAAGCGTTTAATAGCCTTTCCCAGCCTTTTTATGCCTTCATCAATCTGATCTGGTGCCTGGGCAACAAAATTGAGACGCAACCAGTTTCTGCCGCCCAATTTATCTGGGAAGAATTCGTTTCCTGGAACGAAGACTACTCCTTCTTCCGACGCCAGAGGAAGCAGCATTTCTGAAGAGAGGTTTTCAGGTAGCTGCAGCCAGATGAACAGTCCGCCTTGGGGCGTATCAAGATGTACCTCAGCCGGCAAATAGCGCTGGATCGCGGACAACATAGCGTCGCGGCGCTTGCGGAAAATCTGGCAGGAGCGGCGCAGGTGGGCTTGATATCGTCCAACTGTGACATAAGCTTCTACAGCGCGTTGAACCAGCGTCGAGGTCGCCAGATCATTGACGCGCTTGAAATTAACCAGAGCGTCATAGACCGGGCCTTCGGCTACCAGGAAACCCACGCGCAATCCTGGCATGAGTATTTTTGAAAAAGTGTTGATATAGATAACCCGCCCACCTGGGTCAAGGGCTTTGAGGGCCGGTTGGGTGCGTCCCTCGTATCGCAAATCCCCGACAAAATCATCTTCCAAGATTGGAATGTTATAGCGATCCGCCAGGATAATTAACTGATGGCGACGCTGACTGCTAAGGCAAGTGCCAGTCGGATTGTGGAAGTTGGGGATGGTGTAAATGAGTTTCGGATGGTGTTGCTGGAGCAGTTTCTCAAGCGCCTCAACTTGCATGCCCTCCCCGTCGACTGGAATACCGACGACTTTGAAATTGAGCGAACGGAATAAATCCAGAGCACCTGGGTAAGTGGGACTTTCTACCAGAATGACATCCCCTGGTTTTAGCAGGAGTTGTGATATCAAGGATAAGGCTTGTTGTGAACCGGCGGTGATAAGAACATTTTCTGGCTGTGTTTGCAGGCCCTGGCTGGCTAAAATGTGAGCGATGGTCTCACGCAGTGGACCATGTCCATTGGGCTCTCCATAATCCAGTGCAGCAATTCCATCGCGGCGCATGACGGTTTGAAGCACCTTCCGAAAGTCCTCGGCGGGGAATAGATGGGCATCCCCGATGCCGCTGTCGAAGTTGATGGGATGAGGATGCTTGGTTGTCCTCTTTAACATCACGACGGCAGGTTTGTATTTGGTGGTTCTGTCCTGGAACTCTACACTTTGCTGCCAAAGAGGCCAGGGAGTGCCGGGACCATCTTTGGAAAGTGTTAACAGCGGGCTGGGAGGCAGCACGTACGTGCCGCTGCCCATCTTCGAGTAGATCAGTCCATCGGTCTCCAGTTCCGCGTACGCATTTTCCACAGTGATACGATTGACTCCCAGGTCGCGAGCAAGTTGACGGCTGGCGGGCAAACGAGTGTCGGCGGCCAGGCTGCCTGAAAGGATTCCCTGTCGTAAATAAGTTTCGATTTGCTCGTAAAGAGGTATTTGGCTTTGACGATCAAGTGGGATGCGCATGTTGCACCTACACGACTTCGGCGATATTGGTATGGTATATTATCATTATTTCGACCCATCACATAGAGCCAATTCTTTCCAACTAGTGCTAATCCATTAAATTGGTCTATTGCCGATTGGCTAATATTGGCTCTTTACTTATACCGCTTTTCTTCTAGAATCATACGCGAAATGGTAGAATCCCAATTCAATTACGATCAGGAGAATTTTATGGAACAACAGACTGGAACTTTCGCACTTAAGAAGGGCTTGGCTCAAATGCTCAAGGGCGGAGTTATTATGGATGTGGTGACACCAGACCATGCAAAAATCGCAGAAGATGCAGGCGCTTGTGCAGTGATGGCGCTTGAACGAGTCCCGGCTGATATCCGTGCGGATGGCGGCGTGGCGCGCATGTCTGACCCGGACCTGATCCTGAAGATCATGGAGTCGGTCTCGATCCCTGTGATGGCAAAATGCCGCATTGGGCATTTCGTGGAAGCGCAGATCCTTGAAGCGATCGGCGTGGATTACATTGACGAGTCCGAAGTGCTCACGCCCGCAGATGAAGCAAATCACATCTTAAAACACAACTTCAAAGTGCCGTTCGTATGCGGCTGCCGCAACCTGGGTGAAGCGTTGCGACGCGTTGGGGAAGGCGCGGCGATGATCCGCACGAAAGGCGAGGCAGGTACGGGCGATGTGGTTGAAGCAGTGCGCCACGCTCGCACAGTATTAGGTGATATTCGCCGTCTAACAACCATGGCTGATGAAGAATTGATGCGCTACTCAAAAGAAATCGGCGCGCCATATGAACTCGTTAGAGAAACAAAAGAACTCGGGCGCATGCCTGTCGTCAATTTTGCGGCAGGTGGTGTTGCGACTCCAGCCGATGCCGCCTTGATGATGCAGCTCGGCGTGGATGGCGTCTTCGTTGGCTCGGGTATCTTCAAAAGCGGCGACCCCGCCAGGCGCGCGGCCGCAATTGTTAAATCAGTGACGCATTTTCAAGATGCAGGAATTCTTGCCGAAGTGAGCAAAGATCTCGGTGAACCGATGGTAGGGCGCAATGTTTCGCAAATGCCTGAAGCAGAAAAGATGGCACAGCGCGGGTGGTAATTAGCGCTTAGCAATTAGTGATTGGTTTTTAAGGCTAATCGCTAATAGCTAAATAGCTAGTTGCTGATAGCTGAACTATGAAGATAGGTGTGCTCGCTCTGCAAGGCGATTTTGCTGAACACATCGCCATGCTCAAACGCCTCAAAGTTGAAACATCCGAAGTGCGCTTGCCCGAACAGCTAAACGGGTTGGATGGCCTCATCATCCCCGGCGGTGAGTCGACGACGATCGGGAAACTTGCAGTCGCCTATAATTTGATGGAGCCATTGAAATTGTTCGGTCAGCGACACGCCATTTGGGGAACGTGCGCGGGTGCAATATTTATTTCAAAAGACGTAAGCCGCGACCAGCCTTTGCTCGAACTCATGGATATCAAAGTTGAGCGCAATGCGTTTGGCCGCCAGGTCGATTCTTTCGAAGCGGACCTCAATATCCCAGAACTTAAACAAGCTACCGGGACTAAGGATGATTATCACGCGGTCTTCATCCGCGCGCCGATCATTGAGTCTGTAGATGCGGATGCAAAGATCCTCGCCTCAGTCCCCGACGGGAGAATCGTTGCCGCGCAACAGGGGCACCTCCTGGCTACATCCTTTCACCCCGAATTAACAAATGATACGCGTTTCCACGAATATTTTCTGTCGCTGGCTGATTGACCCATTTCTGCACGAAGGAAAATCCCATGCATTACAAACTTGCCTTCATAGGCTTCGGCAACGTTGCCCGATCATTGGTTCGGCTGTTTGAACGCAAACGCGATCTGTTGAATGAGAAATACAATATCACATATTCCATTACAGGGATCGCAACAGGACGACATGGCTTCGCTGTAAATCCAAATGGACTGGACGTACCACAAGCCCTTGAATTGGTAGAAAGTGGAAAGTCAATTCAGCCACTTTCTGCCTTCCCAGTTAACAATTCCCTCGAAGTAATTCAACATTCCTCCGCTGACTTTATGTTCGAGAATTCACCCGTCAATTACGATACCGGTCAGCCTGCCATTGACCATGCCAAAGCTGCGTTGAATGCGGGCATGCATGTCAGTACCGCCAATAAAGGAACAGTCGTGCACGCATTTCAGGAATTGATGGCTCTCGCAGAGTCCAACAAAAAAAAGTTTATGTTCGAATCGACCGTTTTAGGCGGCACACCTATATTTTCCACATTCCGCGAAGCCATGCCAGGCGCAGAGTTGATCTCGTTCAAAGGTATCATCAATGCCACCACCAATATGATTCTCTCACGCATGGAAGAGGGCGAGTCATTTAAGGATGCGGTGAAATATTGTCAGAGTATTGGCCTCGCGGAAACGGACCCTTCGGGCGATGTGGATGGCTGGGATGCGTCCATCAAGGTCGCCGCGTTGGCAACCGTGCTGATGAATACGCCGCTCAAACTGCAGGATGTAGAGAGAAAAGGTATAGGGGGGATCACGTTCGAGATGGTGAATCAGGCAAAACTGGATGGGAAGCGCTGGAAATTGGTCGCATCTGCTGAACGAGTGGGGAATCAAATCAACGCGCGCGTGTCGCCTGAACTCGTCGATGCGTCCTCGCCGTTGTATGGCATGATGGGCTCATCCACTGGTCTCACATTCCGCACGGATGTATTGCCCGATTACTCTGTGACCGTCTCGGAGCGCGAAGGCATGAAGGGCGGACCCGAAGAGACCGCCTATGGTTTGTTCGCTGATTTTGTAAATATAGCGAGAGAGGTAAATTAAGCAGCAGCACTTTTCCGCCCAATTCTGAATTGCAGGGGCCAGCGTATCGTTCGCGTTTTGTTTTCGCCTCCCCATGCGGAGACCAATTCAGGCCAGATCAATTCAAGGGGATGAGTTCCGTTTTGGGATTTGTATCTTTGAGTGGCAGACCAGCTATTAAGGTAGCCGGCTAATTGAAGTAAATTCCAGTTAACTTCCATTACAAATGAAGGTGGAGTGATCTCCTCAAATGGGAATGGTAAGGATTGATAACCTTGCTCAATATAACTGATACGTTCGGGCCAAAAACCACCGAGGATTTCATTGGAAAGCTGCTGGATCAATTTATCGATTTCCGGGGAAATTTCCGTTAAGCTATACGTCCAGGCGGCAATAATTCCACCGGGCTTGAGTACACGCTTTACTCCCCGATAAAACTCGTCAAAATTGAACCAATGAATAGCTACAGCCACTGTGATCAGGTCTACGCTGGAGGCGCTAAGCGAGACCTGCTCAGCGGGTTCAACGCGATAATCCACTTTATCATGTGCGTAAGCGAGCGCGATCTGTTCAGCGCTGGCATCGGTGGCATGAACTTTGTCGAAATATCTGGCAAGACCCATTGCAGCCTGACCATTGCCGGTGCCACAATCCCAGGCCAGGGAATGTCCCACCGTAATGGAGGCAAGATAGGCGTAGATTTCATCTGGATATTGCGGACGATATTGCGCGTACACCCCAGATTGTTTGGAAAAGTGATCTTCAAAGTTAGGGGTTTTGCTTGACATAAATATTGCCTCATAAACATGAACTTTAGGTCTGGATCTTTGCGAACATTAACGTACCAAGGGACTTTTGAAAAAAGTGTCTCTACATCAATTCAATTGTGGGTAAATCCTTACTAAAGAGATTTCTATGGGATTGAATATAATCGCTCACTCTCTCAGAGAGTGATTTGGTAGGAACAATTATTTGTGTTATAGCTTCAGCCACAGTGTTTAATTCAGGGATTCCGTTGAACCAGAAGAAGTCATCAATAATGGGATAATTTGGAAGTGTCTTATCTATCTCTGGAATACCCGTGTGGTATGGCTGAGCCCAAGATGAAACATCGCTTATAAGAACTTCCTTTTCCGTTGGAGTTAGTTTTCTGAATAAAGATTTACTAGGTCCGTAGTGAAAACCATGTACTATCCTCCATTCCTTTTCATATAGGAAGGACTGGTCATCTCCAATTTTCGTTGACATCTCTTTGAAATGAGAAGCATAAAAATAGATTGTTCCTATAAATTTATCAAGCATCTTTGCAGAATCAAGAGTAGATAAATCTCTTCCATTAAGGGTTAAAAATGAGTTCTTATCTTTCATCGACTGAAGTAAATCGATTAATTCTGTTAGTTGGGTTAAGGATATTGCAATGCGACCATACTGAGTTTCTTGTTCGAAATAATTCGGCAAATACCACACAGGACAGCCGCCCCAGCGCAGGATAATTTTCCTTGAAAAGCCGATACCAAACGATCCGAATTTTTCTTGGATAATTGAGAGTTTATCGCGTGGAACCTCTGTAAAACATACTCTCGCCCATTGTCTTAAACGTAAATGTTCTACTCGTTTGCTCGAGTAACGGTAAAACTGGAACTGGTCAATAAAGTCCTTATTACCGCACGTAAGCAGGAGTCCATTTTGGATTACGGAGTCAAATACTTTTAACTGATGTTGCTCGTCCATTCCTTTTCCCCAAAAATGAAATAGAGTATTCGAGAGATAATCAGATGTGTTTTTCATGTTCATTATATCTTTATAACCTTCTTGGATTATCTAAACCTTCTATTGCCGAGAACTGGCGCAATGCCACAAAATGCTGTACTAAATCCGCCAATTGATAATGGGCATTCAACCCGCTAGGGTTGGGTAGTACCCATACTATGGAGTTTGCTAATCGTTCAGGCTGTTGACCCAGCGCGACCACTTTTTGTGCAAACGCGGTCCGATACGCGCCGATGCCCAGAACCGCGAGGACTTGTGGCTGATAACGTTTCACCTTGGATTCCAGCTGTCGCTGCCCTGCGACCAACTCGTCAGTGGAAAGTTCATCGGCTGTGGCAGTAGCGCGCGTAACCAGGTTTGTGATCCCATAACCAGCGACTAATAACTCGCGCTCTTCAGCAGGAGTGAGTAACCTCTCAGTGAAACCGGCTTGATATAACGTGGGCCAAAAGCGATTCCCGGGACGGGCAAAGTGATGACCAGTAGCGCCCGAATACAGCCCGGGATTGATGCCACAGAATAGCACGCGTAGATTTGGCGCGATCACATCACGAATTGTCTTGTTTTTCGCAGCTAGCAGGTCCGCGCGGGTGGGCCTCATAGAAAGCATCATCTTATCCAGAGTTCTTCAACAAGTCTTTACATTCTTCCAATTCCAAAATAGTGATCTTCACCCCATTTGCTTCCATGAATGCCTGCGAAGCTTCATAGCCTTCCCAACTCGCGCCGACGATGAGCTCCGGGATCCCAAGCATCACAATCGGACCCGCGCACATAATGCAAGGGAATGCGCTGGCGTACATGACGGTACCTGCGTAGGATTCCTGCAAGCCTGCCGCGCGTATGACTTCTATTTCAGCGTGACTTGTAGGATCATTATGCGTGTTCATGTGATTCCGTCCTACGCCCATGATCTCTGTGCCGCGCACCAATATAGAACCGTATGGATAATCTCCTTCGGCTTGCGCTGCCTTTGCTTCTTCGATGGCGATCTGCATATACTGATCCATGAAAAAAATCCTGTTTTGTGAATAAATGATAATTCGAGTACAAATTCATCAGTGCTGTGAAATCATAAATATGCCGCTTTCTGGGAAAATAAACGCAACGGTGCAACTGTGATAAAACCGAGCCTTTTATAAAGATTTTCTGCCAGCGGCGATGAATCAAGAACAGCAAGTTTATGTCCCATTTCCCTTGCAGCTTTCATGGCTTCAACCATTAATATGCTGGCAATGCCTAACCCACGCGCCTCTGGTCTTGTTGCAACGCCATAGATTCCCGCAGACCCCGATCCATTATATAGACCGATCTTTGAAATCGGGATACCATCCTTCCATGCCAGCCAAAAGCGTGTGTTGGAAGTGCGTTCGCCGATTTGAAATTTCTCGATCATTTTTCTCAATTGAGGTCGATATTCTTCCGGCACTCCCCAGCGCCAGGCGGCAAGGCCATATAGCTCTATGAGGTCATTGTCTTCGGTGGCTTCACGTATTTCCACGCCTTCAGGGATGGGAGGCGCTGCGGGGAGATTCTCCAAACTTCGAGCCATGCCTGGCGCAATTTCGATCTCCTGTAAGCCACATACTTGCAGACGGTCTGGCAGATCAATGGGCAGGGAGGAAGGGTGGACTATCCACAGGATTGAAACATTGCGATCCATGTAGTGGTTGAGGAGATGATTAATCCTCGGGTCGAAATCCTGCTCCACTTGAAACTTCAGCACGGTGTTATAGGGGAGTGTGGGAATAGGTGTTTCAAACCATAACGCATCGCCTTCATCGTGCAGGGTGCAACCTGGTCCGCGGCCAAAGTTAGCCCATGTTTCCCACAGGTTTAATTCGATCTGGTGTGTGACTTCTTCCCTGGAAAACCCTGGAATTCCTTCCATCTCACTCATGGCTCCTCCTCTATCGCTAAAAGTTTCGTGAATTTTACACTTAAACCGCACAGAGGTTATTCCATGTGATGAGCCTGTAAACAGGTAAAATAAACTTATTATTTATGGAGAACCCTAAATGCTGATCACCAAACAACGTGCGCTGGATTATGTAGAAATCGAATGGGAAAGTTATATAGAACGTTTTAACCTTCTGCCTATGGATGAACAAGCTGAGCGCGTGAGGCAGCAGGGATACGAACAATTCCGCGATATTCTGGCGCACGTCCTCGCCTGGTGGGATGAAGGCATGGAGGTCATTCTCGCTCTGGCAGAGGGGCGCGAGTTCGAACGCAGGAAATATGATTTCGATGCGTTCAATGCTGAAGCAGTTGCCAAATATAGACCCTGGGCTGAGGCGGAGTTTTTAAGTCAGTTTGAGGAAACGCGTCAGAAAATGGGTGCAGACTTGAGGCCAATGGATGAAGCGGTGTTCGAGAATCGCCGCGTCAAAGCGTGGATCCGTGGCGTCGTGATCAGTCACGCGCGCGAACATCTGGTCGCATTGAGTAGCTTTTTAGTAGTTGATATGTTGGAAAATGAATGGGGAACGTATATTGAAGATTTCAACAGGCTTGAGCCTGAGAAGCAAACTGAGTTTTTATCGAAGCAGGGTTTTGAAAACTTTCACGATCTGCTCGCACACATTATTGGTTGGTGGGAGGAAGGTGCGCGCATCATTGTGGGTATTGTTAATAATCCGGGTTTTACCTGGGAGAGTCATGACACGGATGCTTTCAATGCGGAACTAACAGAAAAGTATTCCAAGTGGTCTGACGATGATCTGTTCAAGCATTTTGATTCTGTGCGCCTTGCCATGATGGATTTGATGGCAAATTTGCCCGATGATTTCTTCCTAAACAAGGATATTGAAGGCTGGCTGATGGACGATGTGGTTGAGCACTATAATGAGCATGAGATCTCTGCATGAGCCCCCGGCTTAACCTGGAACTTTATATTGTTTAGAGCATTGACCTATTGAATTGATCGAATGGTTTTCGTTAAGCAATGCCTGAGAATAAACTTCGCGTGCCCAGCTCAGTGGTGATCAGGTCATTGATCAATTCCCATGCCGTGCCGCGGATTAGATCGGCATCCTGACTGGCAGACTGAGTCCTATAGTTTTCCATGATCTGAGCAGATTTTTTGGCGGCACACAGCGCACCAGCCTGATTTCCCCGTGACGCCCGCAGAATTGCGAGCGCATTGAACGCGTTGGCGGCATTTAACATATGTGTGCCACCCACGTGCTCAAAAGCATAAGCACTTTTCAGGAAATACAATTCAGCCAGGTCCAGTTGACCCAACTCTTCAGCAGAACAGGCCTTGTCATGCAATTCGACGGCGTTTTTGATCTCTGTGTTCATAATAAGTTCCTTTTTGCAGGTGACCGTCACTATAATTACGGTCACCTGCATTTTTAGTAATCAGGCTGTTAGGGATGTAACCAGGTAGTGGCGCCAACGATCAACGTTATGGCCAGCAGATATACCAATAACAGGACGAATACCAAATCTTTTTGAACTTTCCATTTACTTTGCATTTTTTCCTGCTCTTCATTTG
>JAXIPJ010000122.1:0-2681 GCA_045402985.1 Anaerolineales bacterium
CATTATTTCGACATTCCAGCTTCAACGGTATTCGAAATGCCAGATGACATAGTGGATGTTTATCAAGATGAAAGGAGGAGGTAATGACAGTACGGTTGAATAAGGACAGCTTATACGCCAGGTCGCTTTTGCTCCCTCTAACGAAAGGCACACGCCTTATTATGATCGGATGTGGCGGGACAGGTTCCTGGCTTGCACCGCATATTGTGAGGATCGCAAGGTTGCTCCACGAGGCGCGCGATCAGCAAGTTTCGGTGGTCTTCTGGGACCATGATCACGTTGAACCGAAAAACATATTTCGACAAAACTTCTGTGAGGCAGAGATCGGAGCAAACAAAGCCGTGGCCTTAGCTCAACGTTATGGTCATGCTTGGGGCATTCCAATTGCTGCCATAGATAAACCAGTTGACAAGAGTATTGCGACCAAAAATGAATTTGTTCCGTCTTACAGCGACCAACGCACCACAATTTTTGTAACATGTGTGGATAATAATAAGGCACGGCGCGAGGTCGAAAAAATGTGCAAGAGCTGGCCGATCTGGTGGGTGGACACAGGCAATCGAAAGACCTCGGGGCAGGTCGCGGTCGGCAGAGATTTGGACAATGATGAACCATTTCCATTACGGTTCCCATCCAAAACAACCTGGTTACCTATCCCAACTCTGCAGTTCCCTGAAATCCTGATGGCCAACGAGGACCCTCACGAGGCTGGTGATTCTTCAAATTTGTCTTGTGCCGACCTCGCCATTGTAGACGAGCAGGGACTGAGTATCAATCATGCCGTGGCCTCCGCTGCGGCAGCTCTGCTAATGAAGATGCTGGTGCTCGGAGATCTTCAATACCATTGTGTGCATGTGAGCACGGATTTTGGCATGTCGCTTATACATAACTCGCCCAGGATCATCAGGAAATATCTGAAGGCACAAAAGTTCAAAACCAAAAACGAAGGCGACGATTCAGACGAATTCATCGACGATGAAATAGTTGATGACGACGAATAAAACATAACACTACTTCACGAGACAAAAGAGGGCTGTCCAAAAGGACAGCCCTTTGAGATAGCTGCCAGGTATTAACTGGTTATCTATCTATACCCACTCTTCAAAGATTGATGGATGTTGGAGGATCGAAGTAGGTAATGCTTGTGCGGCTGCAGGAGATGGAGTAGCCGTAAGGGAACCGGCGTTGACGAGATTCTCACGTATGTTAGAGTATTGCAGGCTCCTAAAAGAAACGTTGAAGCAATCAGAATGATTTATGCTCGCGTGATTTGAAACGTTATCAAGACCTTTGGGGAAACGATTCGATAGAGATCTTCACTGCTTTAGCATTTTTGAGCCACTTTGGGCGTGGCATCTCTTTGCAGAGATTTGCCAGTTCCTCCGTGTTGCTATCAAATGCCTTGTTAATTCTTTCCGGGCTCTGATCCTCAGGGAGTCGATCTCGCACGTATATCATAAGGACCTGATTGGGCTGATCCGGCAACTCTTCAAACCAGAGTAGTTGTAGGAACTTATAAGCCAGAAGAATATGTCGTTTTTCTGGAGTGCTGGGCATGGAGTCCGCCTCGAGTTCCTCCAGGTCCCACAGTATGGTCAGCCAGCGCAGATGTTCCAGGGCGCTGTAAAACATCATCTTTTCCTGTGACGGCAGATCGAAGAAAGACTGAAGGAGACGTTTCCGCTCTTCTGAATTTCTGGGGCTTTTAGTGGGCATCATATCTGCAGCTCCTTCTGAGCAACTTGCTTAAGCATTTTATCATCTTTGCTCCGCCGGCGGAGCAAAATTTATGCTGCTCAAAAATACAATCGCAGCGGTATGAAGAACATCGTAGGGAAACGCGTTCAGGAAGCTCGGCGTAAATTCAGGCCGCCATTATCGCAGGAGGAGTTGGCAGCCCGCCTAGAGTTAGAGGGCTGGAAAATCAGTCGAGGGACTCTATCGAAAATTGAAGCTGGGATCAGGCAAGTTACGGATTTCGAGGTCATGGCACTCGCGAGGACCCTGAAGGTACCTCCTGAATGGCTACTGGACAAACAGTTGTTTGAACGCCTTCTGAAAACGCTTAAGGGATAAACATGAATTTGTGCTAAACAATTTCCTGCGGGGGCAACGATCTAACGAGAGATCTTGGCGATCTCCTCAAAGGAATAACCGTCACTAGAAAGCAAACTATTTCAACCCGTAGCGATATCTGGGGCACCGTGTCTCAGCCTACATCGCGCGGAATGACGCTATTTGCATCCCAGAAGAGTCCTTCCGGACCGCACCCCTTTTGACAGACACATCATCAATCCAGATTTCCCCAAACAACTCATCATCTTTGAGTCGTGGCTCAAAATACCAGAATCATCAAGGAGGTTGCTATGTTCATACCAGATTTCGATCTCGACAAGTTCTGAAACACAAGAGCAAATAATACTAGAAGAAAACCTAGAAAGTTTTCCTTGTAATCCGGGCGCTAGGTTCCGTAGATGTTAGTGCATCTTATCTGGGATAACTAGATCGCTAAGTAAAAACTTACAACTTTTTCAATAGAAAAAAGAAGGGCTGTCCAAAAGGACAGCCCTTCTTTTGTTTGGAGGATACATGAGGCAAAAGTTAGCTCACGTTTATCTCATTCACTTCGAAGAGAAATATCATCATGCGGGCCATTACCTCGGATATAGCAAACACCTTTG
>JAXIPJ010000393.1:0-4345 GCA_045402985.1 Anaerolineales bacterium
AATTTATATCCGCCACTTGGGGGAGATTCAGATGGAGTTAACTAACGATGCGATTACGGAGGGCGAGGGTTACGGCTTCAGTGCGGCTGGCAACCCCTAATTTAGCCAGGATGCTACTGACATGCGATTTGATCGTGGATGGACTTACCGTCAGCCTTCCGGCGATCTGTGTATTGTTCAGCCCCTCGATCATCAGAGCCAGAACTTCGCGCTCACGTTCCGTCAGGTCAAGGCCGGGCGTTGGCGGCTGATTGGTGGTCTCGACCAGAGCTTGAGCGGCCTCTGGCGAGAGCGTGGCGCGGCCAGCGTTTGCCGCGCGGATGGCCTCAACCAGTTCGTCGGCAGAGACGTCCTTAAGTAAATAGCCAATTGCTCCGGCCTCCAGCGCCTTCTTGATCAGTTCTCCCTCTTTGAAACTGGTCAGAACAATAACCTGTACTTGTGGAAACTGCTGGCGGATGGCGCGCGTGGCTGTAGCACCGTCCATGGTCGGCAGAGCCATATCCATGAGTATCACGTCTGGCAAGACCTCAGCACAGAGTTGGATGGCAGCTTCGCCGTTTTCGGCTTCGCCCACCAGTTGCAGATCATCAAAAACTTTTAGGAAGGTTGCCAGTCCCCGGCGAACCATCGTATGGTCGTCCACGAGCATGACCCGAATCGGTTTGGAGGGAGAGGTTGTCATAAGACCTCCTTAGGCGCGGTCTTAGGCGGAGTTTTACTCCAGCGGAAGGTGAGTTCGGTGCCATGACCAGGCCGGCTGGTGATCGATAAGAGTGCGCCCACTGCTTCGGCCCGTTCGCGCATCATGCTCAAGCCATAGTGACCTGAGGTGGTTTGTTCAGGAACAAAACCCCGGCCATCATCGCTTATGCGCAGTTCAATGGCCGCGTCTTCCTGTAGATATATTTCATATATTTCCACCTTGCTGGCCCTGGCATGTTTAGCAATATTATTTAGCGCTTCCTGGCACACGCGGTAGGCTGCCACTTGCACTTCAGCAGGCAAAGCGCCTTCTCCAACCACGCTTACCGTGGCGGGGATATTTGTGCGTCCGGTGAATGCATTTCCCAACAGACGCAGCAGATCACCCAGGTCAGCGTCGGTCAGGGTTGAGGGGCGAAGCTCGGCCAGCAGGGCACGCATTTCTGCCATTGCGCCGCGAGTCAACCTTCGCAGGTCCTCGAGTGATTGTCTTGCCAGATCCTGATCTCGGTCCCACAGGCGCGGCAGCACTTCAGCGATCAGCCCAGCGGAAAAGAGTGACTGGTTAACGGCATCGTGCAGGTTGCGCGCCAGACGCTGTCGTTCTTCCAATACTGCCAGGGCCTGTGCATGTCCATATAATTCCGCGTTGACCATGGTGATCGCAGCCTGGTTGGCTACGCTCAGGGCCAGGTCGGCATGATGAGCCGTGAAATAATTCTTCCTGGTCTCAGCGATGCCCACGCCCCCGATGATGCGGCCTCTCACTGCCAACGGTACCCACATCCAAGACTGCATCCCTTCAAGTAACACAGCAGCCCCATCGTCCAGAAGCGAGCGCAGAAATTCCGCCTGTGGGTTGTCACTCCACACGTCGGCGATGCGAATGGGTTGATGCCCATTGAACAGCGCAGTCAGCGCTTCCGGGTCTTGCAGGCGGATGCGGACAGGCGAGGCCTGTTCCAATTTCGGCGTCCCGCGCATTGCCTGGGTGATGAGCATGGAGCCTTCCAATGCGAATAATCCGCCGTGTGTGTACTCAATGATCTCTCGCAATTGGTTGAGGATCAAACCCGGCTGAAATTCCAGTGTAGATGCCAGGGTATGTGAGATCTCCAACAGCGTGGCCTGTTCATGAGTGCGCGTTTCTGCGCGCTGTTGGAGGTTCTGCTCTGCCTGGATCCGTTTGCTGACGTCACGGACAACACCCAGCAGGCATGGCCGTCCTTGATAGATGAATGCCGTGCCGCGCCATTCGGCATAGAACGTTGAGCCATCCTGGCAGACATGCTGCGTCCGTGTATCGAAGACGCCGTCGGCTTGAAATACCCGGAGATGCTGACTAAAACCATGTTGACTTTCGGGATGTATGAAGGCTGTCTGTTGCAGTCCGACAAATTCTTCGCGGGTGTAGCCGTGCATCTTGCATGCTGCAGGATTCACCTCCAGCACGAGGCCCGTTTCCAAATCGGTGATTATCAGCCCGTCGCTGGCAGAATCAAAAATGCTTCGATACGGTTGTTCATTTTCTTCAGACGATTGTGGGGTCAGGCTTTTTTTCACAATGGTTACCGTTTGTTGAGTTCAATAGCTTGAAGACGGTGGATCTCAGCCAATACATCTTCCGGTTTGGTTTCCATTTCAAGGTCTGCCAGTTCACTGTTCTCATGATCTACGACACCTAACTTGTCTTGAATGGCATCCAGCATCTGTAACACACGTGTCAACTCATGTTCGGTCAACAGTCCAATATGCAAATCCAGATCGGCGCGACGTTCAGTCTCTTCGCCCAATCGATTTTGGCTGATGAGCACAAAGGTTGCAAGAAAAATTGCTTCCAGCGAAACGACCATCGTCAGAAGGCCATATGGGAATGGATCGAAAGGCTGCATCCCGAAGCGTCCAGTATTTAGAATGATCCAAATTCCAAACCAGACAATATGCACATAGACAAAGATCATGTGTCCCGAAAAGGAAGTAACCCTGTCGGCGATGCGGCCCTGCAAACTGCGTTCATGCGAAGCCTTCGCGCGCAGATGGATAATGGTGCGAATGTTTCGTTCGATGACCTTGCTCAGAGCAGGGTTGTCATCTTTATTGTCTGCCTGTTCTTCCTGATTTTGTGACATGGGATGATTGTCCTTCTGTCGGCTTTCGTCCATTCGACACGTATAGGAATATTATTATAAATAAATTCTTTTGAGTTTTCAAGCCATGGCTCCGGACTGAAATTGAAATCGTTCGGATTTACCCATCACCGTTTAGGATCAATAATGTGATCTCAGGCGGACAGTTGAATCGCACAGGCAGCATCCCCGTTCCCACACCACGGTTTGTGTATTGAAACATATCCCCAACCTTATAAAGCCCACTCGGATATTTTTGCCCAAGGTAAGGCAGGAAAGGAGGACCATAAAATGGAATCACGACCTGCCCGCCATGAGAATGACCTGAAACCTGCAGATCAAAGCCTTCGGTTGCCGCGCTGGTATCCGCAAAATCCGGCTCATGCGCCAGCAGAATCGCCGCGCTATCATCGCTCAATTGGCTGAGCACGTCTTCGAGCCGAACATTGCCTTCCCAAACATCATCCACGCCGCATAGATGTAAGTTTTCGCTGCCGCGCGTCAGAGTGAAAACGGTATTCGTCAATTCTGTAATTTGGCAGGCACGTAACATCTCACGGACGGCTTCTGGCTCTGTCCAATAATCATGATTACCTAACACCGCAAAAGAAGGAAGAGTTGCTGCCAGCGGCGATAATACCGTTATCAAATCTTTTAGATGCCCTCTTGAAGCTTCGTTGAAGTTATGACCAAATAGAAAATCCCCTGTTATCAATAACAGGTCAGGTTTTTGAGCAAGAACCAGATCCGCGACTTGTTGAAAACGATCAAGGTTCATCCAACTGCCCATATGGATGTCACTCATCTGTGCAATGCGAAGACCTGCAAATGCGCGCGGGAGTCTTGGCAATTTCAGGTGTACAGTCTCTATAGTGAACTGAGCAGGCCCAAATAATATGCTGTAGCCAAGTCCGCCCAATGCCAACAAAGCCAGATCAATTGCCCCTACTTTTAGCAATTTAAGAAAATCGCGGCGCGTTAATCTCTTTTGCTTCATCAATTTCCATTAGCCGTGGATTTCATCCGTCCTTGCCGCCATGATGAAATCGTTTTTATGTAGTCCTTTGATCACGTGAGTCCACCAATTGACGTACCGGTAGCCAGGATTCCCAAAAGTTTGGTACATCGTCCATCAGTAAATTTGGTAATGGACGGCAATCACAAAACCCAATCACTTTCACCTGTCGACTGAGTGTCGCATGCACAAAACGTAAATCCAGGTTGAGTGCATCAACAACAACTGATCCAGCTTTGAGGTCATGGAACGGGCATGCAACCGTTCGGGTACAACGACATGGACGTGCCGTCTCTCCATGATCGTCATCTCGCAATTCGGGTGATGGTCCCTTTATTCATAAGAAGTCTCATCATTTACCTATCGCACCGTATCATCGTACGCGACAAACTCCAAATGATTTCCCTCCGGATCATAAAAATACATCGAGCGGACATGCAGCCATTCGTGTACAGTCGCATTGACCTTCAACCCCAAGCCCTCAAGGCGCACTTTCTCG
>JAXIPJ010000432.1:0-31591 GCA_045402985.1 Anaerolineales bacterium
GTAAAAGGTGTTCATGCTCGGCAATGAATTACAAATATCATGAGATAAGATAACAAAATTTTAAAGAATAGGGAACAAAGGAATACTCAAACCAACCGGTCAAATAAAATGAATAAGATAATTCCGAGTGTTCTGGCAGGAGTTGGCGTTGCCATCTTATCCCTCCTAGTTGGCATAATATTGGATTACGTCGTTGTACAGATACTATCCCAATATTTTATATATGGTTGCTCTGAGGATTGCTATTTTGCCTACTTCAATGCCCTCTTTGTTGTAGTCGCTTTGCTTAGTGTCGTGATTGGCGTTCGGGCTGGACTACGGACCTACAAGCGTTTGCTTGAAAAATCATAAATGCACCCTGTGTCCATAGCCTGCCTGCTTGCATTTATTTCTACTGGATTTTATTGGGTCTCGCTTTCGCAGAAAATAAACATGTCGGTTCCACTACCGCCGGTGCAAATATCAGTGCCACCGCCGCCCAGGATGCAATCATCGCCGCCTAGACCGTCGATTGTATCGGTGCCTGAACTGCCCAGGATCAAGTCACTGCCTTCAGTGCCAGTAATTATCCCAGCTCCGCTGACGCGGTTTGTCAAAAATATAGTTGCGCAGGCGGAAGGCTTGATATCGTTTATGCCGATGGAATTTCCATAGGCCGTCAGTCGGGTTGAGGGTACCGTATTCGTGGCGGCTATGGCTGTCACTACGCTGAGCAAAATCATCGTGATCAGGCAAAAGGTCATGAAGCGGAATGGGATGGAGAATTTCATGTAATCCTTCTGAAGTTGTTTATCCTTTGGTAATAATCCCTGTTAATGTTCATTGAATACCGCAATATCACTTTCCCGGTTGGCTTGGCACTTGGATGGCTGTTTTTTTCAAATACCTGGCCACATTTGTTAGAACCTCATGGGCCGGTTCCGCACAGTTAGCGTTACTTTCAGAGTCGATCATATGGTCTGTGATTTCATGCCGAGATGGTTCTACTACGACCACCCCCTGTTTGCCGGGATTCGTCACATAGCGATAAGTGGTTCCATTGCTCTGGACCAGATAATAGTTTAGAAAGTTGACGGTCATATGCAAAATCATGGTGTTTTGCCGTTCAGCCATTCTTGCCAGATCATCAATCGTCCCGACATCCATCATTGGTGATGAGGTGTCCAGGGATCGTTCTTGCACATCCATGATTAACGAGCCATATCTTAACCGTATCAGCGCTTCCTGACTTTGATATGCCATAGTGTAGATGTACCAACCAAGACCCAGAAACCCTCCCAGCGACAGCCCCAGCCCGATCAAAGCAATTCCGCGCATCATCTGAACTGTAGGTTTCCAGTCTAATAGAGGCAAAATGTTCGCCTCCAGATCAGAGTTGCCTGTCAGACTTTGTTTTGATAATTGCAGGGGATTGGCCTGGGCATCATTATTGGCAAGATAGAAATGTACCTCGTCGAATCGAAATGCCAGAGTGGGATCAAATGAGTCTTGCACTTGCTGGCCGGCAACTTTAGCCATAATATCCACATGGGAGACAATTTCCAATGTATAAGCATTTTGATGAAAACCTGTCTCCTGTTCCATCAAATTTACCAGCGCTTCCACCTGACATAGGTCAAGAGTAGCCATGGTCATATAAGAATTACCGACAAACCCGGTTGCTGCTATCATTGGAATTGTACGATGCCAGCCGCTCTGTTCATCCAGGACTCGGGCATACAATTGATGAGTGCCTGAAATTTCTTGTAATTGATTGGCCGACATGTTATAAGAGAAACCAAGATTAAGGAAACAGGTTAATTTGGGGAATACAGGTTCCCCGGAGCGTACCTGATCTGTATCATAAACTCCAGTGGTCCCCGTTGCAGAATAGAAAAACTTACCTTCCTGTTGATAGGGAATTTGGCCGACAGTTCTTGCGAGTGGGCGCGTGAAGGCGAAAATACCCAGAGCAAGGAATATCAGAACTATAAACCCCAGGAAATACAATACTACGGTAAGCGGTCCTCCAAAATTGCGGGAGGGTTTGTTTTTCCCTTTTTCATGTTTGGACGGTTGAATCATCATACTTGACATCAGACTACCTCCCAGCAAACCAACGGCGAGCGCCATATTGATTGGTAAGCGCAACCATTCCACGGCTTTACCAACTCTTGGCAGGTGCATCCATAATTTGCCAACGATTTCTTCCTGAGTTGGTTGATATGAGTCCAACCAGGCATTGTTATCACCTTGTAGAACAAAACGATCCAAATTTAAGTCTATGATGCGATGGAAAACATAGCGTCCCATTTCGGCGTTCTGATAGGTGACTGCATCTCCAACTTGATAAGTTGGGGCTTTCCTTAGGAGTATCAGATCTCCGCGATGGAATTTCGCTTCCATGCTGTTGCCATCCACTATCACATAGGTAACCGAGCCGCCCAACTGGGTCGGGGCAAGGATCATCCAGCTTATCAATGAAAGAAACAAGGATAATAGCGTATTCATGAGCGAAGATCGGCGATTGGGTGTTTTCATCTTTTGGAGCAATTGGATTTATGTGTCTAAGGAGTCAGGCCTGCTTTTGGTCTCATCCCCCAACTTTCAAGTAGAGGATCTTACCTTGAGCAGGCCTGGCTTTTCCGAAGGAAATTTGCGGGTTAGTTGCTGGAGGCGATCACGCGCAACTGGTCAATAGTCGAAACAACCAGGCCGGTGGTGTCGCATTCCCAGACTGTACCAGTATCGAGGGTGCAGACATACCAGGTGCCAGTGGTAGCTACCAGTTGAGCCTGTACTTGACCAGTAGCGGCGGCGGCGCCAAGATCAAATTTCACTGCGTCAAGTGTATTTGGATTGGTTGCATTCAATATGTATTGGACACCGGTCACTGTATAACCGCTGACCACTCCCAAACCATCACCAGCTTTTGTGGCTGGGACTGTGTTGGCGGCCGCAAAGGCAAAGGCGCTGACCGCGAGGACGATGACGACGACGACGATTGACAGAACTTTCAAATTACGAAACATGGCTTGTCTCCTTGTTTGCAGATCCGACTCTAATCGGGTCTGCGCTAGTGGAACGAACTTCTTGAAGGTTGAACAGCCATCCGAATAAAAAAACCTGACTTGTGATAAGCCAGGCCAAACAGCACAAAATCTATTTTGTGATCTTCGGCGGCCTGGCGGTCATGATTGCTTTCGCAACGGTAGACCCATGGCTTTGCGTCTCCGGCTTTCGCCGGGTTTGCCTTTATCGGATGTTGCTTTGTACAATCAATATATCACTTTATGTCCATTAAAACCTTGCAGTGAAATTGTAAAATTCCTCTCATCAATGCAAGGTTTTTCGTTATACTTCACCTATGCAACTTTCTGCAGCCATTCATCTACTAGGTGACATCCTCGGCGAGGTCATTGGCGAACTTGAGTCGCCTGAGTTGTTTGCCATTGAGGAACGCATCCGTATGGCCGCGAAGGATCGTCGGGGTGGGAATGCTGAAGCGGTGAAACAGCTTGAGGCGGAGGTGGAAGCGCTGGATGTCGATCAGGCACGCGCTATTTCGGCTGCCTTCACCACCTACTTTGAACTCATCAATCTTGCGGAGGAAAATCATCGTGTTGCTCAGTTGCGCGCAAGAGTCCTCTCTCCCAAACCGCTTGGTGAGTCCGTCGTTGATGCAATTGCTCTCTTAAAAAAAGATGGAATTACCGACGCGCAAATGCAGTCCCTGCTCGCCGAACTTTCCATCGAACTTGTGCTTACTGCGCATCCTACCGAAGCCCGCCGTCGAACTGTGCTATCAAAACTTCAACGGCTTGCACGTCTGCTTGACCAAACTTCAAATCACCGTCTCTCAAAACGCGAGATCAAAAAGAACCGTGAAGCAATTCACGCTGAAGTGGCGGCCCTGTGGCTTACGGATTCACACCGTACAGAGCGCCCAGCCGTAACGGATGAAGTGCGCACAGGGCTGCAATTCGTGGAATCTATTTTTTGGGATGCGTTGCCTGCATTGTACGAGGACCTGGAGGATGCGCTCGCCTCTTACTACCCCGAAGTGGATCCGCCTTCGAAATGGCTTTATCTCGCTTCATGGATGGGCGGCGACCGCGATGGCAACCCGAATGTGGATCATGAGATCACAGCCGAGACTCTGCGCCTTCATCGCGGCCTGGCAGTGGAGAGTCATCGCCGCACGTTTCAGGAACTGGCGCGCCGCCTCAGCATGAGCGATCGCCGTCTACCGCCTCCGCCCGAACTTACCGCCTGGATTGAATCGCGCCGTCCATTGCCGGCGCATGCTGCTTACATTGAACAACGGTATGCAGAATCCTACCGCCTCGTACTTTCCCTGCTGGCGGCTGATCTCAACGATGCCTCAAAAGATGACATGACCGCACGCCTGCTTGAAAATAAACCGCATCAGGCCCGTATGAATTTGCAGGATCTTCTCATGCCGCTCGATATCATCTCTGCAAGTTTGCCAGCTTCACTCGCGCAGGATGAAATACAAACGGTGCAACGTCAATTACAGATCTTTGGCTTGCACACCCTGCGTCTGGATATTCGCGAAGAGTCGGGTCGGTATAATTCCGCACTCGCCGAAACTCTCCGTGCGTTGGATATCACTCCAGATTTCGCAGAGCTGCCAGACGAAGAACGACTTGCTCTGCTCACTGAGTTACTGTCTTCCACTTTGCCTGATCTTTCAGAACATCCAGGCATCACTCCTGCCACTGCTGAGACCTGGGCGTTGTTTCAATTGATCACGCGCGCTCGTAATGTGTATGGAAAAGAACTGCTGGGGCCGGTTGTCATCTCCATGTGCCGCTCGGCGTCAGATGTGCTTAGTGTGCTGCTGCTTGCACGCTGGACAGGCTGTGATGATGGCTTGGAAATTGTTCCACTATTTGAAACGATAGAAGATCTGCAAGCCGCTTCTCCGATCTTTGAAAACCTATTTACATTACCAATTTATCGCGAACATCTCAGCAAATGTGCGAACGCGCAAATGGTGATGATCGGATATTCGGACAGCAATAAAGATGGCGGATATGTCATGGCGAACTGGGCGTTGTATCAGGGACAGGAAAGCATTACCAAAGTTGCCCAAAAACACAATATCACGTTGACGATCTTTCACGGCCGCGGCGGGACAATTGCGCGTGGAGGCGGGCCCGCCAATCGTGCCATCCGCGCCCAACCTGCTGGCACTATCAATGGCCGCTTCCGCCTCACTGAGCAAGGTGAGACGATTGCCGCGCGTTATTCCAACCCTGAACTTGCACATCGCCACCTTGAGCAGATCGTCCATGCGGTATTAGTGGCATCCTCTCCTAAAATGACTCGATCCGCAGTTCCAGTTGCCTGGCGCGCGGCAATGGATGCCATGTCTGCAACTGCGTTCCAGGCATATCGCGGCCTTGTTTACGAAACTCCCGCCTTTATTGATTTCTGGCAGGCCGCTACCCCGCTGGATGAGATCAAACGATTGCACATCGGATCACGTCCCGCCGCCCGGACGCAAAGCAGCGAAGTCTCCCGCATCCGCGCCATTCCCTGGGTATTCTCGTGGATGCAAAGCCGCTTCAACCTGCCCGGATGGTTCGGACTCGGTTCCGCGCTGGCCTCAGTACGGGATTCTGCACTTCTGCGGGATATGTATCAGGGCTGGGCCTTCTTCAAGACTATGCTCGATAACACCGAAATGTCTCTAATCAAAGCGGATATGGACATTGCTTCCCTCTATGTTGACCTTGTCCCTGAAAAAGAAATGGCAATGGAGGTTTTTAGCATAATCCGAACAGAGTATTATACGACCCGCGAGGCTGTGTTGTCCATCAGTGGTCATCAGAACCTGCTGGATAATGAACCGATCACGCAACATGCAGTTCAATTGAGGAACCCGTACGTCGATCCATTGAATTATATTCAAGTGGAAATGCTGCGTCGTTTGCGCGCGCTGCCCAATTCGGAAAGTACCGAGGCTCAATCACTACGTGAAGTCGTGGGCCTGACGATCAACGGCATCGCCGCTGGTCTACGGAATACGGGCTAAGCTTCGAGCGGGTAGCGTGTATTTCAGGTGAGGGTTTGGGTTCCTGTGACGCCGGGCTGATTTGGGAAAACAAAGGAACTCCAACCAAAGTTGGAGTCTCTTTGTGCACAATAACCCCCACCTGAGGAAACCACCCTTTGACCCAATCGAGAATGTTAACTCCCGGGACCACTTATGCATATAACTTAACTAACCCCACACCACAATTTTATTTATTCCCATTACAAAGTCCAGCAATTTGGTTTAGAATAGACTCAAAGATTTCTTTGAGTCTATTCTAAACCAAAGAGTTTTATGAACCGTAAAGACTTTGGCGAGCTTTTGTCAACATTACGTCAGGATTTGGACTGGACGCAGTTTAATCTTTCCGAATATGCAGGGGTAGATGAGGCTGTCATCAGCCAGATCGAGCGGGGAGTTAAGAAGTTCTTTGAGCCTGAGTTATTATTTAACCTGGCAAACGCGCTCCAGTTGACGACAATCGAAAGGCGCGAATTCTTCCTGGCCTCCAGCGGGCTGGACCAGAAGCAGATCGTCCGTCAGGTATCAGCCGCCATGACTACCGATGTTTTTAATGCCCGCAGAGCACTGGATAAAATGGTCGAACTGACCGGACAGGTACGGCTTCCAGCTTTTCTGTGCGATGTTTATAGTGATGTGATTGCGACCAATAAGATTATATTGTCATTTTTTAAAATCCCACCTTCCTTTCTGGAGGCTGCTGATCATGTGCCCGGCGGGTACAACGCTGCCCGATTTAATTTTGGAAAACACCTGCTGGCCCGTAATTATGTTGTAGATAATTGGGATCATTATGCCTTAAACTCCATGCGCGCCTTTCGGGAAAACAGCCTGCGCTACCGCGCCAAACCTTATTTCAAGTATTTAATGAAGATATTTCGAAACCCGATTGAGTACCCGCTTTTTGACCGCTATTGGAAGATGGTATCCTCTGTTGAGCAGGACAAGGAAGTGAATATGGATTATTTCTCCTTCCACCATAATGAATTCGGCGAGATAAAATATACCTCTTCCTCTACAGTTTCGATCACCGCTTTTGGTGAGTTGTTCCTCGTTCAGTATCTACCGCTGGATGCACGGACGAGTCAACTCTTTGAAGATCTGACCCAACAAGCTGGCTCGGGTGTGATCCAATTTGCGCCCTGGCCCATCAAAATATTTCCACATTCCACTTGAAAGATATACAAGAAAGCGCCCCATGCCATCCAACATTGAGATAAAAGCCCGCGTACGCAACTTTGACGAGATGCGCCAACGCGCCGAAAAATTGAGTGATGTGCCCCTACAGATCATTCCGCAGGAAGATACATTCTTCAACACCGAAATGGGACGCTTGAAATTGCGCATTCTTACGCCGGACTGCGCCCAATTGATCTACTATACGCGTCCTGATCAGGAAGGACCAAAACGTTCCGATTATCATATTTATGAAACGGCTGATCCTGAAAACCTCAAACGCGTGCTTGAACGTACTTATGGCATTCGCGGCGAGGTGAAGAAAACGCGCTATCTTTATATCGTCGGGCAAACGCGTGTCCATTTGGATGAAGTCGAAGGACTGGGTCAATTCATGGAATTGGAGGTGGTCATACAGGCGGGGCAGAGCGATGCTGAGGGGCAGGCAATTGCAGATGGTCTAATGACCGGCCTCGGCGTGGAAAGAAGCGATCTGCTTGAAGGCGCGTATCTCGATCTGCTGGAGAGCAGTTAGCTTTGCTCTATCCAGCATCCTATGATAGAATACGCAGCCGAGCGTAGTACCCTTCGCTCTTGAGGCCATCACCATGTGAGGCCAAAATGCCGCGATTGTGCGACATACCATACTTATGAAAGAAAGGGCTTGAAAATGAAAGTATTACTCATCAAGGACGTTTATAAACTGGGCCGCGCAGGCGACATTAAAAAGGTCGCCGATGGTTATGGCAGAAATTATCTGCTCACACATAAGCTGGCCGTGCTCGCCACCGCAGGCGCGCTCAAACAAACGGACAAGATCCGCTCACAGGCGGATGTCCGCCGCACTGAAGTCAACAGCGAACTCAAGGATTTGGCGACGCAGATCAATGGCGTCACTCTGATCTTTGCTGCCAAAGCTGGCGAAACAGGCAAACTCTATGGTTCCATCACCACGCAGGATGTAGCGACCGCACTTCAAGAGAAAATCCGCTACGAAGTCAAGAAACATCAGATCGATATGCAGCCCATTCGTAACCTTGGCGAGTTCACTGCGCATGTGCGCCTTACGATGGATCTTGTTCCTGAGATCAAGGTCATTGTTCATCGCGAAGGCGAAGCCCTTGAAGAAGGTGTTTCCGCAGCCGCTGAGGCTCAAGCCGAAGCGCCCGCGGAAGTGGCCGAACAAGCTGAAGCTTAGCACAAACCGATCCGCCTATCACATCACCAGTTCATTCCCGTTTGATGGGGGCTGGTGATGTTTCGTTTATCCACAGGATAGCTTCGCCTATCATGACGCAAACCATCGGTCAGCGACTCAAAACAGAACGCGAAGAACAACGCCTCACCATCGAAAAAGTCTTCGAAGCCACGCGCATTCGTATTCCGTACCTGCAGGCTCTGGAAGCAGATGATCTCTCGACGATGCCATCGCCTGTTCAGGCGCGTGGTTATTTGCGCAACTATGCCGAATTTCTCGGGCTCAACTATGAGCAACTGCTTAATGAGATGCGCTCGAAACCGAAAACATCGGACGGTATCGACGCCATTATAGGGCCTGCAGACGATACAGCGACTCTGCGACATTTCCCACCACCGCCAGATAACTCTGCGCCCGCCATTCAACCAGCACATCAAACTCCCGAACCTGTACTGATCGAAGAAGTTGAAACACCTCTTGAGGATGCAACGCCTCCTCCTAAGCCGGTAACTGTTCGCCGTAAAAAAACTGACTCTCAGCCCGAGCCTGATTCTCCTCAACCTCCCAAGCGACGAGGTCGCAAAAAAATTGACCCTGAACCAGAGCTGGTTCCTGTTGTTGAACCGGAAGCTGAAATAATTCCAGAACCACTGGACTCAACCGAGTCTGTTCCCCAGCCACCGGAACCTGTTATCGAAGAATCCGTCGAAATGCAATTGGCACAGGCACCTCATCCGGATGTCAGCGATAATCTTTGGCAAACATGGTTGAACAGATTAAATTCCGTATTATCTGCTCGTGCAAAACGCCCAACTCTGGTTGTGAAGGAATCTGTTTCATCTGAAACTCAATCGGATTTTACTGTTCCTGGATCGGTGATGGATTCCCGGGCAGATGGCACTCAGCAGCAGAATGAAGTACGAAGTTTTCCTCTGGAAAAATCATCTGAGATCTTCAGGGAGATCGGAGTCGAACTCCGCCAGAGACGCGAGCTCTTAAGCCTGCATCTCAATGAAGTTGAGCGCAACACACATGTTAAGGCACATTACCTGGATGCCCTCGAAAAAGGCGCCATGGATGAGCTGCCATCCACCGTGCAGACGCGTGGAATGCTATCAAACTATGCGACTTTCCTCGATCTGGACAGCGATGTGTTGCTGCTGCGTTATGCCGACGCGTTACAAGCCCGTCATCGCGAGCGCAACCCGCAAAAGACTGCACGTAAGAGTGGTCAGCCGATCATTGAAAATATCCCCTCCATTCGCAGTTTTATCGCAGGAGATATGATCTTCGGCATCGGGATCGCGGTCCTGTTAGTGGGTTTTTCCATTTGGGGTGTGAGCCGTGTATTGACAATACAAAGCGAGCGCGATGTACAGCCAGCCGCTCCCTCGATCTCTGATGTGTTATTGGCATCTCCCGACCCGTCCCAATTTACCGCGACTCCGGGGATACTGTCCGCTCAAATTCCTGGGGAAGCAACAGTAACAATAGTCATCCCTACGCAGGATTTGGATGTAAGTGTGCAGGTCAATCTTATTGCTGTTGAGCGGACGTATATGCGCGTGATCGTGGATGGAGAAGAGACTTTCAATGGGCGCGTTGTGCCTGGAACTGCCTATCCGTTTCAGGCGGAGGTGCAGATCGAAGTCCTGGTCGGAAGCGGCGCTGCCATCCGAACCGTTTATAATGGACGTGACCTTGGTTTGATGGGTACATTTGGCCAGGTTGTGAATAATATTTATATGTCTGAAGAAGTCATTACACCGACGGCATTGCCTTCACCAACAATAACCAGCACAGTCGCGCCTACTTTTACAGTCGCACCAACTTCAACGGTAAGACCGACGTCAACGCCGGTACCATCGAATACACCCACACCTTAACTTCGCCCTCGTTCGCCTGCGCGCCGCCGAGGACGCGGCTGGAGCAAATTTTGTCTAAAAATACTTTTCATCTTGTTTCACTTGGCTGTGCCAAAAATACTGTCGACTCAGACTCCATGGCGCAGCTTCTCCTCCGGGATGGTTATCATTCCGTGGATGATCCTTTGCACGCAAATGTACTGATCGTGAATACCTGCGGTTTCATCGGCCCGGCCAAGGAAGAGTCCATCAATGTGTTGCGCGAACTTGCTGAAGGCAAACGTGACAATCAAATCCTGATCGCAGCTGGTTGCCTTACCCAACGTTATGGATCTGAAGTGGCCCTCAAAGTTCCAGGTATTGACGGTGTGCTTGGCACACGTCGCTGGATGGATATTGTGCAGGTAGTGCGTGAAGTACGCAAAGGTCCGCGCCCTGAGCCGTTATATCATTTGCCTGAAGAAGCTAAAACCGTGGGCACAGATGAACATGACGCTCTGCGCGTATCTGTTGCGGGTGCGAGCGCCTATATCAAAATTGCAGATGGGTGCCGCCGCCCCTGCGCGTTCTGTGCGATCCCACTGATCAAGGGAACAGCAGTTTCACGTCCTGTTAATTCAATTATTAATGAAGCGCGCCGTCTGCGGGATAAAGGTGTGCGCGAGTTAATTCTGATTGCTCAAGATACAACAGATTATGGTCACGACCTGGGTATGAAGGATGGATTGGCGATATTGCTTGAGCAACTAACCGATTCTGTTCCGGATATGGATTGGATCCGCATTATGTATGCGTATCCCGGCTACGTAACGGATCGTCTGATCGAAGTAATGGCCACTCGCAAACAGGTATTGCCTTATCTCGATATGCCGCTTCAACATGCTCACCCGAAAACGCTTTATCGTATGCGCCGACCGTCGAACATTGACTGGGTTCACCGCACGCTTGGTAAAATGCGCGCTGCCATACCAAATCTTGCCATCCGTACGACGTTTATCGTTGGCTACCCCGGCGAGACGGAAGAGGAATATAACGCGCTGGTAGATTTTGTGCAGGAAATGCGCTTTGACCGTGTGGGCACGTTTCAATTCTCGTTTGAGCCGGGCACGACCAGCGAGCCATTAGGCGACCCGGTTCCTGCAGAGGTAAAGCAGGAACGTTTTGAGGAACTGATGGAATTGCAACAAGGCATTTCCATGCAGGTCAATCAATCATATGTTGGAAAAACGCTGGACGTTTTAGTTGAAGGCCGCGATAAAGGCATTTCCATTGGACGTTCGTATCGCGATGCGCCTGAGATCGATGGCCTGGTTTTTATTGAAGGCGATGTAAAGATCGGTGAGTTGATTCCGGTGAGGATCACAGGCGCCATGGCATATGATCTAACCAGTGTCCTTGCACAGGAACCAATAAAATTGTTAGTGACCAATTAGGAATTAGGTTTTTTGCAGATTTGTTCGTTTGTAGTTGCAGACTCTCGGGTAGACTCGCATCATCTTATCTTAGAAAGGTTTACACAGTTTACAATGAAACGAATTTTTTCCTATATTACCCTTGTGCTTATTATGGCCCTTGTGAGCAGCTTAATTACTGCGGCGGCTCCTCTACCAGTGACAACGTTTGAACTGGTGAGTGGATTGCCCTCGACCATGAATGTAGGTGATACCTCTACCGTTGTTATAGAGGTGCAAAGTAACGTGCCATTTATCTTTGCCCAGGCTTTACCTGCCATGCAGTTTCCCGGAAGGGGCGTAGTGGGGGCGGTTGGCGACCATGTTGGGCAAGGTACAACTGCCACGTTGGAGGTGACTTTCACCGCTAAAGAGTCCACAAATGATTTTCCGAATTCCCCAGGATATTCACCTGTTTCGGTGACTGTGGGCGTGCGCTACCCGGGCGGGTATGTGGTGGCCCAGCGGTATGACTTTGTTGTAACGGTGCCGTAGACGCCTCAGGTGAAATGAGTCGTTAGTAGAAACAAAAACAGCCGCCCCTGCGTTTTGCGAGAGGCTGGCTGTTTTTGATTCCAACAGACCTAGATCCTTCAGGAAGTGCGCGCGACAGCAGTCGCGCCGAGAATCAAAACAGATAATCCAAGATTGATGCGCAGTAGAAAAATTTCGCGTCGTCGCAGACCATCCAATTCTTCCGTGTTTTTACTTTTCTTCGACATGATGATGGCGCGGCGGATGGCCGGGATTACCTCCCACGTTTGGATGGCGCAAGTCACGACCATGAAGACCCCCAGAATATGTTTTGTGAGAATTGCCAGCGACCACTGCGTGCTGGTGGAAAGGAAACCATCGTAATGGGGGTTGACGCTCATTTGAAACAAGCCCGTTACAATGAGCAGGCTGATACTGAACCACGCAATGGGTTCGAGTCGCTTTTGCAGGGCTTCGATGAATACCAGTTGTGTGTCGGGGTCGAGTGTGCGTTTTATGGATGGAAGCACAAGCAGCGAGATCGCCGCGAGACTGCCAACCCAGATGACTGTTGCCATCATATGTAACCAGTAGATAAGCGTTAGTACCCAGGTTGGCATGGATTTATGGGTAGGATGTTGCCGGTGTGAGAGTTTCTGTAGGTGTGAGTGAGAATGTGGGTGTGGCGGTAACCGCTTCGGTGGGCGGGAAGCAGGTGAGGTGCGCCAGCTCATATCCCTCAGTTGCCAGGCTATCCAGTGGAGCGATTGCCTGCGCACTCACATAGTATGAGTCTGCATCGCAGAATTGTCCCTCACTAACGAGTTGATCGGCATAACGCATAGCTGCAAACCAGTATCGTTCTGATGCGGTCATTGTGCCGTCCCATAGACCAGCCCAGCCGCGATAAACCTGATCGAAATAGAAAACCGTCTGTTCCCAATCCAGTTCCCAGAAGGAGGCGCCGATCAGGTAATAGCGCGCGCCTTCGCGCAGACCATTCGAGTCTCGGTCAAGTGGACCAAAACGTTCTGCCAGCGTCAGTTGATAGATCCCACCTTCAAGATTACCTTGTTGTGTGATCAGGCTATAACCATAATTGCGTAAGGCAAAATAATACATGCCATCCACCAGCGAAGTTTGATAATTCGGGTCAAGTTTGCGCATCTGATCAAGCGCATTGATGGCGCCGGTCCAATCCTGCGCGGCGATCAGTTGTTGTGCGCGCGTAAAGGCTTGTTCTGCGCCGGTAAAATCAGGTGTGGGTGTAGGCACTGGGGTCAGTGTTGGCGTGGGAATGTTGATCAATACCAGCACCTCGGTCAGTTTTTGCTGCGCGCCCGGGTAGCTGGGATCATTCGCAATAATGAACTCAAATCTTTGACGTGCATTTGCGTATCGCCCAAACTGCATATCCACAAGAGCGAACTGGAATTGTTCGCCAAGCTGTTGCGCCAGGACGGATGATTGCGTATCTTTGCGAATTGAAATTCCAGATCCATAGCCCCCCAGAATGGCGAGTATCAGGATAATGATGAGGCCAATGCTGTTGAAAAGCAGCGCGCGTCCGCGTCCACTTTTGATCGTTTTTATTTTCGGTTGAGTAATACCAGGGTTTTCAGACATGGGCGTTATTATATCAGCAGTATTTTTACAGTTTTAAGAGCAGTTTAATCTCAGACCAGATGATGGGGATGCAGATCAACCCGCCAACGAGCATACCCAACAGAGCGGTCAGCACTGCGGACCCAGGCACGTACACTGCCAGGCCATAAGCTGTTATGCCTCCGAGCAGTGCTGCGACTACGCCTTTGGCCACTGCGCTCCAAACCTTGATGGGCGCATGCAGACGATTGCTTACCCACGTCAGTAGAATGATGGATTCGATCAACAGCGCAATCTCTGCAAAAGCGATAACCGGCGCGCCGACCTCGCGGAAGAATGTGATGCCTGCAATGCCAATTGCAATGAATATTACAAATCGCAGGATCACTGCATACAGTGGAAACATGGGCTCCTTGCGAGCGTAAAACGAACGCGCTGCGATCTCCTGGATCGAGAAACCTGTCAGCGTGAGCAGGTAGGCGCGCGTCGTCCAGGTGATGAGGGTGGAGGTGGCTTCGTCGAAGCCGAAGACCGCCCGCACGAGAGGGTTGATGCCAGCGGCCATTACCGCCGCAACGGGAATGGTTAACGCGATCAAAATTCGAAGGGCCTTCTCGATGGCTAAACGGAATCCGCTCCAGTCTTCGCGTGAAGCGAGTTCGGCAAGAGTCGGGAGCATGGCGGTGGCAATGGCAGTCCCAAGTAAAGTCTCAGGCACTTGCATGATCATCCATCCATAAGTGAGTGATGTGACCGCGCCAACCTGGTCAAGACGGGATGCGAGGTTATCGCGCGCGATGACGATCAATTGAATGCCGAACATCGTCAGCAAACGTGGACCGAGCAGTTTGAGGGCTTCGATCAAGCCTGTATGTCGCAGATCCAGCGCGGGAGTCCATTTGAATTCATATTTGAACAACGCGGGAATTTGAACAAGTAGATGCAGAGCCGCACCGAGGATGACGCCATAGACGAGGCCATAAATGCCATAGCGTGGAACGAGGAAGATCGCTCCGAAAATTTGACCGACGTTATACATGGTGGGCGCAAGCGCGGGAAGGATAAAATGTTGGTTTGCTTGTAAACTTGCCATCACAAGACCACTAATGGAAAATATGATGGTGCCGATGAGATTCAAGCGCATGAGTTCCGCGAGCAGTTGACGCTGCTCTGCGCCGAAACCTGGCGCAATACCGATTTCGGCATTCACAATCTGCTCAGCAAAAATGGAGATGACAATTGCTGCAACACCAGTAGCAATAAACGCCAGGTTTGCTACGCGCGAGAACAAATCCCAGGCCGCGGCTCGTCCCTGTTTTGTAAGGTATTCACTCATCAAAGGGATGAATGCCATCGCCAACGCGCCGCCGGAGATGAGCGCGAACAACACATCGGGCAAATTGTTCGCGGCATTGAACGTATCCAGCAATTCCACTGAGCCAGCATATTGACGTGAGATGATGCCCACGCGCACGAAGGCGAGAACTTTATCTATCAAAAAGAAAAAAGCGATCAATATGGATGTGCGTGCCAGAAAAGATAAATTGCTCATTGAGCTGGTTCCTGTTTCCAGAGATTTAGACCATAAGGCAGAATGCTAAGACAGAAAAAGGTGCGCCATGCCAGGCCAGGCAGAAGAATATTCAAATCAAGCGCGTCGCGATAGATCCACATGCTTATAAAAATAATGGGGAAAAGATAAAGAGCAGCCTGATGGCTGATATAGGTATCAGGTCTATTCTTATTCACCCAGTGGATTACAAAGCCATTGACGACAATTAGTACGACAATGCCTACATCCATGTAACCACCCCAAGCTGGAAGCTGACCTTTGGCTGTGCTGGCAATCAGAACAATCGCTGTGGATGCAGTGTAAAGGAGAAGAAAAGAAATAAAAAGGATTTTTCCGCGGCTCATTGCTAGAAGATCCCTTTGATAATTCCGCCATCCACTGCCAGCGCAACTCCGTGAATAAATGACGCGACAGGGGAGACCAAAAATACAGCGGCATTTGCAAACTCCTCCGGTTGCCCCATGCGTCCAAGGGGAATTTCGGCAGTTTGTTTGGCGATTTCTTCCTCGACAGTGGAATTATTCGCTTTTGCCCGAACCGTCATCAAGTCTGTGACTCTTTCTGTTTCCGTCCAGCCGGGCAGAATGGAGTTAAGACGGATTCCCTCCTTGCCAAGTTCCAGGGCAAGTGATTTGGTCAATCCCACTGTTGCAGCGCGGACGCTGTTGGAGATGAGCAAATTCTGGATCGGTTGTTTCACCGAATAGGAGGTAAACGTCAGCACACTGGCTGAATCTGATTTCCGTAGATATGGCAACGCAGCCTTGATCAAGCGGACGTGTGCCATGAGACACGAGTCGATTCCCTTTTGCCATGCGATCTCATCGAGTGAGTCGATCGAACCGGGGGTGGGGCCACCAGAATTCGTGACCAGGATATCCAGCCCACCAAAAGCTTCAACCGTTTGTCGGATCAGCATTTGCGGCACAGATACATCGCTCACGTCTCCAGCGAATCCCACTACCTCTGTACTTGCTTCATTATGTATTTTTTCCGCCGCAGCTTTGACCTTTTCTTCATCACGTCCATTGATGGCAACGCGGCACCCTTCCTTTGCAAGGAGCAGGGCAGTTGCATATCCGAGTCCTCGTGTGGAGCCGGTGACGAGAGCGCGTTTATCTTTGAGTTGCAGGTCCATGTTTCTTCCTCCTCCAATAAAAGTTGAATATGATTGTACTTTAATCGTTATAAATCAATGCGGTCTCTGGCGTTTACCAAAGACCGCTTCGAGATCTTTATCTTGATACATACAAGGTTAGAAAATCGCATCCATCAAATCCCGTTCGCGCAACATGCGCCGCCGCCAATTGTTAATGAGAGGGACAATGAAAGGCAACAAGCGCAGGCTGTAATATGGCGGCAGAACGGGCAAACCGAGCAGGTCTCCGAAACTGATCAGCACGAAGATATGTTCCAGACTGCCGCGCTGCCTAGCAAGGGCACGGACCTGTTCGTGGATCGCCAACCCGTAAAGGATTTCCCGGAGGGTGTGGGAGGGATGTTTAGAAGCAGATGTCATGTTTCACACTTTATGCAAATAACGCATCACCCATGCGTATGAGGGAATCGGTCCCGCGCACTTCTGTTTCATAAAGCGGGATGGTCGAGCGCACCATGCCATCGAACTTCTCCCAGATGTCCTCCATATAACGCGCTTGCATATCCACGCGGTTGTGGACGAAGTCTGGAGATTCGGCAGTTATTTGGGAACGGTCAATCAGCATGTTGACGATCACACCTCCAACCGGGATGCCGAAGTCATGGAACCAGCCGATAAAGCGCGTAATGACCGCGATGGGCAATGCCTCTGCGAGGGTTACGAAGAAGAACGCTGTAAGATCGGCATTGGTGAGTAACTTCTGAGCCTTTCCCATTCTGTCACGGAAAGAGACCAGATACTCCATCAGCGGATCAGCTTCCTTTTTTTTCGTGAACGAAAGCAATTCACGCAACGAACGCGCTTCTTCACGGCTCTTCACCATCTTGTTCACCCATAGCGAATATACCTTGGACATCCCCAGCAGACGACGCGCATTGGCTGTTGGGGCCGTGTCGAAGACATAGACATCGTATTCGTCGCTAAGCATCAAGTCAACCATGTTCTCGAACATTGCCGATTCTTCAAAGGCAGGGTTCATCGTGGCTGATTCAATAAAGTCTTCTGCTTTGGTGGAGATGTCCGCAAATTTCAGGAACCACTGGATTTTGTCTCGTATTTCCTGTTTTGATCTTTCAATGGTGTCTTTCGTGTCGATCTCATATGCCCACAAATTGGGTACACCTTCCACGGCAGTCGGTTTGCCAAATACGTTTTGGCTGAGCAACCCGCTCAGGCTATGGACCGGATTCGTGGATGCCAGCATGACGCGTTTGCCCTGCTTTGCCAGCCAAATGGAAGTCGCACCGGCCATCGCTGTCTTGCCCACGCCGCCCTTGCCGCCAAAAAAGAGATAGCGCAACTTGTCGTGTTCCTTCACATAACTCTTCATGGGAGTTTCAATGGATTTTGTAGTCATGGCTTATCTCCCATCCCCATACATGATTTCGGATAGTCTCTTGATCATATCCAGGCCAGTCACATCCCGTTCCAGTTCGGGAACATGTGATGCGACCTGTTTACCGAACATTTTATCAATTTGCTTCAGGTATTTATCCTGCATTTCAATGCGGTTTTTCAGGTATGGTGGGATGTTCTGGCCAAGCAGTTCTCGGGGTACCACACGGTTGACTACATAGCCCATGATCGGCACGTCGAACTTGGCGAACAATTCAGCCGCTTTGCTGGTGTCAATCAGAATCATTTCCTCGGGGATGACGACAAAGAAGAAACCAGTCTTTTCTTTATCGGTCAGGATTTGCGATGAGGCATTGATGCGTCCACGGATATATTGCAATTCCTTGAGGATTTGATCCTCTTCCGTTTCCTTCTCGCGCTTCAGTCTGGATACCATTTCCTCATATTCGCGCATCTCCTCGCGCAGTTTGGTGATCTTGTTGATCCACTCGTCGTAGACCTTCGCCATACTCAGATAATACAACGCGTGGCCGAGTGGAACCAGATCATAAATGTAGTAATCGTAGTTTCCCTCCACTACAATATCCACAACTGCATCGAAGATGGCGCTTTCCTCCATAGCGGGCTCTGCCGAAGCGGCCTGGATATATTGCTCTATTTCGTCCGGCACCTGGTCAAAGCCATACATATCCAGAATTTTCTGTCGAATTTCATTTTGATAAGCCTTGATGTGCTGGTCAGCATCGATCTCCTGCGCCCAGAGATTTTCCATGATCTTTACGGGACCCTTGCCGAATATATCCTGTTGGAAAATATCGGACAGGCTTGCCTGAGGGTCGACCGAAAAGACCAGCACCTTTTTGCCTTGTTGGGCAAGCCAGTAGGCGGTCGCGGCAGAGAAGGTGGTCTTGCCGAGTCCACCTTTGCCACCGAACATGATGTAGCGACGTTTAGGATGATCTTCAAAGATTTTTTTCAGTGACATGACGGCGGTTCCTAGAACATTGCATCTGAAACGTCTTTCTCACGCAACAGACGCCGCTTCCACGTGGCGATCTGTGGAACGACATATGGCAACAGCCTCAGGCTGTAATAGGGCGGCAGGATCGGGACGCCGATCATGTCTCCCATCGTAATCAGGATGAACAGGTGCTCCATGCTGGCACGCGTCCGCAAAGCGTAGCGGCTCATGTCATGCGATGCCATGCCATAAAGTATCTCCTTCATGTTTTGCCAAAAACTTTTTTTCTCGGGGTTTTCTTCAGCCATGTTGATGTTCCTTTCTTTATGTGATCAATGATAATGCCAAATTGGTTAAATGCCGTCCAAATGATAATCATGTTCATCGCTGAATTCGCGTTGCCGCAGAACGCGGCGTTTCCATGTTGCAATCTGAGGAACGATGTAAGGTAACAAACGAAGGCTGTAATACGGCGGCAGAACGGGCACACCAATCATATCTCCTACAGTTCCGAGCATAAAAATACTCTCAAGGCTGGCGCGCATTTCCATGGCATGTGAGGCGATTTCCATACCGAACATGCCATACAAAAATTCACGGATCGCCTGCCAGCGACTCGGACGTTCACCTGATTGAACACGGTCGTTTTTCATATTATACTGATGTCAATAATCTCAAAAGATTGCTGAGGTGCTGTGAATCCACAATATATCCTGATCGTCGCTGTCGTCATTATCATGGGCTGGTTTGCATTTGGCGTAATCTATAACTTGCGCCGCGGTGACGCGCTCCTAAAGTGGATGCAGGAGGGCCTTCCAGATATTGGCCAGAAGACCACTTTTCGCTGGCTCGGCACCTCTGTGGCAGAAATGGTAATTGCTCATGCAAAAAAACCATTTCGGCGGCTGGAAACCCTTCTCGTTCTTAAACCGCGTGATGTTTTCTGGATGACGATCGCGGCCTACTTTCAGGGACGCGAGGACATCGTGATCTTTCGCGCTCAACTCAGCACGGCTCCTCTCGTGGACCTCGAGCTGGTTGACTCAAAAACCTGGAGCGGACGCAACGCTTTGAATCAAGTCAGCGAGCGCAGATGGGAAAGCAAAGCCTATCAGGGCTTGCAATTAATGGCGCCAATTGGATTGCTTGATCTGGCTACCACAACGTTGGATAGGCTTGCCCTCCCCATGCAGAAATTATCTTCGCGCTATGCGCGCTTTAGCCTGCGCAGGGACACACCCAATCTCGAACTCCACGTGCCTTTCCCTGCTTATCGAACTTTAGACGCCAAGCAATATTTTGAGGCGTTGCGCGAGTTGGCGCGCTCTGTCAACGAGCACGATTAGTTAATGATGCGGATGTAGACGGGGAGACGCGAATTCGCGTCTCCCTTTTTGCATTTCGATTAATCATCAGCCGCGGCAGGGGCTTCCTTTGCCGCGCCACCTCCGGAGTAACGCTGGTAGGCTTGGTAGCCATCCCAGCCAATGAGCAGTGCAGCCACGATCAGCAGAATTGAGATCCCGATCATCGCCCAGGCGCCTGCGGCCGCCGTGCCGCCCTTGGGCACAATGGTCACGAACAAGTTGCGAGCCGTGACCAGCGTTGCGGCCAGCGTAGTCACGTACATGAATAACATTGGCCACAAAGCATAGGCGGGATTCTTCTTCTGCTCTCTGAGCCATACGGTGACAATCAGCAGGCTCAACGCAGCCATCAACTGATTTGCCGCGCCGAACAACTGCCAGAGATAAACCCATGTTCCCGTCAGAACCAGCAGAATGGTAAGGAGCATCGAAATCACTGTCGAAATGTGCATGTTCTTCAGCACTGGAACGGCTTCGCTGACCCACTCGGTGAGTGTCACGCGCATGACGCGGAAGACCAACTGAGTGACGGTCAGAACGATGACCATGAAAGCGCCGAAGCCGAGTGCTGTTCCGAACAGCTTGAAGCCGTCACCGAAGAGCACTGTCAACAGGCTGCCAACTCCCGCCGCGAAACGGCCCGCGCCGCCACCTGTCCCTGCGATGGAGACAGCAACAAGCGATAGTAGGGCTAAAGTATTTTCCGTGAACATCGCGCCGCCGCCAACCGGCAGAGCGTCAGTCTCATATTCCAATTGGCGGGCTGTGCCTATTGAGCCAATCAATGCATGCCAGCCTGAAATGGCGCCACAGGCAATCGTTACGAAGAGCATAGGCCAGATCGGTTGCCAGGCCTTGCCTGCTTCTGCCGCCCATGTTATTGGCTTAGCTGCTTCCAAAGCGAAGGCGCCGACATCTGGTTTGATGAATGGAGCCAGTATCGCGCCAATAGCGCTAAAGCCAATGGTTAATAGGGTGACCCAAAAGCCAATATAGTTGACCGGTTGTGCAAATCTCCAAATTGGCAATGTGGATGCCAGGTATGAGAACACTAGCAGGAACAGTGCCCAGAAGAGATAAGAAGGCAAAGTCTTAATCTCACCAGTATCGGCATTATAGACAGCTGTGGAAGCGCGTACACCTTCTGCATTGGGTGCCGGAACGCGCGGGTCAGCATTGGTGGGGTCGGTCACCGTCATAATGGCATTACCGCCTGTAACACTGTTCACTGCATTATTGAATCCTAATACCATGGAACTGACCGGACCTTGTGTGAAATCGAGCGCGCCCTCCGCATTGACCGCCCGGAAGGGCCCAAGTATCATGGCAAGCATGGTTACAACAACCACAATGCCTGTCACCAAGATCAGATCCATCTTCCATTTGTAGAGCATCTGGCCTGCCAGGAAGCCCATCACACCCAGCATAATGATGCCAAAAGGCACATCAGGGCGGGCGGCCATCAAAGCGGACATAATGCCCATGAAGGCGCCGGCTACGAGCAACAGGTAGAAGAAGATGAAAGTGAACAGGATGGCGCGAGTGCGTGGAGCGATCAACCTGTGGCTGACGGCGCTCATGCTGTTTCCATCATTGCGGACTGCCACCACGATAGCGCTGTAGTCGCTTGCCCAGCCGATGAAAGAGACGCCGATCATCAGCCATAACAATGCGGGCAGCCATCCCCATATGTTGGCGGCGGTAATCACACCTACAATTGGCCCGGCTGCAGCAATGGATTTGAAGTGGTAACCATACAACACATTGCGACTGGTGGGCATGAAGTCCACACCGTCCATGTACATTTTCGCTGGCGTCGCCTTTTTGGCGTCCGCCATGATGATGTTCTTATCAATCTGCTTGGCGTAGAAGTTGTATGCCACGTAGATGACAACCGCTGCAATTACAACGATCCAAAGAGTATTCATAACATAGACCTCCGTTGGCAAGTTGTGTTAGAAAAATTTGGCGAATTTACAGACATACGTGCCAGCAAGATGATTTCTCCTCATCTCTGGCTTGCAGAAGAACTGATTACCTTCCATCTACCTCCTCTCAGCGAGTCTTGCTAAAGCGTGGGCACTTCCCTTGGCTGACTCGCCAACTGGTGAGCGATTTCTTCGCTCGCGGATAACAACATCTGGCTTCCGATAAAACGAGTTTTGTGGTTCAAGATGACTGCTGGATAATGGCGGGCGTTATACTTCAGCGATTTGTAAAACCCTTCGATGGATGCTGCGTCGATCACCTTGAGAAGTATGTTATCGCAATGCTCCCGGAACATTTCCCTAACCCAGTTTGATACCGTTTCATATTCCTTGATCAAATCCTCCGGCAGACTGCTTTCCATCTGCTCCTCGTGGATGCGATTGGTGGCGCCCATTTCCCGCCAGGCAACTTCACAATGCGTGCAGTGATAAAAAGCGGTTGGCGCGTAGGCGATGATCTCAATCAGTAACGGCTTGGTCAACTCGATCTCCTGAAAAATAAAAAAACGCCATAGAGCCTCCCAATGCTCAATGACGTTATACATAACCTCCCGCTGGGGTTTTCACATATGGCCCGGCGCAGGCGAAAATCCAAATTTGTGAAAATTTTGACGAGAGTGACATTTTGCGACCTCGCTAAACTAAGAGGAAGTTGCATTCTTATGCGGCTTGTCAACGATTCGTCTTTAAAGATTAACTGTTCTACTATTTTACAAATCTACCTGTCGAAAGTCAACTAAATTTCATAAATATTTTGTAAGAACCACTATCGGGTGATGGGAAGACTGCTGTACGCCTTCAACTCGATCGGTAATAAAGAGGCGTAAACGAAATCTGCAACCGGGGTCGGGACTCCCAATTCACGTCCCTTGCGCCCGATCACACCTACCATCGAATCGAGTTCGGTTTGGCGGCCCGCTTCCACGTCAAGTTGCATGGAGGCCTTAATGTGCGGGGCGGCATTATCCATAAATTCCAAGGATTTCTGAACTACATCCTCGTCGAGTGCTATTCCCTGAGCGCTTGCGACAGATTCGACCTCGCCCATCAGGCTGGTGATCATGGCACGGGTCTCAGGGACCGAACGGTAATCACCCATTGGGAGGCGCGTCAGCGAACCCAGACTGCTGGCCGATGAAATGAAGACGAACTTCGTCCACAGAATCTTGAGAATATCCTCAGAGATTTCGACAGTGATTCCTGTTTTTTGCAACACTTCATAAATGGATTGGATACGCTCCGAACGCGTTCCGTCCAATTCGCCAAAGACAATGCGGCGGAACTGGGAGACCTGCTTAATAACCCCGGGCGCTTCAACCGCGGACGAGATCCAGGTCGCGCCTCCGAGAACATACTCCATGCCGATGACCTTCCCGATCCGCTCCACGGCATCAATACCGTTCTGCAGGCTGAGCACGGTAGTCTGCGGACCGATGGCGGGCTGAATTGCTTCGACAGCCTCGTCTGTGTTGTACGTTTTGACGCAAAACAAAATGAGATCCACAGGTCCGACCTCAGCGGGTGAATCCGTTGCTCTTGCGGGAGCAATAGTGAAATCGCCGAAAATGCTTTTGACCTGCAGACCGTTCGCGCGAATGGCTTCCAGATGTGCGCTCCGTGCAATGAAGGTCACATCATTGCCATGCCGGGCAAGCAGACCGCCGTAATAGGCCCCCATCCCCCCGCTCCCCATGACCATGATTTTCATAATTGGCCTCCTAAATCTGCACACTCAAAGATATAACCCCAATAAAACTCAATAGTGATATATCCGAGTTTCTTGGATAAGCCGGTGACGAGCGCGCTTATCTTTGAGTCTTAAATCCATGAGTTCTTCTTTGGGGAAGGTATACAGGTAAATACATGTGTACTTGTTTACCTGTATACCTTCCCATAAAACTCCTCCACCTTCTCCATATTGTGCTTATACTCCGCGCGGGTGGAGATCATTTCATTATTCAGGCTTGCGGCTTTTTTTCGCAAGTCTTTGTTTTCAATTGCAGCGATAATTGCATTTGCAATGGATTGAGGACTATTTGAATCGAATAGCAAACCGTTTTCATTGGGCGCGATCCACTCACGAATGGATTCCAGATCACCCGCCACGGGGAAGCATCCGCAGGCGATACCTTCGAGCAAAGTGTTCGGTGTGCCGTCGTGAATGCTGGGTGATACAACGATCTGCGCGCGGCGGAAGGTCTGCGCCATTTGTGCATGTGGTAATAGGGGCAGCAATTCGACTGCATGACCGATCTCTAATTCTTTGACCCACTGAACTGCCTGCGGCTCGCCAGCCATGGAAGCGCAAATGAATTTTGTATTTGGCTGCCTTGCGAGGACGAGTGGAATGGCTTTAAAAAAAGCGTCGTTGCGAACATAGGGACGAAAGCCACGCGGGTTGATGATAATTGGCTCATCCACAGGTTTTGAGTTGGGATGGAAAACATCCAGCCTGATCCCACCGTTGCCGGGTGCAACCAGGCTCGGCTTTGAAGAGTCCAACCCCCATTCATTTGCCAGCCGAATGTCGCGCTGACAATCGGTGTGAAACGCGTCTGTGGATTGCAGTGTGCGATGTGTATATTGACCCATTAAACGCGAAGAAGGCGCGTGCAAGGTGAAGTCGTTGCCCCAACTGGAAACAATTAGAGGCGCCTGAACGCTGTTCCTCGCACTGCTTCGCGCGAACGTAGCGAGCATGCCTTCGTAAGGAATCCGCATGGCGTGGATGAGATCAGGTTTAACTCTCTCGATAAAAGCCCGCAGTTTATGTGATGCGCGCCGAACCGTTAGAGGGCCAAGCCGCTGTCTGATAATGGTGCGCAGGCCCAAAGTCCTCGAGGAGGCGCTGCCGGGGCGTTGGGAATGCTTCTTAAACGCGCTAAATGCCACAGGTGTAATTTCGAGTCCATTAATTGGGAAATCCAAAGAGCAGGCAAAAGTGGATGCAATGTATATTTCGTCGCCGCGTTCGGCAAAGTGACGGATCCAATTTAGTGCAGTGGGGGAGCGGCCATCCACTACAAAGAGGTAGCGCATAAAATGGATTATACGTCATTGCTTGCGGGGCTGAGACGCGGTATATTTAAAAGTAATGAGTAAGGGACGCATTTTGGTCGTTGAAGATAATATGGATAATTACGAACTGGTGCGTTTTATTTTGGAGCGCGCTGGCTACGATGTTTTTCTGGCGGTCAATGGGCGTGATGGTGTGGATGCGGCCCGTTTGCAGCACCCGGATATGATTCTGATGGATCTGGGGTTGCCTGAAATGGACGGATGGGAGGCGGCTGAAAAATTGAAATCAAATGAAACCACAAAATTTATTCCGTTATATGCTCTTTCTGCCTACACGCGCCCCAGTGAGCGTAAGCGTGCACTGGATGCGGGTTGTGATGGTTATTTGTCGAAGCCCATTCAGATGGACAAATTCCTGAATGCCATCAACGAAGTGTTTGAAACGAAGATCAGGAAACAGTCGTTGTAACTTATACATTCAGCAACTCCCCACCAAATCTGTAACCTCCTTCATCAGTTTGGGTCATGCAATGAATGGTCGTTTACTCGAAGCAGGCGGCTATACCATAATAATCTAAAACAAAAGAGGTATAAACATATGAAACAAATCTGTGTCGTCGGCGTTGGATACGTCGGCCTGGTAACTGCATCCTGTTTTGCCGACCTGGGGAACAATGTCGTTGCACTCGATGTGGATGAAAAGCGCGTCGAGAATCTCAGGAAGGGTATTATGCCCATTTATGAACCGGGCCTTGAAGAATTGGTGAAGCGCAATGTGAAGAGTGGGCGTTTGTCATTTACCAATTCCTATGAAGAGGGATTAGATGGCGCAGAGTTTGCATTTATTGCTGTGGGGACTCCTTCAGGCGTGGATGGCAATGCGGATCTGAAGTATGTCGAATCAGCAGCCAAGTCTATCGCCAAAAGCATGACCGCTCCGCTAATTATCATCAATAAATCCACGGTTCCAATCGGGACCGGGGACTGGGTCGCCGATATCGTGAAGGGTGCCCAACCCAAGCCAATTGAGTTCGCGGTGGTATCCTGCCCTGAGTTCCTGCGCGAAGGTTCAGCCATCGCCGATTTCATGAGCCCGCATCGCAATGTGATTGGCTCACTGGATAAAGACGCCGCGAACAAGGTGGCGCAATTACATTTGCCCTTGCGCGCGCCCATTGTCATCACAGATCTGCGCACTGCTGAAATGATCAAATATGCCAGCAACGCCTTCCTGGCTGCCAAGATCTCCTTCATCAACGAACTGGCTGATGTTTGCGAAGCGTATGGTGCGGATGTAAAGGAAGTGGCGGCGGGCATGGGCTATGATGCGCGTATCGGTCGTTACTTCCTGGATGCAGGCCTGGGCTGGGGTGGATCTTGTTTCCCCAAAGACGTGCAGGCACTGGCTTTTATGGCAAAGGAAAAGGGACTCAACCCACGCATTTTAAATGATGTGATGAGTGTCAATTATGATCGCCGCAGCGCTGTTGCAAAAAATGTCGAAAAGCTGCTGGGTGGTGATTTGAAAGCCAAAACCATTGGTTTGTTGGGCCTCGCTTTCAAAGAAAACACTGACGATATGCGTGATGCACCTTCGGTTGATATTTCGGTTGCGCTGACGGCGGCAGGCGCGAAGGTTCGTGGGTATGATCCCGTAGCGCGCAAAGCCGCGGCTCCTTTAATGCCTGATGTTGAAATTTTCGATGATGTCTATAAAATGACGGAGGGTTGCGACGCGTTGATCGTCGTCACACCATGGAACGAATTCAAACAACTCGATCTTGAAAGGATCAAGGAATTGCTGATCACGCCTGCCATTTACGATGGGCGTAATATCTATGACCCCAAATTGATGAAAGCGATGGGGTTCAATTATCGGGCGATCGGAAGATAGTTTGATAGTTCAGTAGTCTAATAGTTAGATAGTTGCACAGTCGGATGGTCGGGTACAATATGCCCGCCATCCGACTTTTCAATTCCGACTAAAAGACTGACGACTAATAGACTATATGACTAATCCCCCCGTTTGCGACTACGAAGGCTCCGACTATCAAACTTCCTTTTGGGATAAAGGTGGACGCGAATACGAGGATCGCACCGAAGCCATTGCCCTCCAGCGACTCCTGCCGAAAAGCGGACGCCTCTTACTGGAACTTGGAGCGGGTGCGGGACGAAATACGCCGCGCTACTTCGGCTTTGATCAAATTGTTCTGCTCGATTATTCGCGCACTCAACTGGAACAGGCTCAACAGAGGCTAGGCAACTCTGATAAATATATCTACGTCGCCGCTGATGCGTATCGTCTCCCCTTTGTGGATGGGTTATTCGACGCGGCCACAATGATCCGCGTTCTCCATCATATGGCAGACGCGCCGAAGGCATTGGGTCAGGTGAAGAATGTGCTGGAACCAGATGGGATATTTATTCTTGAATTCGCCAATAAACATAATCTCAAATCGATCCTGCGTTACCTGCTTGGGAAACAAAAGTGGAGTCCATTTACGCTGGAACCTGTCGAGTTCGTGAAACTCAATTTTGATTTTCATCCCAAGGCCGTTCGCAACTGGCTGGAGGAACTAGGCTTTGCAATTCAAAAGACCCTGACGCTATCCTATTTTCGCGTTGGTTTTCTAAAGCGCGTTATTCCCACAAGTATTCTCGTTTTTCTTGATTCGTTACTTCAATGGACAGGCGCATTTTGGCAATTTACACCCTCCATATTTGTAAAGGCGGTGAGTGACAGACAGGCCTCACATATTAAGAATCGGGAAATGGATGCATTGTCATACTTTAAATGTCCTGATTGTGGGCACTCGCCACTTGTAGAAAAGCATGACTATCTGGAATGTACGAATTGCAAAAAGAAGTGGGAAGTAAAAGATAGGATTTATGATTTCAGGCAGGCGTTGAAAGGTTAAATTTTTTTATACGGCCGATTTGGGCGGTCTTAAACTTATCGCACGCGGCGTGGGCATGATCGGTTTGCCAATTGCAGCCGCGTAGACCTGCGCGAACTTTGCTCCGAAGAACACCATCTGCGCGGAATAATAAGCCCAGATGAGCACCACTACAAATGAGCCCACTGCGCCCAATATCGAGGCAACGCCGCCGTAACGCAGATACAAACCCAGTACGAACGTACCCAAATTGAATAAAATGGAGGTGATCAATGCGCCCACCCCGGCCACGCGCCAGGTAATATGCACATCTGGTAACACTTTGAACATGAGCGCGAATAACAGGGTGGTCAGACCGAATCCCATTAGCAAATTGCCGCCTCGCCAGATATATGACGCACCCGGCGTAATGCTCTCAAGCCAGCCGCTTAGCACAGTTAAGGCGGCACTAATAGCCAGCGCCGCCAGCAGGATAATTCCCACACTTGCCACCATCACAGTGGACATCATTCTGTCCCGCGCTGCCCTGAGTATGCCTCCGACAAAATTTATGGGAGGCTTGGCCCGCACATGCCAGATCGTATTCAGCGCGTCTTTTAGTTGAGCGAACAAACCGGTCGCGCCGATCATGAGGATGATCACGCTGACGATCGTGGTAAGTGTATCTGAACCGGACGCATGTACTCCCGCCATTAATTGGTCAACGGTGGTGGCCGCCTCAGCACCGATCTGGGTTGTCAGTGCGGCAACAATCTGGTTTCTGGCCGCGGCTTCATCGAATACCAATCCAGCGATGGCGATCACAATGACCAATAGCGGCGCGATCGAGAAGAGTGCATAATATGCCAGCGCTGCACCCAATCTTTGGGCACGGTCCTCCAGCCAGATTTTATACGCCTCTCGAAATAATCCAATAAAAGTTCTTAGCGTCATCTCAAAGTTTTCTGCAATTCTTTGGAACAATTTACAGGCTAAATTCAAACTTCTGGTTTTGCTATTTATGCGCTCAAATTGGAACCAGGTAGTTTTTAGACGGCGTTTGTCTGAGTATAGCACCTGGGGACGAGGAACAAAAGAGACCCTGAAATTGATTTCAGGGTCTCTCTTGTTATACATATGGGTATTGGAGTGGCAGATTATCGCCTTAAGCCAGTCGCGTATCTTTATAGGATTATTACCAAATGGAAATATATTTAGTTCTTTGGATGTGTTAGAAGTTTTGCTAATTGCTCGCAGCCGGGGTCATACATCCTGTCGCTATCCAACGATAATAAAATTCGTAAGACTTACGCCTTCTTTTCCTTGTGTACATGGTAAGGAACATCGGTCACGACGACCCCATGCTTTGACAATAGTTCCTGGCGCAGAACCTCTGCAGTGCGCATGTGTAGTGCCTTATGCCAGCGCTTGGAGGGTAGGAACTGCGGGACAACGATCGTGATAGTCTCGTTTGGCTGGCGGTTGTCAATAATCTCTTCAATATACTCGAGCAAAGGTTCAATAAAGAGGCGGAAAGGCGAATCGAGAGTGATGAGGCGCGTTCCCTCCCCCCATGTTTTCCACTTTTTCTGTACCTTCACGGTTTCTGTCGGGTCAATTGAAACGTGTACGGCGGTCACATCGTCTGAAAGCAGCTTTGCATAACGCAGGGCTTCCAGCGCGCCCTGGTGAATTCCGCTGACAGGCAGGATGATGCGATGACGGGTTTGGCGTGCAGGCAACCCGCCAAACTGATCCAGCGTGAGGTGTGATGCAAGATCTTTGTAATGATGATGGATGGTAAAGAAAATCTTAACGAGCAATGGAATAATGATGAGCACTACCCAGGCGCCTTCACGGAACTTGGTGACGGCAAATATGATCATGACGATGGCTGTACAGAAAGCGCCGAAACCATTGATCACCATTTTGTATTGCCAGCCTGGCTCATATTTGAGCGTCGAGCCCGTCTCAATAATCTCTTCGCCCAGCTTCAAATGACCGATCTTCCACCAGCGTTTCGCCATGCCGGTTTGTGAAAGCGTAAAAGAAAGGAACACGCCGATGGCATACAGAGGAATCAACAAAGTAACACTGGCTTTGAAGATGATGATCAATATGGATGCAATGATCGCCAGTGTTACAATCCCGTTGGAGTAGACCAAGCGGCTGCCACGGAAGGTTAACTGGCGCGGTAGGAAGCCATCTCCTGCGGCGAGCGCGCTCAAGCGAGGAAAATCGGCAAAAGCAGTATTCGCCGCCATAATAAGAATGACCGTTGTTGCAGAAATAACCAGTAAGTATGGAATGCCGCGTCCGTTGAAAACCGTGCGTCCCAGTTGGGAAATGACTGTCTCGGATTCCGAGGGGATCGCGCTGATATGATTGGCAAGAAATGAGATGCTCAGGAAAAATGTAGCCAGAATAACTGCCATCCAGATCAGCGTGATACCGGCGTTACGACTGCGCGGTTCCTTAAAAGCGGTGATCCCATTCGATATGGCTTCAATGCCGGTCAGGGCGGCTGTACCACTTGAGAACGCATGGAGAATAAGGAATGGGGTAATTGCAGAAAGTACATTCTCAACTTCAAGGTGAGGTGGGTCAATGACAACACCTAACATTCCACTGGCGTAGCGCATCAAACCTGTCGCAACTGTCACGAAAAGCACCACGATGAAAAAGTAACTTGGGAGGGAAAATGCGGCACCTGATTCTTTGACCCCGCGTAGGTTAATCAGCATAATAAGGAAGACAGCGGCCACGGAAATCCACACCCGGTAAGGGAAGAACTGCGGATAAGCCGAGACAATTTGTGCAACACCAGCCGCAACGGATACCGCGACAGTCAGGATGTAATCTGTGAGCAGAGCCGCGCCCGCCACTTGGGCTGGTGCCTCACCAAGATTATCCCTGGACACGATATATGCACCGCCCCCGCCGGGATAGGCATGAATGGTCTGTTCATAGGAAATGGTAACAACGGTCATCAGAATTACGATGGCAAGCGAGATTGGAAAAACGTATCCAAATGCCATCGTACCCGCGGCTGCAAGAATGATCATAATTTCCTGCGTGGCATAGGCAGTGGACGAGAGAGCGTCTGATGCAAAGACGGCTAATCCGATGGCTTTACCGATGGTCTGGTGCGGCGCATCGGCAGTGGATAGAGGCCGCCCGATGAACCAATGACTCAAGGAGCGCGGGGGTTTGGCCTCTGTGGTGCGATGTATGAAGGAGGTATCTTGATTATCTTTAGGATCAATCATGTTAATACAAACTAAGTCCTCCAGCGTAGTAATAAGAAGTTAAATAGTTAACGCCGAAGAGTGCTAGTGTACTCAGCACGCCCTTTTTTTCAGGCGGAGCGGCTTTATACAATATTATAGAGAGCATTCAATTCTCCAATGCGCTGGAAAAGATTAACCGAACAGGCTATTCCAAACCCAGATCAGCCAGA
>JAXIPJ010000132.1:0-2959 GCA_045402985.1 Anaerolineales bacterium
GAGGAGATATCAACATGACAAACTACATCTGCGCCACCTGCGGAGTTCAATATGAGGAAACCGACGCGCCGCCCGAGCATTGTCTCATTTGTGAAGATGAACGTCAGTACATTGGGCAAAAAGGTCAACGCTGGACGACCATGCCTGAAATGCAGAAGGAATATCACAATCGGGTCGAAGACGTTGATGTCAATCTGACGGGCATTGGCACAGTCCCTGGCTTTGCCATCGGTCAACGCGCGCTGCTGGTGCAAACACCAAATGGGAACGTTTTATGGGATTGCGTCAGTCTGCTGGATGATGCCACAGTCGAAGCGATCCGTGCACGCGGTGGGATTTCGGCCATCGCCGCCTCGCATCCGCATACGATTGGGTCGCTGGTGGAATGGAGTCATGCCTTCGATAACGCGCCCATCTACTGGCACGCGGACAATCGTGAGTGGGTGATGCAGCCTGACTCAGCCTTTGTATTCTGGACGGGAGAGCTCAGTGAATTGATGGGTGGGTTAACGTTAATACGGTGCGGTGGTCATTTCCCGGGTTCTACAGTCTTACACTGGCCAGATGGCGCGGAGGGCCGCGGTGCGCTGTTGGTTGGGGATACCATGCAGGTCGCTCAGGACAGGCGCTATGTCAGTTTTATGTATAGCTACCCCAATATGATTCCCCTGAACGCGAACACGGTCGAGCACATCGTCGAGGCAGTCGAACCGTATGACTTTGATCGCATCTATGGCGGCTGGTGGGACTATCTCGTGGCACCCGATGCCAAGTCCGCGGTGAAGCGATCTGCAGAGCGATATATCAAAGCCATCAGCCTGTAAATTTTACTGGTTTTACAGATGATTGGTGAGTATGGGGTTATGGTAATATAAAGACATGAACGCAAAAGTGCCTGAGCGCATCAGGAAAATAATGAAAGAATTGAAGGAAGGGCTTGCCCGCATTTACGGTGACAAACTCAAGGAGTTGTACCTGTATGGGTCATATGCGCGCGGGGTGGCTCAGCCTGATTCAGATATTGATGTGATGATTGTGTTAAATAACTACGAAAGTTATGGTCGAGAAATTGACCGAACCGGAGAATTAATCAGCAAGTTATCACTCGATTACGGAATTAGCATTAGCCGTGTAATCATGAAAGAAACTCAGTGGAAAAATAGCGACACACCGTTGCTACGCAATATTCGTATTGATGGAGTTCCTGCATGAAGAACTACAGCAAGAAATTGCTTGAGAAAGCCATTGATGCTATAGAAGCCGCTGAAATTCTTGTTGACCATAACAAATCTAATGTTGCTGCAGGGCGGGCATATTATGCAATGTTCTACATCGCGGAAGCTTTGTTGAACGAAAAAAGGATTAACGTTCAGCAAGCATAGCGGGGTCCATGCTGCATTTGGAGAAAACTTTGCAAAAACAAGGGAGATGGATGCTAAATTCCATCGTTGGTTAATAGACGCTTTCGATAAACGGCTTGCAGGAGATTATGGTGTTGAGACAAATATCGAAAAGGATGTTGCAATATATATGATCAATCAGGCACGGGAATTTCTGGAAGCCGCGCAAGGGTATTTGAAAAAGTAAGACCACTCTCTGTGTTTATACCCTTCTACTATCAAATCACTTCAATATTCACCCGATGCCAGGCATTATTCATATACCCTTTAAAATTCCACACATGCGAAATATCCTGTGGTTGTGTGTTCGCAGAAGTGTCCATGGCACGCACAACCAGTTGATATTTTCCCGGTTTTAGCTCAAAGTTTGCCTTCCATAACGTCCACGCCCAACAACTTGTATCATTAGACAATTCTGACTGCACCCAGTTGCTGCCGCCATCCCAAGAGACCTCTACACGCGCAATTTCCCTGCCACCCGTTATCGAATATCCCTGCACAGTCACAGCCCCTGAAGGTATCCGTTCATTCTCAGAATGTGAACAGATCACAGAGGTAATATTCATATCACCAAGCATCACCCCATCCTCCCAATTCACAGTCTCAGGGCCAATGTGCGCAGCAAACAACCGATACGCATGGCTTTGAAAATAATTTTGTGAGGGCTCGTCTTGCAAGGTAATACGATCCAGCCACTTAACGCTACGCGCGCCAACATAGCCTGGCACAATTGTTCGCAACGGAAATCCATGCACAGGTGTCAGCGGCTCACCATTCATTTCATACGCCAAAATTACTTCGGGACACAGTCCCTTTGCAAGTGGGATGGACCCGCCATATCGAAAACACTTATTGAGACGTCTTACCTCATCCAGCCCGCTAAATTCCACTTGCAGATGAAGATCCGCTTCGCCTTCCACGCCCGCAGCTGTCAGCACATCCCGAAGCCTGACTCCAGCCCAAACGGCATGGCTAATGGCATCCACTCCCCAGCCCAACTCATTCGGGATCGATTTCAAAGCCATTAATTCCTCACGTCGATTCCCTGCGCATTGTAAAGTCGCGGAGATGTTCACACGCTCAAAATTATTTTTGATCTCGCCGAGCGATAAAGACAAATGCTGTAAGACCCTGCCATTTATTTCCAACCGATACGAGTCCACCTCCACCTTAGGCACCTCGCCATGACTGCGCACGAAGAACAGCTCCGTGGGCGTGATATAAGACCGATTCAGTAATTTGGGAGGCGGCCCGGCATTGAACGGACTCACCTGCCTCACCACAAGATCAGGGTGTTTATCAAATAATGGTTTGGTCATGGCATTCAATATCTGAATAATAATCGAAATAGACCAGGGTCACAAACGCAAAAGTTCACAGAAGAAGGGATGAAAATCAAGTATCATATCCAAAACCCAAAACAAAGGATAGAGATAAAGGACATGCAACCCATTTTCGTGATCATTCTTATCGGTTTAATTGGCGGTGTGGCAGTGGGACTTCAAATCCCCATGGCAAGCATCCTCACTCAAAAACTTGGACTCTTCGAGAGTGTATTC
>JAXIPJ010000035.1:0-22122 GCA_045402985.1 Anaerolineales bacterium
CGGGTGGACACAAAGATTCAAAAGATCTTCTGCGGGCCGGGCGCGGCGGATCAATCGCTCCAGATCTGAGGGTTCATCGGCGCGCAGCCCAAACCATTCGCGCCCCATATCATTAATATATTCGATACGCCCACCAGGCTGAACGATCAATACGGACTCATTTGAATTTGTAGTTTGAGGGAAAATTAAAGTTGAAGCAGAATTCTGTGCCACCAGGGTATTACGCGGCAGGCGTCGCAATAGGATCACAACCAGTACTGAGACAAACAGTACCAGTGCCAAGATGACCAACCCAAGGCCCACTTCCTGCCCGGCAAACATTATCAGATATCACCTTATCCGCCAGCCGCAACATCCTGGCGACGCGCTTCGGCAGATAACTCGGTAATTTCACGAATATCTGCAAAGGAATGTTGGGTGGGCGAAACTACGCCGATTAGCATATTCATGAATGGCACTTTTACGGTAGTACCGTCGGTCGCGGGAGATTGAATGAATCCCTGCTGGCGATCCATGAAGTTATAGTGTGTTTGCACTTCCTTATCGAATCTTTCTTTGAGGCGCGACTTTATCGCCTCCGCCTTTTCATCAGTTGTGATGATAATGAAATTGTCGCCACCCGCATGACCAATAAAATCAGAGAGGTTTCCAACTTCATCCACCACTTCACCAATCATCATGGCAGAAAAGCGCAAAACATCATCGCCGGTCACAAAACCGTAGACATTCTTAAAGGAATCAAAGTTGTTAATGCCTGCATCGAGCAGGGCCCAACCTTTTTCCCGAATGATGCGGCGCAATTGTTCCTCGATCAGGCGCCCAGCGGGGAGTCCAGAGCGGGGGTCGGTCAGACTCTCACGTTCAGAACGTCTGATGGCGCCCTGCACGCGTAGTTTGAGCTCTTCAATATCGAACGGCTTGGTGATGTAATCATCTGCGCCCAGCTCAAGGCCCTGCAATTTGTCGCTACGCTCATCTTTTTGCGTGAGAAAAATAACAGGAATATGACTAGTGCGCATACTGGTGCGCAAATTACGACACACCTCATAGCCATCAATATCCGGCAGCATAATGTCGAGCACGATCAGATGAGGCAGGACTTGTTTTGTTTTCTCCAACGCATCTGAACCGCGCACCGCGACATCCACATCGAAATCCATTCCGCTGAAATAGATCTTCAACATGTTTCCGATGTCAATATCGTCTTCCACAACCAACAGGCGTGCTTTTCCCATAAGCGGCCTCCAAAGTTACGTGCGCAACGCATGCGATTTGCGGGCGTTCTTCGCATTGCGGCGCACTGTTTCAATTTGTTGTTCTGTCACCTCACGCTCGAACGAACGAAAACCGCTCAAGCGAAAGCCGTGTTTCTTTGCCATTGCATCAATCTCTTCCACGCGTTCTCTTGTCAGATGTTTGCCCAATGTATAATCCTCAAATCGGCCTTCCAGCGTTAGGGCAATCGCCTCAGCCATACAGGCATAGGCCTTTCCAGGCGGAAAACCGAAGTCAAAGTGGAAATTGACGAGTCCTGGAACATCAACCATTCCACCGTCAATCACTAATATATCATCTCTTGCCGCTGCCACCATTGCAGAAACATCACGAGGGCGTGCCACATCACACACCACACTACCAGGCTGCAAATGCTCAGGACGGATAATATCGTCAATTGAGCTCGTTACGGTCAGGATTAATTGCGCGTCCGTCAAAACATCCATCGTGGTACTGATCACCAGGTCGGCTTGCGCCAGGCCCGGTCGAAGCGTTCTTGCCTGGGCCTGCAGCCTGTCTCTCAGTTCTTCCAGCGCGTCCTGTCTTCGGCCGATCAGGTAGAGGCGTTCAACATCCTCAGCCAGCAGCTCGGCACAAATCTGTCCGATAGCGCCCGTCGCGCCCACCACTGCGGCCGTGGTGCCTCTGAACGGGATATCCATAACAGTGGCCGCCTCACGGAGGGCATCCACAGCAACGGTCACCGTATACGAATCCCCGGTTGTGACAGGCACATCCAGAGCATTTGCAATTGTAATCCCTGCGTCGCCAATCACAGAAGTAAACGCGCCCAATCCCAGCATTTGTGCACCCAATTTTTCAGCCAGGCGCCCCGTTTGAATGATCTTACGATATACCGTCTGCTCTGGCAATTCCATCATGCGCCGTGGAGTGTACGGGCAGGCAATGAACCAGCCTCTTATTTCCTTGCCCGTCGCTTCAGACCTGATACCTTCTATTTCCGAGATATAGACTGGCGGGAAGAACGTTGAGAAGAAATCTATCTGTCTCTCATTAAGCACGCGTCCAAGGAAGGGAAACTTGCGGCTGACATCCCGCTTCGGGTCGATGGGATGAATGATGAACGCAAAAGTATCCACTTGTTACCATGATTCCAATTCGCGCTCACCCGGACGCGGATATAACCGTCGGTGCAGACCGGCAGATTTGAATTTGTGGTGATCGCTATCTTCGTAACGAATATCCCCGTCAATTACACGGCGGTCCTTTGATGCAGCCAGCACCACATCAGACTCGATTGTGCGCGCAGGATAGACGATCAGCCCGGAACCCAAACGACAATTGTGCCCCACCGCGCTTCCGATCACGGGGCGGTTTGAGATATTCAACTTGCCATGCCCATCCAGCGCACGTATCGGCGCGGGGATAAGGTTGTAATCTGTAAATGTGGAGCCAGCGCCAATAAATGTGTTACGTCCCACCACGCACATTTGCAGGCAAGTGTTTTGTGCGATCATGCTGTTTTCCATCACGGTGGTCATGAACAGGGCGGCGCGGAAAGGCAAAAAAGTCCCATCACCTACCACTGAGAGCATTAACTGGGCACCATGCGCAACATGAACATTATTACCAATGATACAGTTATCGATTACAGCTCCTGCCTCAATTGTTACGTTATCCCCTATAGTGGTCGGTCCATGAATTATGGCATGTGGATCAATGACACAATTCTTACCAATCTTCACCAATTCCGAACACTCTAGTACTTGGCGTCCTTCATAAATTGCCTTACTCAGAATTCTTAATTTATACATAAAATCAATATTTAACCGCTGAGAAGCATGTAGAGCGCGTGAGAACACGCCAAACACCACATCTGCGATGAATATATGCACCCATGAGTCAATGGCGATCAAGGCACGCAAGGGGACCTGGAAGACCAGGTCACCACTTTGGTCAGCCATATAGGTAGGAACATGATAGTATCCCATTTCGCGCGCTTCAAGATCAATGACCAGAGGTTCCACGTCGGCGACGGGTCCACGTGGGTAATACCACAAGTCTGCCAGATAAAGTTGACCTGCGGGCGCGTACGAGGTGGAAAGTGGAAGCGCATGTTCCCTAAAAGCGGGGTCTTCTGTAGAAAACGCGGCCCGGCATGCACGTCCTCTTTCACGAGCCATGGTAATGAAAGTGCGCATATATTCTTCGTCAAAAAACAAATTATCGCGATAGACAATTGTTTCCTCTCGATTCGGAGGCAGGCGCTGACCTTGCTTTAGTTCCAGTTCACGCGTGGTGTAAGGCGCCAACACGTTTCGCTGAGTTAACCAAAGAGGGTTATTTTGTATGCGCAGATCCCGTGCGGGTTCATTAAATGGCGATATTGGATGGGGGGCGTTGAGGATTACCTTGAGCATATCTATGAGCAATTATTCCACAAAATCAAAAAAACAGGGGCGGGAAGTTCGCACCTGTATCAACTACAAATTTGTCTGGATAATAAAACTGGTCAGGAAAGGGGAGCTTGATCGATCACAATGGTGCAGGTTTGATCTCCTGCGGCAATGCAGGTCTTTTCCTCCACGTTGAAGACCTTTCCCCCACTCAGCCAATATAAAGCTTCCTGTAACAAGCCGACCGCCAGGTGACAGACCGGGTCCTGCGCCTTCCGCTCCCAGCATAACGGACAACGCTCAATGTGCCAGAGAATGGTTCTGCCCTCTTCTTCCACGCGCACTCGCTGGTCGGTGAAGTTATTGAATAACTCAGCAAAAGCCCTGGCCCCGGCATGCAATTTTGCAGGGAGTGGCAACAATCGAAAAGCCATCTGTGTTAAGCCTAATTGCGTACTATATTGACGCACGCCATAATTAAAGCAGGCACGCCCAATACGGAGAGCAAGGCCGCGTCCGCCGTGTGGACCGTAAGCCTGCTCCAGCATTTCTGTGAGATTACTGACCGTTGAAAAAGCAAAGGCAGGTTCGGCGGTATCAGATGGGTAATTTTCGATCAGAGAGGGAAGCGAGGCGAGTTTAAGCAGAGCATTGACTCCATTCCTGCCCATTACTTCTTCCATGGATAAGAGTATGATGCGCCCCATCCGATTTGGATAATGATAGGTCGTAATGGTGTTCATGGGGAAAGAGTCACGGACGGTAATGGGGATAGAGACGCGGATACCTGTGGGGCCTGAAAACCATCTTCCTGGTCGAGGAAGGCTTTGAGCCTCTCAGCGAACCGTTGGGGCTCCTCCAGCATGGGAAAATGCCCCGCTAACGGGAGCCGCTCGATCTGCGCGTGACCTATTCCCTTTTGCATCGGCTGCCATTGTTTCGGGTGGACAATTATGTCGCGGTCACCGTAGATCCCCATCGCAGGCACTTTGATCTGATCCAGCATCGGGCGCAGGTCGGTGCGGCGGAGAGAGCCGATGGAACGCAGAAAAGATTCCAGGGTTGTGCGGGTGAGGTCACGGTCCATCATATCCGGGAAGCGCGGGTCTCTGCAGATAAAAGGAGAATACACTCGCATGCCCGCCCGGAATAAGCCCATCATGTTGAAAAGCATGAAACCAACCGGGCGCAGACCCAAAAGTTTTAACAATGGCGAAAGCGACGAACCTACCATCGGCGAACCCACAACGACCACTTTGCTGACACGTTCGGGATAGCGGATCGCGACAGAAAGACTGACCGTACCGCCCATACTATGACCCACCAACGGCGCGTTCACAATGCCCAATTGATCCATGAATTGGTTTACGAGACTGACAAAATCCTGAACGGCGTAGGTTTCACGTTTCCTGCCTGATTCACCAAACCCCCAAAAATCCAGCGCGTAGGTGCGGTAGTAACGCCCTAGAAAACCCATTGTCTCCTGCCATAAGCCCCACGAACCCAGCCACCCATGCAGAAGAATGACGGGCCTTCCGCGCCCGTATACTTCGTAATGTACTATCCCTTGATCAGTAGTTATTGATGACACGACGTTCCAACGGTCGGGTTCCCCTTAGCCTCCCGACTCCATTTCAGCAAGGATGCTATAGAGTAATTCAAGAAGAACAGATTTAACTGTGTCCTTATCAGTAGCGACGCATGGAAGGAATCTCACTTTGCTTTCAAGGCGTAAGGCATGACGCATGTCTTCCATGTCCCAGGCGTCTTCGCGGTCCTGTTTGTTTGCCGCCACGACGTAGGGAGTGGGCGCGTAGGCGCGAAAGGTCTCAAGGATGGAGCGCGCTTCACGGAAGGTCTCAGGCCGGGTGCTATCTACCATGACGATAAAGCCCAGCATACCTTCTGAAAGGATCTCCCACATGAAATCGAAACGTTTCTGCCCGGGCGTTCCAAATAGATAAAGAACAAGATCTTCATCCACAGTAATGCGGCCAAAATCCATCGCGACTGTTGTGGATTCCTTAACAGAACGCTCTGCTGAGCTCGAGATCTTTCGCTCAGTAGAGACAACATCAATTTCGCTGACAGACTGAATAAACTCAGTCTTGCCGGCGCTGAATGGGCCTGTAACCACCATTTTTACTGTTTGCATAATATCTGTCCTTCCACCTTAACAATTAAAGTGTACGAATACGCCCAATCAATTTATTGACCAACGATTTCTGTTCTTCCTTGTTTTGAGTGGGGAATGTGCTCGGGTGCTGTTGAACAATCATGCCCTCTGGTCGGATGATCTCCACAAGCCCTGCCTGTAACAGTCCATACACAATACGGCGGACTTCATGATCGTTCATCTTGTTCGTCTGGGCGATCTGTTTCATTGTATTTTTTGGGTTGATAAATGAAACTACGCGCCACTCTTCAACACTCAAATTCACATTCTTCAATGGCCGGTCGGTAAATTTGAGGGCCATCTCAAGGCTGGGAATTTCATCCTGCAATTGTTCCCATTCACGCAATTGACGTGAGCCTTCAATAATTATGTTTTCCAGATCAAGCCGCACATTGATGCGGTCCTCGGGCGCCAACATTTCGCCTTCGAAACGGAAGAAGCCTTCCACCCAGGTAAAGAGACGCCGGATGGCCTCCGTAAAATAGCCCTGCAAGTTGGCAAGGATTTCTTCTTGCGACAAATAGCCTGCATTAATCAGCAACAATCCCAACTCTTTGTCTGTGATCTTTCCTGCCCGCTCAACAATGGCGCGATATTGATTGACCGTCAGTTTGTTGGCTTTATGCAGAACCGCGGCCAGGCTTCCATCATCCTGACCTACGCGCGCGTACGCCAGTTTTCCTTCGCGGAAGGAAACATAGGCCTGTTCACTAGGACCATCCACAACAAGCGTGCCAGTCTTTTGCGCCAGATTGATCAAGTTCAGGAGTTGTGTAATTGTAAAGTCACGTAGATTGCCGCGTAAGGCCATATATACCTCAACAAAGTCTCCACGATGGGAGACTTAAAAGATTATACATGCAAGAGAAACATGCGTCAAACAACTGCTTCTTGATTGAAATGAGATTGGAAGGCGGCATTTTTTCGTATGATACACTTTATGAACAGACTTCCTTTGGAGTATTTTATGCAGAAAAAAATCATTGCGCTCATTGTTGGCCTGAGCCTATTCGCCACTACAACGGCATTTGCCTATCCCCGTGCGACTGTTACAAACAATGAGGCTGTTATCAAATTTCCTGAATCGGTCACGTTCAGCGCCGCGATCACTTCTGATTCAGAAATTCGATCCATCATCTTGGAATATGGGAACGAACAACAAACATGTGGTGAAGTGATCGCCAAAGCCTTTCCACAATTTTCCCCTGGCAAAACCGTAAACGCTGAATGGACATGGGAAATGCGCCAGAGTGGCTCCCTGCCTCCGGGCGCGTCCCTGTGGTGGCGCGATGCAATTGTCCATGAACTGACGCATATACTGGTGGGCCATCAAACTTTTTCATGCCTCGGCGACGTGCCTACCTGGCTCAATGAAGGTCTGGCTGTGTATAGTGAAGGCGAATTCGAACCAGCCCCTCAAAAACAATTGGATGATGCCATCCGCAGCGACACTTTGCTGACGGTGCGCTCCTTGAGTGGCGGATTTTCAGAAGTCCCAGATAAAGCAAATCTCTCGTACACCCAGTCTTACAGCCTCACAAAATTCCTGATCGAAACTTATGGGCAGGAAAAAATGACGGAACTTCTGCTCTCCCTGCGCGATGGCCAATCCATCGACACGGCCCTTCTGCAAACGTATGGATTCGACCTCGAGGGGTTGGAGGGTGCATGGCGGCAAGCGATCAATGCCAGGCCGCGGCCAGACTCTACGCAACTGACCGCAGTGCCAACCCCCACCTTTGTTCCCACGATCGTCCCGGTTTCAGGCGCGGCACTCGCAAACCAGGTCACGCCAACAGCCATCCCGACTTCATCTTTCGCAACCCAATCAACCGAAGTGCCGATCCGGGGCAGACCACCCCTTTCATTGACACTCATACTGCTCGGATTATGTTGTGTCTTTTTGATCCTCATTGGAATGCTCATACTTGGATTCGTTGTCCGCAATCAAAATCCCAAGGACGCGAATAATGTTGAATAATATTCACGCTTGGCTTTCGTATGAATTGGTCAAATCCTACGTTCAGGGATATGTAGTGACACCGATCCAAATTCCGATTGAAAGATATATGTGGCTGAATGGGAAATGACCCCCACCCGGCCTCCTCCAATGGGCGGAGGGGCTAAGGTCTAGCCTCCACTGCAAACTCGACGCGCGCGATCTTTCCTCCAATACTGGATAGCAGAAACTCGAACGGAAGACTTCCGCCTGCTGATAATGCGACGTTCGATTCCCATCGGCGGACTCCGATCACGCTTCCCGCGACATCGTAGGCCGTCGCTGCCACCCAAACCTGACTCGCGTCTGTTGCCTGACTCTGCGACAAAACCAATCCGTTCACTTGCGCGCTGTGGCCATCCGCATTTACTTGCACGAGCGTGTTATTAAGCGTGGCTGGCAAATATCTTTCATCATTCGGCAACAAGCGAATGGCAGTCAATACCTGGACTTGAGGCTTTGCATCCGCAGGAATATCAGGAGGGAAGAAAACGCTTAAAGGCAGGGATGTATTCGGAGGCAAAATATTCAACGGCGATAATGCAGTTAGACTCGCTAGGGTTGCATTGTTCGAGTCAACCAACGTCACCTGCGCGCTGACGTTTTCCATAAAGTCAGAAAGATCATTATGAACCAGTACGAAACACCACATGCCTTTATTTGCAGTTGGGTAGCATTCAATTTGTTCAATAGCAAAGGGCGCGGCAGTGGGCGTCGGCTCACCGGACGGGTTATCAGGGTTACTGGGAATTTTCAACACTATCCCAACAGACATGGCGCTCGGTGAGACTTCAGGGTTCGCGGCTTGCAAGTCATCTATCGATACTCCAAACTTGAGAGCGATGCCGCTGATCGTGTCGCCTGTTTGCACGGTGTATGTAAAAGGCGTGGGGCTGGGAAGAGGCGTCTCAGCGGTCACCAGGCCAACAGGTCCAGAAGTTTGAAGCGGACTCTCAGTGGAGGTGACGAATGGGATCAGGTCAACAGCTGGAGGCGCGCTGTCGGTCGGTTGAGGGGTGCAAGCAGTCAAAAAAAGGATACAGGCTGAAAGATAAAGGCTGAAGCGGAATGAAATCTGCATGAGAAGATTATAATTGCATCATCACACTAAACGGAGGCAATATGAATTATCGTCATTTGGGGCGCACGGGAATCCGTGTCAGTGAACTTTCATTTGGTTCATGGGTCACATTCAAAAATCAGGTGGACGTGAAAGCCGCAGTCGAGATCATGGCTGCGGCGTATGATGCGGGCGTAAATTTCTTCGATAATGCCGAAGTGTATGCGAGTGGCAAATCGGAGGAAGTGATGGGCGAGGCCCTCAAGAAGTTGAAATGGCGCCGAGGCAGTTATCTTGCTACGACTAAATTCTTCTGGGGTTTGCATGATGGTATCAATGAGCGCAATACGCTTAACCGCAAACGATTGATCGAAGGCATCAACGGTTCGCTTGAACGTCTGCAACTTGAGTATGTGGATGTGATCTACTGTCACCGGTCCGATAAAACGACACCCATCGAAGAGACCGTGTGGGCCATGCACAATATCATCGAATGGGGCAAAGCCATGTATTGGGGTACATCCGAATGGGATGCGGATGAGATCGTCGCCGCGATCCAAATCGCAGAGAAACATCACCTGCATAAACCGGTAACCGAACAGACTGAATATAATCTTTTTGAACGCAAGCGCTTTGAGAAGGAATATGCGCGCCTGTTCAAGGATTATGGCTATGGCTCAACAACATTCAGTCCGCTGGCTTCTGGCATGTTGACGGGCAAATATCTCCAAGGGATTCCAAAAGACAGCCGCGCCGCCCTCAAAGGCTATGATTGGCTTCACGATGACGTAACCAACAAAGATAGGCTTGCAAAAGTGGGCGCACTCCAGCCAATCGCAAAAGAACTCGGTTGTACGCTCCCGCAATTGTCCATCGCTTGGGTCCTCAAGAATCCCAATGTGAGCACCGTGATCACAGGCGCAAGCCGCGTGGAACAACTACACGAAAATATTAAAGCCGCGGAAGTTGCGCCGAAACTCACGCCTGAAGTTTTAGAGATAATTGATGAGGCTTTTGACATGAAGAAGGAAGAAGAGGAAGAATAATTACCAGACCTCCGGATTCTTTCAGAATCCGGAGGTCTTTTTAGCAGGGCGGGTATAATCGCTTGTGATTGTTACCTACACCGGAGGAGTTATGCAATCATTCGATTATGTTGCGCCGAAAAGTATTGTGGAAGTCACTACACTTATTGGCGGTCAAAATGGCAATGCAAAAATCCTGTGTGGCGGCACGGACCTGCTCGTGCAATTACGGGAGGGACGACGTAAAGCCGGGCTGGTTATTGATATCAAGAATATCCCTGAACTCACACAGATCACATTTGATCTACAAAATGGACTTCGCATCGGCGCGGCCGCGTCGTGTCATGACATTTGCAGTGACCCGAACGTAAGCAAACATTATCCAGGGCTTGTGGATGGGATTCGACTCATCGGCGGTGTACAGATCCAAAATCGCGCCAGCGTGGGAGGCAATCTCTGCAACGCCTCGCCCGCCGCGGATGCGATTCCCGCGTTGATCGTCCATGAGGCGACCTGCAACATCACAGGACCGAATGGCTCACGCGTTCTTCCCGTGGAAGAGTTTTGTATATCGCCCGGTCAAAATGCTTTGCAGGCAGGCGAGTTTCTTGTGTCGGTCAGTGTCCATGCTCCTAACGAAAGATTCGGCGCGCATTATCTGCGTTTCATCCCCCGCAACGAAATGGACATCGCCGTAGTCGGTGCGGGCGCGTCGGTGATTTTGGATGAAGATGGAAAGCGATTCGTCTCTTCGAGAATTGCTCTCGGAGCGGTCGCACCAACACCTTTGCTCGCTTCAGATGCTGGAGCATTTCTCTCTGGAAAAGACGTCTCGCGCGAAAATATAAAGGAAGCCGCGCGCCTGGCTCAATCGATTGCCAGACCCATTACAGACCTCCGCGGGACGGCGGAACATCGAATACATTTGTGCGCGGTGTTGGTGGAACGCGCTCTCGGTAAAGCGATTGAACGCGCAGGAGGTCAATATGTCCAATAAGACTCATATGATAGCCAACATCAACCGCGAGGAAGTCGAATTTCTGTGCGAGCCGCATCAGAGTCTGTTGGAAGTTTTGCGTGAGACACTGGGTCTCATGGGCACAAAAGAAGGCTGTAACAACGGCAACTGCGGATCATGCAACGTCATTCTCGATGACGTTTTGGTCAATTCCTGCCTTGTGCTGGCTGTGGAGATTCAAGGACGATCTGTGACAACGATCGAAGGAATCGCAACATCAAATGGACTTCATCCTCTACAGCAAAAATTCGTCGAACATGCCGCCCTGCAATGCGGATATTGCACACCGGGCTTCATCATTGCGGGCAAGGCATTGCTTGACCAGAATCCGAACCCGGACGAGCAGGAAGTCCGTGAATGGCTGGCAGGAAATTTATGTCGGTGTACAGGTTATGACAGAATCGTGCGCGCAGTGATGGATGCGGCTCAAGGTTAAGACCTTCTTTACCACAAAGGACACTAAGGTCACGAAGGTTTAAAGCCTTAAGGCAAAACTGCCTTTCCCCCTTTGTGCCCTTCGTGGTTAAAAACAAAAGGACTAAGACATGGCAACTTTAGATAAACCAAACGAATACAAAGTTATCGGTACCTCCCCTCTACGCCATGACGGGGTGGATAAAGTCACGGGCCGCGCCCAATATGGCGCGGACATCCGCCTGCCCGGCATGTTATACGGAGCGGTATTACGCAGTCCATATGCACATGCGCGCATCAAATCCATTGATACCAGCAAGGCCGAAAAACTTGCGGGCGTCCATGCAGTGGTCACTGCCAATGACCTGCCCGACCTTGAGAGCAAAATTGTTGAATTGGGCGAGGGCATCGTCAACCGGCGCTATCAGAGCAACAACATCCTTGCGCGCGACAAAGTCCTTTACTTCGGACACGCGGTTGCCGCGGTCGCAGCGAGCAGTTCCCACATCGCGCAAGAAGCGTCGGAGTTGATCCGCGTTGAATATGAAATCCTGCCTCCGGTCATGGATGTCAGGAAAGCAATGGAAGCTGATTCCCCAATCCTCCTGGATGAATTACGAATGGAGGAGTTTGGCAAAAAAGGCGAGACACCCACCAATATCTCATCGCATTCACAGGATAAGTGTGGCGATATCGAAAAGGGATTCAAAGAAGCGACGGTTATCGTCGAGCGTGAGTTCACGACTTCGATGGTGCATCAAGGATATATTGAGCCGCAGAACGGGACCGCGCAATACAACCCCGATGGGCAAGTCACGGTCTGGTGCAGTACCCAGGGCGCGTTCGGTGTGCGTGAACAAGTAGCGGAAATTCTTGAAATTCCGATTTCGAACATCCGTGTAATACCGATGGAAATCGGAGGCGGGTTCGGCGGCAAGATCGGCGTGTATCTCGAACCGCTTGCAGTGATGCTGTCACGAAAAAGCGGCTATCGCCCGGTCAAGCTGACCATGAGTCGCAGTGACGTGATAAGCTCCACGGGTCCAACATCAGGTTCATATATGAGACTCAAAATGGGCGCGAAGGCTTCAGGGAAAATCACAGCCGTTGAGGCAACGTTAATCTACGAAGTGGGTGCATATCCCGGCTGGTCTGTTGGTGGCGGAATGGGCGTTATGCTGGCACCTTATCGAATCGAAAATGCAATAATTGATGGATATGATGTTCTCGTCAATAAGCCGCGGATCGCCGCGTATCGCGCCCCCGGTGGGACGAACGCCGCATTTGCTGCGGAAACTGTGATCGATGAACTAAGCGAAAAGCTTGGAATGGATCCAATTGAGTTTCGCCTGAACAATGGCTCAAAAGAAGGAGACCGCCGCGTGGATGGTACAGTCTTTGCGCGCATTGGCTATTTGGAAACATTGCAAGCCGCGAAAGATTCCCCGCATTATCAATCACATCTTCCCGGACCGAATGGCGGGCGCGGCATTGCGACCGGCTTTTGGTTCAACTATGGCGGGAAGTCCAGCGCGTCTGCTAGCGTGAACAACGACGGGACAGTGAATCTATTGGAAGGCTCGGTGGATATCGGCGGTACGCGTACATCGCTTGCCATGCAACTCGCAGAGACGTTGGGAATCCCCGCTGAAGATGTGCGTCCTGTGGTTGCCGATACAAACTCCATTGGGTATACCGAAGGCACTTATGGAAGCCGCACAACTTTTGCGACTGGCTGGGCTGTGTACGAAACAGCCAACAGCTTAAAAGAAAAGCTGATGGAACGCGCAGCAATTTTATGGGAGGTCGAAGCGGATCAAATCCAATTCGATAATGGGAATTTTATCTGCGGTGACAAACAGATGACATTCAAGGAACTCGCATCCAAACTCGATGAAACCGGCGGACCCGTTGTCGCGAGCGCGGCGGTACAACCGAAACAATATGGGCCCGCCTTTGCGGCGCACATCGTGGATGTGGAAGTTGACCCTAATACAGGCAAGGTGCAGATCCTGCGTTATACGGCTGTGCAGGATGCAGGCAAAGCAATTTATCCGGCCTATGTTGCAAGTCAAATGCAGGGCGGCGTGGCACAAGGTGTGGGCTGGGCGTTAAACGAGGAATATCTTTACGATGAAAAAGGTCGATTGCTTAACGCCAGTCTGCTTGATTATCGTATGCCTGTCACGCTCGACCTGCCGATGATCGAAACGATCATTGTGGAGGTTCCTAATCCAGGGCATCCCTACGGCGCGCGCGGTGTCGGTGAAGTCCCTATCGTCCCGCCACCCGCCGCGATCGCGAATGCGATCTACCGTGCTGTAGGTGTGAGAATGAATGCGTTGCCTATGTCGCCTGCGCGCGTTGTCTCTGCGCTTAACACGCAAAAGGAATAACGATTTGCCCGTCGTTTGGATTCCAACGCAACTGCGTGATCTAACAAAAGGACAGCAGTCAGTCTCAGTTATTGGAGATACCGTCCGCGAGGCGATTGAGACTCTTGAAATAAAGTTTCCTGGCATTAAGGAACGTCTTTGTGAAGGCGATAAAATTCGCCCCAACATTTCTGTGCTGGTGGATGGGCATGCGACCCCCTTGAAAATCCGCGAGCGGCTGCAAGAAACAAGCGAAGTCCATTTCGTGGTGAGGATCAGCGGCGGAAGTTTTGATGAAAATTGATGAGGCGTTTGGAGTGAAGAAGGAAAAGAGGAAGATTAAGGATTTAGTCCGAATTCCCACTTGCGCACTTCTCAGTCACTATTAATCTCGACATCTGCTGCATGGGAAATAAATTGGCAGCAATTCATATTAACTTTTTGTATCGTCTGGCGAGACTGCCACTTCGGGTCAGTTCGAAGAGTTGCCTCTCGCTTTCTTGGATTTGCATCAATAGGTTTGGGTCATCCAATGCGGGCACACAAATGACTTCTCCTAAACTTAACCCAGCCAATGAGGCTTCGACCACATCTTCAGGTTCCATAACGATGGTGGCAGGATACCGATTGGGGTCTATGCCCACCCGCTCATGAAATTCTGTTCGGACAACGCCCGGGCAAAGCGCCTGCACTTGCACACCAGTCCCTTCCAATTCGTTTTGGAGCAATAGTGTAAATGTGTTGATGAATGCTTTTGTGCCTGCATAGGTAGCGCGCTTCGGTAACTGGGATGAACCCATGGATCCGCTAAATGCCAGTCGGGACGAAACGTTGATAATTGCACCGCGCTGGCGTGCGATCATTTTAGGCAATGCGGCACGCGTAAGGCGAGTGACTGCCAGCACTTGCAAGTTGATCAATTCCTCTGCTTTATCAGGATCCAGTTCAACGAATGGCATATAACCGCCAAAGCCTGCGTTGTTGACAAGAAACTCTAAAGCAGGATCTTCTGCCACGCGTTTTTCCACTATTCGTAATTCATTCGCCTGACTCAAATCAGCTACCATCACCTCAACACTCACAGGATGCCTTGCTTGTAATTGTTCCGCGAGGGTATCGAGTTTATCGCGGCGGCGGGCCACAATAATCAGATCATAGCCATCTTGTGCAAGACGTTCGGCGAAAGCGGCGCCGATGCCAGAGGATGCGCCGGTCACTAAAGCGCGGGGACGTGGATTTGTTGTCATGAATCATTCTCCCTGACATTCTGTTATTACGACTATTTTGTCCGCCAAGCCAACGTCGCTCGGTTGAGCGCCTCAACTTCTTCCGAAGTCAAAGAGAATGTAAGCGCCGCCGCGTTATCCATTGCCTGTTTGCCATTCTTGGCTCCAGGGATTGGAAGCACGATTGGATCTTCGATCAGCCAGCGCAAGGCAACCTGGCTGGGAGTCTTCGAATAGCGTTCACCGATCTCACGCAGGAGTTTGATCACAGGTTGTATCGCGTCCAATGCCTTGCGGCTGTATTGAGGCAGGAAGCGCCGGAAGAATCCGCCCGGGCGGTTCTGCGCGGAATATTTGCCGGTCAACATACCGCCTGCCATCGGGGTCTGGGCTATGAGCGTGATCCCCAATTCGCGGCAGGCATCCAGCACGCCGTTCACTTCAGGCTGACGATGAAGGAGTGAATACTCGACTTGATTCGATGCGAGCGGGATCCCGCGCCTGGCAAGCGCCGCGTGCGCCTCTCGCATCTGTTCAACCGAGTAGTTGCTCACTCCAACCGCTTTGACTTTGCCCGCCTCGACAGCATCCGCGGCGAAATTCATCAATGCATGAATGGAAAGCCGCGCGTTTGGATAATGATGCTGGTACAGGTCAATCGAGTCCCGTCCCAGGCGCGCAAGAGTTGCCTCCAGTTCCTTCGGAAAGTCTTCGGCGCGGAACGAAAAACCAGACGGATATTTTGTGGCGATGATGACATCCCGGCCGCGGGCCAGCTCTCCCAGCCGAAGTTCCGCCGCGCCGCCGCTGTACATCGCAGCGGTGTCGAACAGGTTGACTCCCGCCGCGATACTTTCATCAACGGCGCGTTTCTCCTCTTCAAATCCATGCGCGCCACCGTAAGCGGTCTTGGCAGGGTGCAAACGGGCCAGACCTTTGGGGTCGCCCCATGTCATTGCGCCGACTCCCATTCTCGGCACTTGTAATTTGCTTCGACCTAATGTTGTCCTGTGTTCCATCTTTCACCTTGCTTATTTCATGATCTTGATATTGAACATTCCCGTTCCCAGTACGCCCCAGAGTCTCAGCCAAATGTGAAGATACATTTCCGCGCCGCGTGCGGTGGTGATGTCACCTAGGTCAAGGATATGATTCCAGCCGAAACTTTTCAGAATGCCAACGACCTGTCCTTTGGCGCCCGCATCGTTCCCGCTGACGAAAACGTGATGATCTCCATTTGCTACTTGCTGGGGATACACCACGATATTCGCAGTGACCGTATTCAACGTCTTTAGTACTTTTACATTTGGAAACGCGCGCTGGATCTGTTCGCCAAGTGAGTCTGTGTTGCTCACAAACAAAGAAGGCGGCATGCCTTTTGAGGTATCGAGCGGGTTGGAAATATCCACCAGCACCTTGCCATTCAAGTTCGATTCCCCCGCCAGTTTCAAGGCTTCGAGCGAACCGGCGCCATTCGTGGCGTTGAAAATAATTTCACCGTGACCAGCCGTCCCTGCGAAAGAACCGATCTTTATATCCGAATGAGATGAATGCCATTCACTGAGTTTGTTCAGATCGCGCGTACCGATCATCACATCATGTCCCAACTCTGCCAGCCGCGCGCTGATGGCTTGTCCGACCATCCCTCAACCCAAAACACCTGCTTTCATAATATTGTCTCCTTGTGAAAATTCCTAAACTATGCTACGATACAGACCTGTATCGCTTATACTAATAATACGATACAAACTTGTATCGTGTCAAGAGGCAAATAAGAATGAAAAACGAAGCTACCCCCAAAGAGAAACTCTTTCAGAAAGCCGCGCGCCTGTTTTACCAGCACGGGTATCGTGCCATCGGCGTGGATACAATCTCGGCGGAATCGGGTATCGGCAAGATGACGTTGTACCGTCACTACCCATCCAAGGATGATTTGATCGTCGCATATCTCAAGGACAGTGATGAACTTTTTTGGAATAGCTTTGAACAGATAACAAAGCATGCACCGACTGCACGCGAAAAATTGCTGGCATTCTTTGAATCGTTGCAGGAATATGTAAATACTCCCGCCTGTTATGGCTGTCCATTTCTCAATGTGGCAACCGAATATCCCGAAACTGATTATCCCAGTCACAAAATAGCGCTGGAACACAAACAAACAGTACGCGCGAGATTCCGCAAACTTGCGAAAGAAACAGGCGCGCGGGAACCTGAAGTTCTGGCAGATCAACTATTCCTGTTGATGGATGGCGCATACATGGCTGCGCGTATGTTCGGCGCGAAGAATCCCGCAGCTCATTTGGCAAGTGCTGCGAGGACTCTGATCGACGTGCAGATCTCGTAGAACACCCTTAGCGCGTGCAAGTTCTCCTAGCCGACGTTCGGAGGCACCGTTGCTTTACATTGCAGCTGTGTCAAACGGGTTCACACCTGCCGCGAGACTTATCTCCACCCCGCGCTCCTCCTCCACAGCACTATTCGAGGGTCCATGACCAGTTGTGCGGGTGTCCAACGTGCCAATCCTTTTGGCTGGCCCCAGATCATTGCCCCAACACCCATCCGAGGTACCAGGAGACTACTTCGACCTAATGCTTTATTGTGTTTCATATTTTTCTACTCTACTCTTACCTGCCATCTTGATTTGGTACAGTGGTTCCTCGAATGTCGTTCCACAGGGATTTAGACATCAAGGGAATGGGTCGAAGTACCGGCGGCAGCACGCAATTCGGAAAGCAACTGGGAGAATAAAACACCCTTCGCCAGGATATGCTTGATGCCCATTCCTCGTAGTTGAATGCTGAGTGTTGTATCTACGAATGCAGTTAAGACAACGACGATCATGTTTGGCAGGTTAACACGCACCTGCCGTAGTGTCGCCAATCCTAAGCCATCCCGCATCATCGGGTCCATCAAGAGCAGGTCCGGTTGTTTCGCCTGTGCCTCTTGCCAGGTCTGAGTAGTGTTGGCAGCCACGCCAACCACATCGAAATCAGACTCTTGCCTCAACCGAGATTCCAGTTGTCTCCGCACTTGGGGATGGTCATCAGCCAGCAGGATGCGGACCTTTCTTGGGCGAACTTGCTCTGTGACAGACATTATTCCAGTTTAATCAGCAGGAACGGAACAGAATAGGGGCAAATGTCCTGTTTGGACGCATAGAATCATAAAACGAGTCAGTGGACCAAAATGATGCATCCACCCTTTATTTTTCATAGTTCATCTAGTTATGAAAGCAATGGTATCAGCAGTTCCAGGCAAGTCCCCCCACTCTCGCGGGATGTGAACGTAACCTTCCCTCCTAAAGCCTGGGAGCGTTCCTGCATGTTGCGCAAGCCATTCCCCTCGTTATTCATTGCCTCTGCTGGATCGAACCCAATGCCATTATCGGCAATCGTCAGTGCCAAGGTTTCTGGCTGACGCATTAGTGTGACATCCACGCTACTAGCGTGAGCATGTTTGCGGATGTTTGTCAGCGCCTCGCGGGCAATATGTAGGATTTCCACTGTGAGATCAGGAGGGAGCTGAGTCCAATTCTCTGATTGGATCTGTATATTCACATTTAAAAATGAGTGCGCGCGTACTTCACGCGCCAGTTCTTCCAGTCCTTCGGGCAGGTGGCGTCCCTGGAAACGCTGAGGACGCAAATCAAGGATATAGTTGCGAATGTCCCTGATCACATCATTCAACCCCTCAATGGATTGCCCTATCATCGCTTTTACTTCCGGTAGCCCAGACTCAGCCCGATACTGTGCATCATCCAGCATTAGCCCCACCGCATAAATGGATTGGATGACGCCATCATGCAAGTCCATTCCGAAGCGCTCCCTTTCCTGCAACAGCGCCAACTGTTGGGACTGGCGGTAGAGTTGGGCATTCTTGATAGCGATCGCTGCCTGGCTGGCAAACATTTCCAACAAGTTCTGATCCTGGTCGGAGAAAACTGTTACTTCCCCACTTGGAGTCATTTTGTCCGTTAAATAGAGATCTCCCAGAATCTCTCCCTTGAACTTGATTGGCACTCCCAGCAATGACTGCATCGGTGGGTGATGAGGTGGGAAGCCAACCGAGCGCGGGTCCGTGGCAATATTGGGCACGCGGATAGAATCCCCGGCTTTGATCAATACGCCTAGTAACCCATGCCCGCGTGGAAGGGCTCCGAGCCGGGCACGTTGTCCCTGTGTGATACCTGAGGTAATGAACTGATCAATGAATTCACTCTTTTCCTCCAGTACCCCCAACGCGCCGTATTTTGCCCTTGCCAATGTTCGGGCTTGATCTACCACCTGCTGAAGGACTATCCCCAGATCGAGTTCCTGCATCAGCGCCAGTGCGGCCTGATGCAAGGCTGCCAGTTGTTCAGAACGATGATGGACTTCTCCTTCACGGCGTTCGATCAGTCCGAAAGCCCAAAACGTGAACCCAATCACGCCTCCAGCTAGAATTACAAAAACCAGAATGACGGTTATCAACGATAGTGCCGGATTAAGCAAGGTGAACCCAAACAAAACCCCGCCAATAAAGAGCACCGGTAACAGGAAAGCTAAACGCTTCAGTATATGAATATGCATAGTCACAATGTTATAATCTTAACAAATGATATCTCCTGCCAATTATAGTCTTACTCCGCGATTTGGAGGCAAACCCTGTGTTACGCATTTTACTGGTTGACGATCACGAAGTCGTGCGTTTAGGCATCAAAGCCTTGTTGGGCAGATATCCACATTTCCAGGTTGTCGCAGAAGCCGGTAATGCACCAGAAGCTGTCCAACAAGCCTTACAACACCATCCCGATGTGATAATTATGGATATTCGCCTGCCAGGGAAAAGCGGCATTGAGGCAACGCAGGAGATCACTCAAAAACTTCCTGGAACAAAAGTGATTATGCTGACTTCGTTTGCCGAAGACAACATGCTCTTTGACGCGATCATGGCTGGTGCATCAGGGTATGTTCTTAAGCAAATTGGCGGTGGAGAGTTGGTACGCGCACTGGAAACGGTCGCCCGCGGTGAAAAACTGCTTGACCCGGCCGTCACTCAGAAGGTTTTCGACCGTGTGCGGCAAACCGCGCGGGAAGCCCAAGGCGAAAACTTTGCGCGGTTAACCGAGCGGGAGCTTCAAATTCTTGCCCAGGTTGCGGAGGGGAAGACAAACAAGGAAATCGCTGAAAAAGTGTTTTTAAGTGAAAAGACAGTTCGTAATTACGTCAGTTCGATCTTGGATAAGCTGAACTTATCCACTCGCTCAGAAGCTGCTGCATATGCGGTAAGGAACAATATTGGGCAGTATTTGTCGATGCAGTAGCACATCAGGCTCCTCCTTCCATTCCAACAATCGATTCTCACTCGATTCCCCATTCAAGCCAACCTTGACGATCACATGTTCACGCGCGGCCCGAGAAATATCCTGCTCATCAGGCTTGCCATTTACATCCAGGCGGACATCAAAAGATTCGGCAAATTTGGGACTGATCTGAAAGAATCGTTTTAGATTTTTCGATACGCTGGCGAATTCTTCTACAACCATTCCTTCCGCAGCCAAATCTTGACCTTGCAAGCAAACTCTTACTGGCACGCCACCGCGCAGGTTGCGCCACCACTTACGGCCGCGCATGCTAGCGATGTAGAGAATGTCGCCACCCCGAACATAATTAACCGGTAGAGTATATTCACATCCACTTTTGTGTCCCATTACAGCAATAAGTAAGGTGCTGTTGCTGATCACCCAGTGCAGCGGGGAGCGGAGAATGGCTTTCATCAAAATATTGCCGATTTTCATAAATATGTTTTGCATATCTACTCCTTTTCAAGTATCAAATATTCATTCCCTGGTGTCATGGGTCATCTGTCCCAACAAAACCGGGATACTTGCCCCATGACGCCCAGAGGATAAAGGGAGACAATGGATAAAAAGGAGTACTTCTATGAACACTCAAATTGTTCGAAACTGGATGACCCCCAACCCGATTACCATCACCATGCAAACGACGCTGCCTGAAGCGAAACGGCTTATGGATCAACACTACGTTCGCCGTCTGCCAGTGATCCACAAGGGCAAACTCGTAGGTATTGTTACGCGCGGTGACATCCGGGAAGCGCAAGCCTCTACTGCCACTACTCTGAGCGTGTACGAGTTGAACTACCTACTGGACGAGATACCTGCAAAGGATTTCATGGCTTATGAGCCTATCACCATTTCCCCAGATGCCCCCATAGGAGAAGCTGCCCGCCGGATGATGCAACACAAAGTCGGTGGTTTACCTGTAGTCGAAAACGGCGAACTGGTTGGCATTATCACCGAAACAGATTTCTGCCGTCTGTTGATATTGCAGCCGGAACACGCCGAAGGAGTTTAAGATGAACAACAAATGGAAATGGGGCCTTGGTATCGCCATAACAGTGATCATCTTGCTCGTCCCTCTACTTGCCCAGATATTCCTGCCAGATGGTCGATACCGGATGATGGACTATGGCTATGGCTGGCATATGCCAATGATGTACGGAGTTCCCGGGATGATGGGTTTTGGCATGATGCTCTTTGTATGGCTGATCCTGCTTGGCTTACTGATTCTGATTGGGTTGGGAATCACCTGGCTGGTTAAGATGCTTACTGCCGCGAAATAAGAGGTCAGTCGAAAAAGTTTGCTCCCGGCGGCTTGAGTAAATTGTCATCGCGTAGAGAAAATAAGAAGAGATGTTATGGTCATAATACAGAAGAGCACAAAAAGCAAGGAAAACAAAGTGCGGGTGACATTCGCGATGCCCGCGATTATTGACGGTTGCGGCTGTCTGTATCTGGTGGGCAGGTTCAACGAGTGGAATGAAAGTGTTTATCGTATGCAGCGCGCGGACGATGGTACGTGGTCGCTGACACTCGAATTGGAAACAGACCGCGAGTTTCAATATCGCTTCCGCACCAACGACGGTACGTGGTTGAACGACCGCCCCGCGCCTCACGCGCGCCACCCGTTCGAATCCGAAACCTCACTCGTTAGCACATCTGCCGCTACACTTCTCAACTAATTGAAAGGAGCTTGAGATGAACAATAAGATGAACACCAAATGGAAATGGGTTCTTGGTATTACCCAAGCCATGATCATCTTGCTTCTTCTGCTATTGATCAGGGCACTGTTTCTCCCGGATGGCGGATATGGGATTTTGGGTTTTGGGACTTTGTTCCCTGCATGGCTGATCATGAT
>JAXIPJ010000141.1:0-6411 GCA_045402985.1 Anaerolineales bacterium
AAACTTGTCGATATGGGTGAACGCCGCTTGAAGGACATCCTGCGACACGAACATCTATATCAACTGACCGTTCCAGATCTGCCATCCGAATTCGCGCCACTTAACACACTTGAGTTGATCAATCATAATCTTTCCGCCCAAATGACAAGTTTTATCGGGCGCGAAACGGAGATGGCAGAGATCAAACAAGCCCTCAGCGCACATCGTCTGGTGACGCTCACGGGTTCGGGCGGCGCGGGCAAGACGCGCCTCGGCCTGCAGGTAGGCGCGGAATGTTTGCATCAATTTTCCAATGGCGTATGGATCGCAGAACTTGCGCCCGTTACAGATCCCACACTTGTACCGCAAACTCTGCTATCCATTTTCAATCTGCACGAAAGCAGCCATCGCAGTGCCCTGGAAGTTCTGATCGATCATCTGCGCCCGAAAAATCTCCTGCTTATCCTCGATAATTGCGAGCATCTCATTGAAGCCTGCGCGCAGGTCAGCGAAACTCTTTTACATGCCTGCCCAAAACTCAAGATCCTTGCCAGCAGTCGCGAAGCATTAGGTATCGCCGGTGAAGCCGCCTATCGCGTGCCATCGTTAAACACGCCTGACCCCGAGCATCTGCCGTCATTGGATCAATTGGAAAAAGTGGATTCAATGCGACTCTTCATCGAACGCGCCGCCAGCGCCAAACCGGGTTTTACTTTAACAAAAGACAACGCCTCATTCCTCGCCCAGATCTGCTCCCGTTTAGATGGCATCCCTCTCGCTTTGGAGCTGGCTGCTTCGCGCGTGAAAGTTTTAAATCCCGAACAAATCGCCGCGCGACTTGATGACCGCTTCCGCCTGTTGACAGGCGGTTCGCGCACTGCCCTGCCGCGCCAACAAACCCTGCACGCCATGATTGACTGGAGTTACAGCCTGCTCACAGAACAAGAGAAAACATTGTTCCGCAGGTTGGCGGTCTTCGGCGGCGGCTGGACGCTTGAAGCCGCCGAATCAGTTTGCGCGGACGTAGAGCAAGATGGCATCCTGCCTCACGACATCCTCGATTTATTGACACGCCTTGTAGATAAATCGTTGGTGACGACGGAAGAAGTGATGGGTGAGACTCGCTATCATCGCCTTGAAACCATTCGCCAGTATTCGCGCGAAAAGTTCTTCGAGACCAATGAAGTTGAATCAATTCGCGACTGGCATCTTAGTTTCTTTGTGCGATTTGCTGAGCAGGTGGATGAAAATCTAAAGGGCCGCGATCAAATTCTTTGGCAGAACCTTATGTCTGCCGAGCAGGACAATCTGCGCGCCGCGCTCGAATGGGCATTGAGCAAAAAGCCAGACAGCGCCTTGCAAATTGCCGGAGCCGCAAACCTCTTTTGGACCGCTGGCGGATTTTCTGCTGAAGGCTTCCGCTGGACGCAGAACGCCTTGGAGCAGGTGGAGAAAATTCCCATGCCCGCCGGCATCACAGCCGAGCAGAGACTGGTGGCACGCGCCCGGGCTTTACGCGGTCTGACAAGGTTATATTTATCGTTGGGTGATAATGCAAATGCAAAGCGCGCCGCTGAAGAAAGTGTGGCGTTATATCGTCAGAGCGAAGATCGACGCGGCTTGTCATTTGCGTTGGTTGTGCTTGCGTACCCACTGGAATTTTTAGGGGAGCGCGTTCAAGCCGAAGCAGTATTGCAGGAAAGCTATGCGATCGCTCGCACCGAGGGAGATGTTTATGTAATTTGCCGGTCGTTGAATGTACTGGCGCGCGTGATTGTTGAACTGCATAATGATCGTGAGTTGTCGCAACGCTATGTGGAGGAGTCTTATCGCCTGGCAAAAGAAGCTGGTCTCCGCTCGCAGGAAGCTCAGTCATGCGAGATATTAGGATTCATTGCAAAATATAGAAAGGATTATGAGGCAGCCCGCATGCACTTTCAAGAGTCTGCGAGAGTCTATGGGGAAATTGGCGCAACCTTCAATGTCACGCTCGAAAAAAGTAATCTTGCGCATCTGGAGCGCGAGTTCGGAAACTACGCGGATGCGCTGGAATATTACCGTGAGACAATCGTCGCCTTTCGAGACATAGGGCAAACTGGCGCGGTCTTGCATCAATTGGAATGTTTTGGTTTCATTGCTCTCGCACAGAATCAAAACGAACGAGCCCTGCAGTTGTTCGCCGTTGCGAGCGCACTGCGCGGACAAAGTGAGAGACCAATGACACCCGACGAGCAGCTCTATTTCGACGAGCAATTAACAATCTTGCGCCAGAAAATGGATACAATGAAATTTGATTCAGTCTGGTCGCAAGGCTTCGGAATGACACTGGAACAGGCAATTGAATTTGCCCTTGAGATGAAATATGACTAACCTCCCCATTGGCACAGTCACATTCCTCTTCACAGATATTGAAGGTTCGACTCAACTTTGGGAAAAGTATCCTGAAGCGATGCAGGTTGTGTTGGCAGCACATGACTCCATTTTGCGTGCGGCGATCGAATCTCATAACGGCTATATCATCAAAACGACAGGCGATGGAGTCCATGCAGTGTTCACGACTGTGATTGAAGGAGTCAATGCCGCGATTGATATGCAACGCGAGTTTCAGATCTCCGAGGCCTTAAAGAACTCGGAGGTCTTATTACGCGTCCGCATGGGATTGCACACTGGCGAAGCAGAATTACGCGCGGGTGATTATTATGGGCAGGCACTCAACCGTGCTGCGCGTATCACCTCCGCCGGACATGGAGGGCAGATATTGATTTCTGAGGTCTCAACCCAAATGGCACGCGAACATTTGCCAGCAGATGTCGCATTTCTTGACCTGGGCGAACATCAATTCAAAGGATTATTGCGCGCCGAAAAGATATTTCAAATCAGCGCGCCTGATATGCAAAAAGATTTTCCTGCGCTTGTATCTGTAAAAGTAGTGAAGAACAATCTGCCAGTACAACTCACATCCTTCATCGGGCGCGAACGCGAACTGAATGAGGCAAAACAAAAGCTTGAAGGGGCGCGCCTGCTTAGCCTGATCGGTCCTGGGGGCACAGGCAAGACGCGCCTCTCTTTACAACTCGCAGCAGATATGATCCCTAGTTTCAGCGATGGTGTTTGGTTGGTAGAGCTGGCTCCGCTCACAGACGCGTCGTTGATCCTTCGGAGCGTCGCATCGATTCTGGGTGTCCGCGAACAAAGAGGGATGCCCCTGTTGGAAATTGTCCTCAATTTTCTGCGCGCGAAAAATCTATTGCTTATTCTTGATAATTGCGAACATCTCATTGAAGCCTGCGCCCACCTTGCAGATCAATTCCTGCGCATCAGTCCGAATATAAAGATCATCGCCAGCAGTCGCGAAGCATTGGGCATTAACGGCGAAACAGTTTATCGGGTGCCATCGCTTTCTTTGCCAGACCCAGCAAAGGTCACAAGTGAAGCGTTGGAGGGATTTGAGTCCATCCAACTTTTTGTGGAACGCGCGCAGGCGGCGAATCCGAATTTCAATCTGACGGAAAACAACGCCTCATCCATCGCCCAGATCTGCCGCCGTCTCGATGGCATTCCTCTCGCTTTGGAATTGGCCGCGGCGCGCGTCAAAGTGTTTTCTGCCGAGCAAATCGCGACGCGGCTGGATGATCGATTCAGATTGCTGACCGGTGGAAGCCGCACTGCATTGCCGCGGCAACAAACCTTGCGCGCATTGATCGATTGGAGCTACGACATGCTGAGCGAAGAGGAGCGCGCGCTATTGAGGAGACTCTCAGTCTTTGCAGATGGCTGGACGTTTGAAGCCGCCGAAGCAATGTGCCCTGATATTGATTCTTTGGAGTTATTAACACAGCTCATCAATAAATCCTTGGTGATCGTCGAAGATCAAGATGAAGAGCCGCGCTACCGCCTGTTGGAAACTGTCCGGCAATATGCGCGCGACAAATTATTGGAGGCAGGTGAAGCAGAACAAATCCGGAACTGGCATCTCGATCACTTCCATGATCTGGCTGTAAAAGCGGAGCGGAGGCTATATGGCTCTGAGGCACTTAAGTGGGTGAATAGACTGGAAGCTGAGTATGACAATTTACGCACTGCGATGGAATGGGGCATGGAAAATAATTTAATAGCCACGCTTGAAATGTGCGTTGCGCTACCTCCCTTTTGGTTTCGGCGCGGCATGGAAACCGAAAGCATGATCCTTGTGGAAGAAGCGTTATCACGCATCCATACACTTCCCAAAGTGGAGGGAGATGCGAAAAAACAGCAAACGACTCTTATTGCAAATGTCTGGCTGGCGATGGGCCTGTTGGCGTTTAGCCGAGGTGACAATACACATGCCATCGCTGCAAATGATATCGCTGTAAATCTGGCACGGCAACTGGGCGACCAGTCGTTGCTGGCGAGAGCGTTGGGCTTTGAGGTTTCAGGCAGGATGGTTACCGGTGAAGTGGAAGGTATCGATACCTCCATTCGGGATGGCTTGACGGCCGCAAGCGAAAGCGGAGATGACTTCGCGCATGGCATGATGCTGGGGATGTTTGCCTCCCGCATGATGATGTCTGGATATGATCTTGAAGCAGCGAAGGTATATTCAGAGCAGGGTCTTGCATTGCTCAGGAAAAGCGATAATCGCTGGGGCGTGACGATGACTCTCACAAGTCTGGGGATGGCCGCTCGCTATCAGGGGCGTATGGAAGAGGCGCGCTCGAATCTCTCTGTTTGCCTGCCTATATTCCACGAGATCGGAGATCGGCACCGTGCAAATATGATCGTCAGTGAGCTGGCACATATTGATCGAATTGAGGGAAGGTATGATCTGGCGCTGCAGGCGTATCGCGCGACGATCACCGAATGGGAGAGATTGGGGCATCGCGCGGCTGTGGCGAATCAGTTGGAATGTTTTGCATTCATTGCCAAACGATATGAGCAAGCGGAGCGTGCAGCGAAATTATTTGGCGCAGCGGAAGCTTTGCGGGAGATCATAAATATCGCGATGACAAAAGTGGAACGTATCGAATACGACCAGGAGGTGGCGGATCTGCGAGCGGGGATGGATCAAGAAGCCTTTTTATCATCCTGGAAGGAAGGTCGCGCTTTGAGCATGGAAGGGGCAATTGAACTGGCTTTGGAAAAGCCAAACTCTCACCTGTAGAAAAGAAGTGTAAAGGGGAAAATAACTCTCTTTTTCCAGCTAGCCCAATTATCTGGTGGTTTGTACCAAGTTCTGAAAAAATCATCCAAAAAAGTAAGCATTTTCAACAAAATGGGGATTTATTGCTGAAAGATTGCTGGAATTGTACATTTCGTAACATACACTTATCAACTTCGTCATGTGGCCATAATTGTCAATATTGTAAGCACTTAATTAAGGAAGGTATTGATCATATGCCACGCAAGAATCGTTTTTTGAGTTCGTTTTTATCTGTTATTTTGATCTTCAGCATCACCCTGACGAATGTAAATGTCGCTTTTGCGGATGAGGGTCCAACGCCTGAACCCGCTGTCACCGCTGAGCCGACACAACCACCCGTTGAGCCAACTGAGCCACCTGTTGTAGCAACTGAACCGGCTGTTCAGCCAACCGTTGAACCAACAGAGTCATCTGAATTACCTACAGAGCCAGCGGTTGTTGCCACTCAGATCCAAACAGAAGCACCAGTGGTCGAGGAAAATCCTGAATCTGTTGAGCAGGCCCCGATCACTGAATTGCTTTCTCAGGCACCCGAAAACACCGAGTTAGTTGTACTTGATGAAAACGGGCAGGCACTTTCACTGACTTCGCAAGAGGCTTTGGATGGCATTCTTAATACGGACCCAATGTGGTGCCCAGCTGGTGTGTTGCCTGGTGGCCCGGGTTGTACGACCAATTTCGCCACCATCAGCGACTTGATGACTGATATGACGAGCAATACCGCCACATATGATGAAAATGGCATTATTTATTTCACAACAGATCCTGGCGCGTCATTCTCATTGACCGCTGCAAGCCTAGGGGCTGCCGACTTCAATACTCTTAATGACTTTAGTTTAACTCTTCAAGGCGGCTGGAATGGCTCAAACGGGGCATTGGCCACTTTCGTCGGTCAGACGAATTTTGCTACCAATACTCTTACCATTGGAACTGCTGCAAATCCGTGGATCGGCAATCTCACTCTGAACAACTTTACTTTTAGCGGCGTATCCAGCGGTAATGCAATTACGGTTTACACTACCGGCGGAAACATCACTTTGAGCAATGTGGATGTGGCTGAGCAAGCTGGCGGCAACGTTAATACAGCCGTTCTCAACTCAACCTCTGGCAACATAATTGTTCAAAACGGCAGTACATTTGATGGTGATGGAATTGATAGTCAGGGGTTTTCTGCGACTACAGTAAGCGGGTCCATCACGATCAGCGACACGTCATTCACAGACGCTGTCAAACCGAAGCACGCCACAAATGAC
>JAXIPJ010000357.1:0-7597 GCA_045402985.1 Anaerolineales bacterium
ATGGAAGATGGAAAGCCAATGGGTTTCACCGGCGTGGACGATCCCTATGAACCACCCATTGACCCTGAGATCACGCTCAAGGGATATGGTTCATCTCCTGAAGAAAATGCACGGATCATCATCAAGTACCTCGAAAATCAGGGATACCTAAACAATCACTAAGCAATAAAGATAATATGTGGTATATAGTGGGAGGGGCGGGCTCGTCCTGAAAGAAGACGAAGAAGCCCGCCCCTCCCACTTTCATTTATGGACCTCCGCGCCTCCCTACGCCTCGCTTCCTTTCTAAGCCTTATTCTTCTCGTTGTCATTGGTATACTTCTCGTCCTTAGGGCAACCCCGGATGGATTGAGCCTCTCGGACGACTCAATTGCCTATGTGGCGGGTGCGCGCAGTATGCTGGTTGGGCAGGGATACCGCGAAGCCTGGCTTGCCTCCAACCAGCCGGTCACTCATTTTCCTCCTGCTTTTTCATCTGTTCTGGCGTTCCTGGGTATGTTCGGCATTGACCCGTTGCGTGGTGCACGTCTCGTCAACGCCTTATTGTTCGGCTTGAACGCGGGCCTGCTCGGCATCCTTGCTTGGCGTATGACGCCCTCTTTGAGCGCGGGTCTCGTCATCGCGGCATTGTTCATCTTAAACAGCGAGATCTTACAAGTCCATGCGGTTGCCATGAGTGAGCCGTTATTCATATTTCTATGCCTGCTCTCAATATGGATGTTCGACCTTTATTTCGAACGTCACAACCACTGGTTATGGCTTGCCCTGTGTGGGACATTTGTCGGTATGGCATATCTCACGCGCTACGCAGGCATCGCGCTGGTGGCAACCTTTATCGTTGCATTGCTGATCTTGCGTGATGGCTGGCGCACGAGACTCACCAGCGTCGGCATTTTTTTGGCCTCCGTCCTGCCGTGGATGGTTGGCTGGGCGATCCGTAACAGCCTTGTGGCAGAGAATGCCACGAACCGGGTGCTGGCGTGGCATCCCGTCACTGCCGATAATATACGATTGGGCGTGCGCGCATTCGCAGATTTTTTAATCCCAGTTGAATCATGGCGCAGGGAGGTGATCAAACAGACAGGTATCATTGAAGGAATGATCCTCATCATTCTCGGCGCGGTGCTGGTTTGGGTTGTCGCCAAGGCATGGAAATATTTCTCAGAGCCTCAGCAGGAATCTATGGAAGATCGCATTGACGCCGGGTCAAGAGAGATCATCCCCTTTACCACTGGTCTGTTCCTCTTTTCATATCTCGCATCCATTGTGGCAGCCATGACCATGTTCGACGCCGCGACAAAATTCAAACTCCGCATCCTGTCACCGGCGTTCGTTTGTTTGTTGATCCTGCTTGTATATCTTGGCATCTGGTTCCGTAACAAACGCCGCGTAACCGTCATTCTTGTCACGTTCATCCTGCTATGCTTCGCATTTTATAAACAATTTATCACGGTCAACGAATGGTCAAAAGGCGGACTTGGATACGCCTCCTTCCAATGGTACGATTCACAGGCAATGACATTTTTGCGCGAACTGCCTGAAGATGTAAAAATCTATACCAACGAGCCGGGCGCGGTCTATCTTTATGCCGGACGTGGCTGTTACGTTTTGCCAGACCGGTTCGACTCGGCCACTGCACAGGTACGCACCGGTTTTGAGGAAGGCGTCATCACCATGCAAAATGAGATCAATGCGGGCCAGGCAGTGCTGGCGCTCTTCGATGGCGGTGATAACGTCCCGGCAGATGCGCCTGTTTTGATTGAAGGATTGCACCTCGCGCACAAATCTGCGGGCGACGAAATTTATACTACAGCTCCATAACGCCCCGCACAGGAGAGAAATTGACGATACAGGAAAAATTCGACCTGACTGGACGTGTGGCAGTGGTCACCGGCGGAGTAGGATTGCTCGGCGCGGAATTTTGCAGGTCTCTCGCCGAAGCAGGCGCGGCGGTCGCTATAGTGGATTTGAACGCTTCAGCTTCGCAAGGGACGGCGGATACGCTCACGAAAAGCGGATACCAGGCTATGGCCATCACCGCCGACATCACCATGCCTGATTCTGTTAACGCGATGGTCGAAAAAACGGTATCCGCTTTTGGGCGGCTTGATATACTCGTCAACAGCGCAGCGCTTGACCCTAAATTCGACTCGAATGCCATCCAAAAAGGGATCACGCCGGGCGCATTCGAAGATTATCCTCTTGACCAGTGGAACGCAGCACTGAATGTAAATCTCACAGGGATGTTCCTGGTGACGCAAGCCTGTGTAAAACAGATGCTTGCACAGGGCCAAAAAGGAAGTATCATCAATATCTGTTCGACCTATGGATTGAACGGCCCCGATCAGGGCATTTATATAAAAGATGGTGAACGCGTGGCATATAAACCCGTCTATTACACGGTGACAAAAGCGGGTGTGCTGGGTTTCACCAAATATCTGGCCGCATACTATGCCGGGACAGAGATCCGCGTGAATGCACTCACCCCTGGCGGTGTGTTCAATAATCATGAAGATTATTTCGTGAAGAATTATTCTGCGAAGACGATCCTGGGGCGCATGGCAAACAAAGACGAAATGAACGGCGCGCTATTATTTTTGGCTTCTGACGCCTCCTCCTACATGACCGGCAATAATCTCATTGTAGATGGCGGCTGGACGGCGTGGTAAGGAAATACACACGTAAATATGCAGCCCCATATTTACGTGTGTACATGTTTACCTGAATATCTGGTTACCTAACCCATGACCCAAATACTCGCTCTCATCCCTGCACGTGGCGGTTCGAAAGGGATCCCACGGAAGAACATCCGCAGCTTTGCGGGCTATCCCCTCATCGCGTGGAGTATCGCGGCTGGCTTGCAGACACATGCTGTCAACCGCGTCATCGTCTCAACAGATGATGATGAGATCGCGGCAGTGGCGCGTGAATACGGCGCAGAGACTCCCTTTATGCGCCCGCATGAACTGGCACAGGACCGAACCAATGATCTGCCTGTTTTTGAACATGCCTTGAAATGGCTGGAAGACATTGAAAGTTATAAACCTGATATCGTCATACAATTGCGTCCCACCTCACCCATCCGCCCCAGGGATTGCGTGGATGGTGCCATCAAAATTCTGATAGAGAATCCAGAAGCGGACTGCGTGCGCGGCGTTGTGCCAGCGGGGCAAAACCCGCATAAGATGTGGCGCTTCAATGGGTATGACAAACCGATGAAGCCCTTGCTCGAAGTGGAAGGCATCAGTGAACCATATAACGCACCGCGCCAGATCCTGCCGTCCGTCTACTGGCAAACCGGGCATATTGACGCGATCCGCACGGCGACCATTTCGCGGAAACACTCCCTCACTGGTAGTATGGTATATCCGCTGGTGATCGACCAACATTACACAGTGGATATTGATACATTAGCAGATTGGGCCAAGTGTGAAGCGCTTGTTTACAGCGGGCTGGAGATGGTGACGCCCGCTGGAAGAGCGCGCCGCCCCATGCCTAAAAATATAGAACTGGTCATCTGCGATTTCGATGGCGTCCTCACCGATAACCACGTTTGGACGGACCAGGATGGCAAAGAGTCGATTGCTGCCTGGCGCAGTGATAGCCTGCGCATCAACGAGTTGCGCACGAGAGGCGCGGAAGTGATGATCATTTCCTCAGAGCCGAATACGGTCGTTGCGGCGCGCGCGAAAAAAATGGGAGTGGAGGCAATTCACGGAGTCGGGATCCAGGAAAAGGGTCGCGTGATGCGTGAAGTCCTCGAGCAGAAAAAGGTCACAGCTGGGAATGTCATCTATATCGGTAACGATCTCAATGACCTTCCATGTTTTGAGATCGCGGGTTGGTCTGTGGCAGTTGCAGATGCATATCCCGAAGTGATACGCGCGGCGGATCATGTTCTCGCCAAAGCCGGTGGGCATGGTGCTTTGCGAGAGTTGTGTGATCTGATCTTGAGCCGAATTTCAAAATAAGAGGAGAATAAGTGAACTGTTTTTATCATCCACAAGTGTCGGCTGTGGGAATATGTAAATATTGTCAAAAGGGATTATGCACGGAATGTGCTGTTGACCTCGGGCATGGCATCACGTGCAAACATCACCAGGCCGAGGTCAATGAACTTTATGATATTCATTTCATGAACAGGCAATCGGCTCGCAATATGAGCCGTGTATATAAACAATCGGCTGTGGCAATGAGCTTCATGGGAATTGCCGGCGTCGTAGGTGGACTGGTCATCGGCCGGGCGGGACTCGTTCTGGTGGCAATTGGTGTCGGCTGCATTTTTCTGGCGATCGCTTTTTCCATCTATTCAAACCGTATGAACAAGGAAAAAAACAATGGCTCGTGAGGTAAAAATTGGAAATCGAGTGGTGGGCGATGGGCAGCAAACATATATTGCCGCGGAGATTGGTATCAATCATAATGGCGACCTCGCCATCGCGAAGCGGATGATCGATGCAGCCGTGCACGCCGGCGCGGATGCGGTGAAGTTCCAGAAACGTACACCCGATATTGCCACGCCACCAGATCAACAGCACCAGATGCGAGAAACACCGTGGGGCTACATCACATATCTTGAGTATCGTTATAAAGTGGAGTTCAACGAGGAAGAGTATCGCGAGATCGATGCATATTGCCGCCAAAAGGGCATCGCATGGATGGTCTCCGTCTGGGATGAGCCTTCGGTGGACTTCATGGAAAAGTTCGACACGCCTGCGTATAAGATCCCGTCCGCTTCACTCACGGACTTCAACCTGATCCGCAAAGCCCGAGCCACTGGCAGGCCTTTGATCCTCTCATCGGGCATGTCCACCATGGAGCAGATCAAAATGGGCGTCGCCATCGCAGGGGAGGAAAACCTGTTGATGATGCATTGCACCAGTACATATCCGTGTGAGCCTGAGGAATTAAATCTTATGATGATCCAGACTCTGCGGAATGAGTTTGCAAATGTTCCGATCGGGTATTCAGGCCACGAAGTAGGTCTCGTACCGACCGCGGTGGCGGTGGCATTCGGCGCCTGCATGGTGGAGCGTCATCTCACACTTGACCGTGCCATGTGGGGTTCGGACCAGGCCGCGTCTGTAGAGCCTGCGGGCTTCGAACGACTCGTGAAATACATCCGTGTGACCGAAGCCTCTCTCGGAGATGGTGTCAAGAAAGTCTATCAGAGTGAGAAGTCTTCAATGCAGAAGTTGAGAAGGGTGAAGGGAATCTAGCAATATACGGATTATATAATCCGTAAAATTTATTGTTTGCAAGCCATGCGACTCGATCAAAGAATTCGCCGCGCACTCCGCCCAGCCGGGAAAACCGCCCAAGCCATTTTGCGATGGAGGCGGCTTTCTTTTCATGACGCGCCGCCAATCTTTGGAAACTCCAAGCCAAAGAGCGGATCACACTTGTTGTTGCAAGTATTGGCCGGGATGTGCCTGGCCGCGCCCTACAAGTATGTAGATGACGCACCCATTCGCACCATCACGAAAGATGGCAGAAGAAAAACAAAAGAAGAAATTCTTGGGGAGTTAAAACACATTCCAAATGGCATTATTGGTTGGGGATACGTGGAACCTTCGGCAGAAAACGTTTTGTTCCTATGCCAGCCTCATCGTGTGAACTACTTTATTTACCGCGACCCGCGCGATATGCTCATCTCGCAGATCTTCTTTGCAACGGACATGCATGAGGAGCATGGCATGCACACCTATTACAATTCGTTGCCTGATTTTGGCGAGCGGCTCAAGGTGGCGATCACAGGCGTGGACCGTGATGGGCTTTACATGGTCAGTGTTCAGCAAAGATATGAAGCCGTGTTCCGCTGGCTCGAGCAGGCGCACGTTATGTGCATCCGCTTCGAAGATCTGATCAATAACCGCGACGAGACGTTGAACGCCATGCTCAATGAAGTGGAGAGTACCGGGTATAAAATCCCAACGGCGCGCTCGAAAGCGCTGGAGATATTAGTAGAAGTGATCCAGCCGAAGAAGAGTCGCACATTTCGGCTGGGAAAGACAGGTGGGTGGAAGGAACACTTTACTGAAGAACATAAAAAGTTATTCAAGGATGTGGCCGGGGATTTGCTGGTTAAACTTGGTTATGAAAAAAACAATGATTGGTAGGGTGGATTGACAGAACAGCTCCCCTACAATTTATCATGAAAGAATTCTTCACCCAACGCATCAACCACGGATTGTTTGAAGGGGTCACTTCAATTCAAACTCCACTTTCCCATACTTCACCCCATTGACTTGAATCTCCAGCGCGTGTTTGCCGGGATAATATTCTCGCGTGCTGATCGGACGGAAGGAGTGTCTCTTTGAAATGTGAAGGGTCTCTCCTGGCTTCAATGCCTTTTTTGTCAGTTTGAACACTTTTGGCGCGAGTTTGCCATTAGCCTTGACATGATGGATGATGTAATCGATCACCAAATTTTGCACCTGCTTTGATTTCGACGTGATTGCAAATGAAAAGTTGATGGCTCCGCCCATTTTTATAACGGGCTTGTCGAGTTGAATCTTGGAGACGGTAATTCCAAGCTTTGAATCAAATCCCAACACTGCAAGCACATCCTTGTTCCCCTGCTTGACTAATGTCCGTGCAGCATGACGGATCAACCATTGTGTTCCTTCGTCATCCAGTTTTTTCCAGCGCTTCAAGGTTTTCACGACCAGATCAGGATGGTCTTTGGCAATGTCATTGAGGTTATTCGCCACCGAGCGACGCACCATCAGTTCCGGGTCGGTTTTCAGTTTTTCGAGCAATTGCAAAACGGGACGCGGATCTTCGATAAATTGCTTCAACTGCATGGTCCAGGGAAGACGCGGACGCGTCCCTTCAGAGACCAATCGCCTGACGTGACAATTGTCATCCTCCGCCCAATCTGAAAGAATTGCCAGTGTTTGTTGCGGATATTTCTGCAAGAACGGACGGATTGCTCCTTCTGCGGTGAACCGTTTGGTCATTTTGTATAATGCCTGCAGGGACAGGTCGTAACACTCCAGTCCATATTTCGCCACAAATTCATTCTGTGGCAGGATGATAAAACCATCAAAGCCTGTCACTTCACAGGTCGGCAGTTCAGGCGGCAAGGCCATAAGAATGATCTCAAGCGCCAGGGGATAGTCTTTAGGAAGGTACTCCCAGAGGCTGTCACGGATCAAGTTGCTTCTTTCACTGAAGGTAAGAGACTTCAACTTGGAATGTATGGATTGACGAAACCCCATCGCGTCAAAACCGTGCCAGACCCGGGTGAGATTTTCGGCGAGTTGGTTTACAACATTTTCATTGAAGACATCCCGAACTTGAAAATTCTGTTCCATAGGTTGCGTGTTAATTAATATTGGAGGGTCAACAGGTTAGCGAAAAGATGATCATATTATGGATGGTTACCGTATAATAGCGGAGTATAAATGAAAATCAACTGTCCATGGATCAATTTTGACTAACACCTACATTGCCGATTGGATAATTTACAGCGTACCGCATAACGATGCAGACTTGAAATGAATTTTAGCCTGCAAATCATTTTCAAAAGATTAGTAATTAATGAGACAAGCGGTAGGAGCAACCCATGCCCGTACACGGAACCCATAATGCA
>JAXIPJ010000072.1:0-9499 GCA_045402985.1 Anaerolineales bacterium
GATTGGGCCAAGAACTGGAATTTGCGAAAGCAACGGAATGGAGAAATTTGGCATAAGTGAAACAGTGCCCGCCTTGCTCAAACCTTCACCCAATACCAGGCTGATGCCTGTTCCAAGGAAGGTGAGCGCCAGTCCACTGACCACTTGATCTGCCTGCAACGTAATGACGATAAATGCATGGATCTGGCTGATGAGCCCAGCGAAGAACATGGCTGCCAGCACACCGATCCACGGGTTGCCTGTTGCAATGGTCACGCTGAAGGCAGTCATTGCGCCGATGAGCATCATGCCTTCCACACCCAAGTTGAGCACGCCTGAACGTTCGGCGAATATTTCTCCTAATGTGGCAAACAATAAAACTGTGCCACTTGCAACGCCTGCCTGCAAAATAATAATGGGATCCATAATTTACTCCTCTGCATCCGCGCGCACGAGACGAACGCGATAACGCAGAAGGAAGTCGCTTGCGATGAGACAGACCAGGATAATTCCCTGGATCATCTTGGGAACGCCGGAAGGTTGGATCTCACGCCCAGCAAGAATGAGCGCACCAAATAAAACTGAAACCAAAATAATGGCAAGCGGATTTAATTTTGCCAGCCATGCAACGATAATGCCTGTAAAACCATATCCCGCCGCGAGCGGTGATGTCTGTAAGCGATGTACTACACCGGTCACTTCGCTCATGCCGCCCAGCCCCGCCAGCGCACCCGATAACATCATCACATAAATTGTATTACGCGCAATATTGATGCCTGCATATTCAGCCGCGCGCGGGTTGTCTCCGATCAGACGAATTTCATAACCCCAGCGGCTGCGATACACAATGAACCATAAAACGACTGCTGCCAGCACACCCAGCACCAGGCCAAAATGAGTTGTTAACCCGCGAAAGAATGGAATGCTCGAAGCGAACTCAGATAGACGCGGCAACCATGCTGTCTCGGGGAACCTTGGGCTCATCTGGAAGCCACCTTCGCTCCATACGGCGAAGATCCAGAAGTTGATCCAGGCGATCGCGATGTAGTTCATCATCAATGTACTGATGATCTCATTCACATTGAATTTTGCTTTTAGATAACCAGGGATAAATCCCCAGATGGCGCCCGCAGCCATGCCCGCCAACGCCATCACAGGGATGAACAGCCAACGCGAAGTTTCCGCGGGCAGAACAGGTGCAAGCACGATTGCGCTCGCACCAAACGCGCCCATAATGAACTGTCCCTCCGCGCCGATGTTCCACAGCTTCATGCGGAATGCGATCGAACATGCCAGTGCCGCCAAAATGATCGGCGTGGCTTTTACAATGGTATCTGAGAGCACACCCGCGTCGCCGAAGGATGCGCGCGCGATGTGCGCATATGATAAAAGTGGATCGCCTCCCACGAATGCGATGATGATGCCACCTAATATCAACGCCACCACGATCGCGCCCAAAGAGACCGCAGCAGGGAACCATCCCGCTGGTTCTTCGAGTCTCGGCTCAAGCTTGATCCGCCAGGCTGCGGGACGTCTCTTCACAACGGATTCAGTCATCTGTGTTGACTCCCTCTTTTTGGATTTGATGGATTTGATCCAGCGGTGTGCCCGTCATCATCAGCCCTATCGCCTCGATCTGACTTTGCTCTGATTCCCCGGCTCCGACCTTTACCTCCCCCATGATCCTTCCCTCATAGACCACGTAGACACGGTCACTGAGCGCCAGCAATTCTTCTAATTCTTCAGAGATCAACAATACTGCTGCACCTGCTTCGCGCTGAGTCAACAACAGGCGGTGGACTCCTTCGATCGCACCAACATCCAGCCCACGGGTAGGTTGAACCGCGACCATGAAATTGGGACGCCCCGATATCTCGCGCGCAAGAATCACACGCTGCAAATTTCCACCAGACAAAAGTCGCACGGGGATGTTGACGCTCGGCACAATAATGTCATAAGCCTGCCTGAGTTCATTGGCAAATTTCTTTGCAGCGGTCATATCCAGCAAGCTGCCATTTGAGATGGGAGCCTTGCGATAATTCTTCATGATGACGTTATCGGTAATGCTCAAATTTGGCGCAGAGCCGACGTGCGTTCGATCCTCAGGGATATACGACATGCCGTGTTCGATACCATACAAGGTATCGCGATTGCTGACCTTATCACCGTTCAAAGTTACTTCACCCTGCATACATTTGCGAAGCCCAGCGATAACCTGTGAGAGTTCGATCTGACCATTCCCCGCCACACCTGCCAGACCTACGATCTCACCTGCGCGCACATTCAGAGAAAGTCCGCGTAGAGAGGGCAGGCCTTTATCATTATCCGCATGGACATCTTTCACATCCAGTATTACATCCCCTGGGTTATTAGGTTTCTTATCCACAAAAAATACAACTTCACGTCCCACCATCAAACGCGCCAGCTCCTGTCGCGTCACGCCTTTCGATTCAACGCCGGAAGCAGTCGCCACACCGCGTCTTAACACACTGACGCGGTTCGCTATGGCAGTCACTTCCTGCAGTTTATGACTAATGAAAATAACAGACTTCCCCTTCTCAACCATTGAACGCAACGTCTCGAACAACCCTTCAATCTCCTGCGGCGCAAGGACAGCCGTCGGCTCATCCATGACCAGGACATGCGCGCCGCGATAAAGCATTTTCAATAATTCAACGCGTTGTTGTTCGCCCACAGATAATTGCCAGATCTTAGCGCGCGGGTCAACCCTGAGACCATACTTATCGCCGAGATCCGCGATCTTCTTATCATATTCATTCAAGCGCATAAAAAAACGCGGCTCATCGAGGCCGAGCAAAATATTCTCGGTCACAGTTTGTGATGGGACCAGCATGAAATGCTGATGCACCATGCCAATGCCCGCCTTGATAGCATCGCGCGGAGAGGAAAATTCCATCGTTTGGCCCTTGACTTTAATAATGCCAGCATCCTGCTTATACAAACCAGCCAGCACATTCATAAGAGTGCTTTTACCGGCTCCATTTTCCCCCAACAACGCGTGTATCTCCCCTGCGCGTAATTCAAAATCCACATGGTCATTCGCAAGCACACCAGGAAAGCGCTTGACAATGCCTTTCATTTCCACAACCAGATTGGAGGGTGCTGATCCGGTCACTATATGCCTCCTAAAACTTATCCTCGCGCTGAGCGGAGGGGCTGAGTGCAAGCCGAAGCCCCACAGTCGAAGCGCTCTACCAGCATGCGCTTCAATCGACGACGTTCGCCTACACCTACCCCACCGCAGGTGCGGGTCGGCTGACTCCACTCAACGCGAGGAAAACGTTTTACAAAAATGGGGCAGAACTACGCAGTCCTGCCCCAACTATACTTTACGGTGTTGTTGCCAGTTCGGGCAATTCAGCAGTGATACCTTCCGCCCACCAGTACATGCAAACCTTGCAAGGCGATCCAAGTTGGCTGAAGCCATCGAGGTCGATCTGTTCCAGCGAGACACCATCAGCCAGAATCTGATTGCCTTTATTGTCAACGATGGGACCTTTGAAGACATCAAAGCGGGTGAAATCGCCAGCCAGCGCGGCAGTCAAAGTGTCTTTAATCAATTGTTGATCCTCAGCGGGAAGATCATTGAAGCCAGGTTGTGGTGTCTGGCCCTCCATGAGACCGTACAGTCCCAAGGCACCGGTATCAGCGTCGAAATAATCAAAGCCTGGCGTGTAGGTTCCTGCGATCACACCTCCAGCAATTCCAGCATAGATTGGGCCCCAGTTCCAGTATGGAGCGGTAAGGCAGCGTTCAACCTTGCACGCACCAACCCAATCGTAGTTTACACCCCACTTGCCTTTCTCCTGCGCCACGTCACCAGCGGCAGGCGTGTCCGCACCAGTGAAGACAACCTGTGCCCCACCATCAAACAATGAGGCAGCAGCTTCCTTTTCTACGATGGGGTCATGCCAGGTGCTGATCCAGCGCACATCCATCGTACACTCGGGACAAGTCTTTTTCATACCCAACGCGATTGCATTACCTAGACGAAGCTCTTCAGGGATCGGGAAGGTGGCCATATAACCAAGTTTCGGGTTACCATCTAGTTTAGCTCGCGAACCAGCCATCATGCCAGCGATGTATTTCATCACTTCCATCGCGCCGAACAGGTTGCCAAAATTGGCCGAGTTGGTCTTGTAACCGCTGATATGAATGAATGTCTGATCGGGGAACTCGCCTGCTACTGTTTCCATCGGGTCCATATAACCAAAGGAAGTGCCTATGATCAGATCAAAACCTTTACGCGCCATGCTGCGAAAGACCTGCTCAGAGTCTGCACCTTCGGGCACCAACTCTATATAAGCAACATGTGTATTTGGCACATTTTCCTCTACATACTGGAGACCTTCATAATGGGCTTGTGACCAACCACCGTCATTGTGCGGTCCAATCAACACCATAGCGATATTAAATTTGCCATCTTCCACTTCCGGGATCTGCAACCCAGCTTCAGTGGCAGGCGGCTCGGTGCCAACTGGCGCAGCGGTTGCCGCGGGCCCACAAGCAGACAGGATCAGGATCATTATCATCGCAGCAACTGCGAGGCGAATCGGATTCTTTTGCATTTTCTTCTTCTCCTTTTTAAACTAATGGAACTCTCAAGACGGACGTGAAATTCTGTAATCTATCTCTTCGCGTGCCTCCTTTCAAGTCTTTCTGTTCGATTATATTTTACCCGGCGTCCGTCATGTACACATTGTAGGCAAATACCCGGATTAGCGCAGGCTTCAAGGATGACATGCAATCACGTTCTGGATTTCGGCCAATGCATCGCTTCTTTCCAGGCCGCTAATTGTTTCCGTTTTGATGCGATCCCACAGCCGACAAAGCAGCGGTCCAACATAATCCTTCGACACTCGATAAGACGCTATCGACAATTCTACCGCGCGTCGCCAATCTCCCATATGTGCATACCCTTCGATGAAAACAAAACGTTCAACCGGATCATTCGGAGAATCGTTTTCCAGTTTTAAAGCCTTATCACCCAATTTAACAACTTCCTCCCAATCACCAAATTGACGGGCAAGATCTGCCTTCTCAAAATAATAACACCATCCATGCTCAGGTTCAGGCGCAAAAAGGGATTCGGGCATACTCGCTGGATTCTCTGCATGGATCATCGACACATTGCTCAATACAGCCGCATCGCGCAGCAACGGTACAAGCAGCCTGTTATCAGAGTCAATTTGTGAGTCAAGCACGCGCAAACAGCCTGGCGGAGAAAAATCAATTACCACTAATTGTGAGGTGTTGCCATGAAACGTCCGTGCCAGATAATTCTGTTCGATGAGCAGACCTGGTTTCAGGTCCGGTAGGCCGCGGTTGAGTCGGACGGAGATAAAGTAAAGGATGTGATCCATTTCTCCTGGGCGGCTGTAGATCCAGTTCAGAGGTCCAGAAAGAGAGTTGTCGCTGAAGTACGTCACAGGCAGGTCGTTGGAAATGATCGCAGTATTTTTTTCCAGCGATGGAATACGCCAGCGCATCTGCCAGAAGAGATCATGCTGCACATCCCAATCGCGCACGTAAGCAATGTTCGTTTCGAATTGTTTGCCAAGTGAAAACGCGACCAATAACGATAATAGCGCGTACTGCAACTTTGGTCTGGAATGCAGCAGGCCGATCAGTGCAGCGACGATCAAACTTGAGCCAAGCATAAACGGCATGGTGAAACGGTCGGCCGAAAAATGTAACTGCGCTTCGATACCCACCAGCCAGAAGGATATGCCTGCAAGCAGCCATGCAAAAATGCCAAGGACGAACATGCTCTTTATCCAACCGCGTTCTGGCGATACAGACTTGCTAAAGAAAAATAAATAAACCGCGAACGCAAGAGTGGATATTACTACCAGCGCGCCAGCTAACAAACTTACGCGCGTACCAAGTTCAGCCGCGCTCATCGGCTCAAACGGAAAAATCCATGCGTGAGGGATAGTTTCCCAGAAGGCAAAGAATATACTTTTCACGATTGACCAAATTCCCAGCACTGGGTTTTCACGAACGAGTTGCAATGCAACATAACTATAACTTGCGTTTTGATTCTCGAAGAAAAACAAACGCCAGATCGTTATGGCGAGCATGACTCCGAAATACGGAAGGTAAAGAATAGCTGCGCGCTTGATCCTTTGAATCCGCGTTCCATCCAGTATGATCCAAAATAATATGAGGCGCAGAAATTCCATGAAATAAAAATATTCCAGCGTCAGAAGGTTGACAACTGAAAACGCCAGGGCGACAATAGTTAATGGAATTCGACGATTCGGTTGACGGATAGCAAGGATGGATAAGTAAAGCGAGAATAGAAAACAATTGAGAACAATATAAAAATGCGTGTACATCAATGATATGAAATTCTGCCCCAGCCCCGGGTACCCAAGGAATAACAGACTTGTCCATAATGCTGGCCGCTCATCCTTTTGCCAGACCTGTCGCAGTAACATCCAAACCAGCACCGCTGTGAGCCAGCGCATGATAACCATCAACAACTGCCAGCGCCACGGATGCGGCCCGATCAACGGCATGGTGACCTGATAGATGATGCCCCAAAACGGACGGCTGGTGGAAAAGGTCTTTGTTAGCGCCTCGGGACCCAAACGGTAATAGATCCATGTCCAGGGCGCTTCGTCCCAGTAGAAGCCGCGCTCCCAGAAGAATAATCCATATGCCAGGAAGGCGACGATGAACAAGACGAGCGGCACACTACGCGGCGACAGTAATGCGGATCTGAACCTTTGCAGATTAGATCTCATTCCAGAATCAACTCCATTCGATGACGTTCATAACTACCTTCAGAAAAAGTTCGGATGATCTTGAAGGCTGCCTTCTTATACAATGCAATCGCAGATTCATTTTCCTTCTCAACACTCAACACAACTGAGTGAAAACTTTTTTCTCGACTTGTTTCAATAAATGCATTCAATAAATCTCTACCCAAGCCTCTGCCTCTTTGATCGGCAGCAACGCCGATATAGGTTAACTCAACTGCATCGCTATTCATTTCCGCTTCAGCAGATGAAGAGAGTACGGAAGAGATCAATTGCCAGAATACCAAGGGATGCCAAAACAGGACTCGAAGCATTTGAAAAGCAAACCATAATAAGGGTGTGCGCAGCGCTGAATTGATTCTATCAGGATGAGGTGAACCCATCGCCCAGCCAATTATTTTTCTCGAAGAATCCAACGCGCCCATCCCAATCACAGATGGGTCGCTACGCGCAATTTGATAATATCGCAAAACCATCGGCAAACCCAGGTCAGCCAGAAGCGTGTGCATCACTGAATGATGAAGTTCTGCCAATTGCTTTAGATGATCGTCTTCCAGTTGAGAAAGCGCAACAAGTTCATAATCCATAAAAATCTCAAGCCAGGCCTTTGATGAGAAATGGACCAAGAAGGCGCACTGCAAACGAAGGCAACCGTTTCCACATCCAAATTGCGAATTGAAATTTGGGAGACTTCTGATTCAGATCAGGCAATGCATGCCCAGGCATGAGCGCGTACCAATATGCAAGCAATTGTCTGTGGGGTTTCCATTTCATTTTGAATATCTCATTCCCAGAGCCAATCAAACTTCGTCCCAAGTCAAACACCTGAAGGCCTTTTTGGCAATAGCGCTGTATCAACGACCAGTATAAAAATTCTCCCGCGTAATCCGAGCGAAAGCGCCGCAATATATTCGCATGGAGATTCGTCACTACTTCTCCCTGAAAGATGAATACGCCGGCGCCAGCTAGTTCACCACCCGTACCATACATCACTGCCAACTCCAGCGCCTCACCCAGAGCATCTGCCATTGCGTGCAAATAATTTTTGTTGTGATAGGGCGAGCCAATCTCATGCATACTGCGCGCCATCCCGGCATAAGCCTCATCGAGCAGGTCGAGATGACCGAACTTTATCGTAAATCCCTTCTTCAATGATTTACGAATGTGGTTGCGATGATCGGAACTGTATGTGCTCAGCAACTGTTCGGGATTGGGTGCAAGCTCTGCACAATATGTGGCATAGAGCGGATGTTGAATCCAGCCTTCGGGCGGAGTTTGCTCGCCCGCTTCAAAGCGGACGTTGACATGCTCCACGCCCAGATTATTCGCCAACGCCTGAGCCTTGTCCAGCAACGCGTGACGTGCAGCAATGGATAAATACGCCAACCCGCCATAGGATCCAAATGGTGAAGTGGTCAAATAATTCCCGAAGATGGGATGCTGAACGCGCACAAGTGCGAGCCATCCATTAATATCATTATTTACTTTAGATACGATTCGATAAACAGGAAATCCGTACACATTATGGATAAACGATAACCATGCATCCAACCCGACGAAACCTGCCGAACGCGCAAGAGACTCTGGCAAAATAATTGACTCATTTTCTTGAAGAATACTGACGCGAGGGGACACTTCTGAACTCATTAAGAATCAGCGGCTTTCAATGATTCATCCAGATACGTGCCCAGCGGTGAGACCGGGAAATTCTGTAGAAGGTCGGTAAGAAACGCGGATTTAGCGCGCAGGAAAGGCACAAATAACGGATTCCGCATCAAGTCCCGCGTGAGGCGGGTGGATGAGGCGGGCTTCACCAATTCGTATGGATGCAAAATGATGACGGGGCTATGTCCGCGTTTGAGTTCCTTTTCGATCAGCTTGAGGATCCGGTGACCGATCAACCCGATACTGAAACTGGAGCCATATGGGATCTCCCCATCCAAAAGTAATTTGACAGAGAAATCACGCGGCGCAACATAATTTCCATTTTCGCCGCCAAGTCGGATCGTGCTGACAGGAATCTCCCAGACATTTCCTTTTTGCAACAAAGTGCCAGCGGGCGCATAAATGGACGAGCTATACAAGAAGCCCGAAGCCTCCAGCAGCGGATAAGCCGCTTCGCTGATGCCGATCATTGGCGCGCGATACCCGCGCACGTGGTATTGTTTGCACCACGAAGCCGAAGAGCGGATGTCATCTGCAAGCTCCTTTACGTTCACCAGCGGGCGATGGATATGACAATGCAGGCCAAGCTCGTGCCCCGCGGAAACTATTTTCTGTGGGACTTCAGGATACCATTCCGCAATTTCGCCAACGAGATAAATGCTGGCTTTGGACTCCCCCAACTGCTCAAGGATGGGATCAACCGCCCGTAGTGTGAATCCACCATCCAACTCACGGCGTTGATGCGGGTCGGTTAGATTATCATAATGACGAAAAAGCGCGAACACTGGCTCGTAATCAATGCTTAATAGGACGCGCGGGCTGATGGACATAAGACAGCATATAGTAATGGCTTGATATAAGCGTGTCAAGCAAGACCCATCAAAAAATAACTGGTCATTTGCTGACCAGTTATTTTTATTCGTTTAGCTTGAAATCCATGTGCCTGCTTCGCCTTTGAGGGCGCGCCCGATATTTTCGGTGTTGGTGATCAGTGCGTGCTTGCCTCCATTTTCGAGATACCAGATCGCGGCCTGGATCTTTGGTGCCATCGAGCCTTTAGCAAAATG
>JAXIPJ010000216.1:0-33710 GCA_045402985.1 Anaerolineales bacterium
GCCGATCTATTCCCTGCTCGGCGGCCCGGTGCGGCGTCAGATCGGTTTCTCAGAATATTTCGCCCTCCGTATACCGAGCGCGACCGAGTTGGGCGAGTCCACGCCGCTTGAAGTGGCCCGTTACTGCGCCAGGCTGCGCGAGCAACACGGCTCGATGATTTTTGAGGGCAAAGTGGGTGTGCTGGACCTGGATACCGAAATCGAGATGGTGAAGGAAGTGCGCGCTGCCATCGGCCCTGATGCCACCCTGCGCCTGGATGCGAACAATTCCTGGCCGCTCAACACGGCGCGCAAGGCCCTAGCCCGGCTCGAGCCGTTCGATATTGCCAACATCGAAGACCCGGCCCTTACGTTTCACGATATGGCCAAACTCCGTCAACACAGCGCAATCCCGTTTTCCAGCCACCTGCCTGACCTGCGCCTGGCGGTGGAATTGGGTGTGCCAGACACATTTGTATTGAATGTGATGACGCTTGGCGGTCTGCGCGAAACGATGAAGTTTATCTCGGCATGCGAGCTGATGGGCGTTGGCTTCTGGTTTTACAGCGGCGAATCAGCTGTGGGCACCGCTGCTTACATGCAACTAGCCGCCGCTATTCCATACCTTTCTCAGCCGGGCCAATCGCTCCTGCGCTGGTATGCTGATGACGTGGTCGCCGAACTGATCCAACCTTATGCAAATGCCGTCCCAATTCCCGATGGACCGGGGTTGGGTGTCACTGTTGATCCGCAAGCGTTGGCACGTTGCGAAGAGCGTTATGAGCGGGATGGCGTGATCCCACAACTCGGCATACCAGGCGAAATGCACTACCGGCAATTCCTTCAGCAATAGAATTGGATATGAGTTTCTAGCCCGGCTAACGTACGCCTCGCTCTCGCTGCCGAGCATCAGGGGTTCTCGGCGCTATCACGAATAACGAATGATGTGTCATTCCGCTCTAAGGATTTGCTGAGGTGACAATATGGGTAATTCACAAAACAATTGGGCGCGCTACGACCTTTGGGATGAGCGGCATCTCAGCCTTGATCGCTTCGCCGTGGAAGATCCTGAGAACGGTTTCTGCGCTTCCGCAAGCCCGTATGATCCCAAGCCATCATTGGTGATCGAGCATGGCCGCATCATCGAGATGGACGGTGTCCCGGCTTCTGAGTTCGACATGATTGATGAATTCATTGCGCGCCACTACTTCGATCTGACCATAGCTGAGGCTGCTATGGCGATGGACAGTCGGGAGTTTGCGCACATGTTGGTCGATGTGAATGTGCCACGCGAGAGGCTGGTGAAACTGTCGAGGGGCATGACACCTGCCAAGTTGGCCGAAGTTCTTGGGCATCTCAGCACACTCGAACTCGCGTTTGCGAACAGCAAACTGCGATGCCGTCGTCAACCAAGCAATCAGGCGCATGTCACCAATGCCAAGGATGATCCTGTGCAAATGGCTGCGGATGCAGCTACTGCTGCCCTCTATGGTTTCGATGAGATCGAGACTACAGTGCGGGTCGCAAGCAATGGACGGACGAATGCCATCGCCTGCGCGGTTGGCGCGGCAGTGGTGCGTGACGGTGTTCTGATCCAGTGCTCGCTGGAAGAGGCTGAGGAATTGCGCATCGCGCTGGCCGGGTTCACCTCATATACCGAGACGATGTCTGTATACGGCACGGAGGCATCGTTTATCGATGGTGACGACACGCCCTGGTCCAAAGCATTTCTAACGGCTGTCTACGCATCGCGAGGCCTGAAGGCACGTTGCACTTCGGGGTCGAGTGCGGAACTATTGATGGGATTTCACGAGGGCAAGTCGATGCTATATCTGGAGGCCCGGTGCGTCTGCCTACAACGCGCGATGGGTGTGCAGGGGACGCAAAACGGCGGCATCGACGGTGCGCCCCTCACCGCATCGGTTCCCCGCGGCGGCTGGGAACTGCTGGCCGAGAATGTCCTGGCAGCGTTGCTCGATCTCGAATGCGCGTCGGGTAATGATACGCGTCATTCGGAGTCAGAGATTCGCGTGGGTGCCAAGATCATGCCCTACCTCATGTCGGGCACTGACTTCATCTGCTCCGGCTTCGGTTCCATCCCGAAATACGACAACTCGTTCAACGCCTCGCTCTTCAACGCAGAAGAGATGGAGGATTTTCTGGCCCTACAGCGTGAGTATCAGGTCGAGGGCGGACTCCAGCATGTACCCGAAGATCAATTAATTGCCGCGCGTGCCCGCGCCATTGAAGCGATCTCCGCCGTGTTGGAGACGTTGAATTTGGGACATTTGACTGAGACTCAGAAAAGGAGTGTCTTGTACGCGCATGGGTCGGATGAAACATCCAGTTTCATGCCCGGGGAAGTAGCTGGAATGAACGCCTCTCTGATCGAACGAGATATCACCTTTGTAGATGTAGCCAAGGCACTGGCCTCCAAAGGATTTACTACAGAGGCCACCCGACTCTTATCGATGGCCCGCCAGCGTGTTACAGGCGACTACCTGCAAACGGCTGCCATTATTCGTGATGGACGCGTGATCAGCGCGGTCAACGATCCTAATTGCTATTCTGGACCGGGCACAGGCTACGTGATGACCGATGAGCGTTGGCAGGCGATTAGCAGGATGCGTCGAGAAGTTTCCAAGCACGATGTGCTTGCCGGAGAGAGGGCAACAGGTCAGCAGGATTCTCGGCGCTGGCGGATCGAATCAAAAGGCGAAGCCAGGCAAGGAGATGATCCCCGCGAAGTGGTGATTGCGGTCAGCCCGGGATTCGGCGTACGTTTGCATAAGACTACTGGTGGCCTGCCGCTTTACAAAGTCCTGGCCGCTCTGCTGGAGGGCATTCGTGAAAGAGGTGGACACCCACGTGTTGTGCGCGTGCACCACACTGCAGACACTTCGTTTTTAGGTTTAACCGCGGCTCGACTCGCTGGGTCAGGTGTAGGGATTGGCATTCAAGGCAAAGGTACCACGGTGATCCATCGTCATGACCAGGCCCCACATATGAACCTGGAACTGTTCTCGCAGGCGCCTCTTATCAGCGAAGCGGACTATCGTGCGATTGGCGGCAACGCTGGGCAATATGCATTGGGCCAGTCTCCAACCCCAGTTACCATTCCATATCGCGGCCAGGCACTTGGCGCCCGATTCCATGTGCAGACGGCCCTGCTCTACGCGATTGAAACTTCGATGATTGAGTCAGGGCATAATCCGGAAGTGTTGGAGGTTGAGTTCTATGATGGACGATAAGAAACCTGATAACCCCGTAGGTGCAATCTACCCGGTAGGCGAGAAGCAACCTGATCGCGTGCGGACACGCAACGGTCGCCCACTGCGCGACCTGACTCTCGACAACCTCCTTGCAGGGAATGTGGCCGCATCAGACTTTGGGATTACAGCTGAGGGATTGCGACTCCAGGCCGCGGTCGCCGAACAGGCCGGACGCCTAAACCTGGCTCAGAACCTGCGGCGCGGCGCCGAGCTGGTCGAGATCCCTGATAAGGTACTGTTGGAGGTTTATGAACTGTTACGGCCAGGAAGAGCTCAAGGCGCGGACGATCTCCGGGCCGCCGCCAATCAGCTCCGTGATACATATGGAGCGAAAGAAACAGCCTCGCTTCTTGAGGAGGCTGCTCTGGTTTACGAACGGCGAGGTGTTTTTCAAAGGCGTTTTTGAGAATTACCGATTTTCAAGCCGAACTATTATTACAGACTGACCACGAATAAGGATGACCGGAATGTCAGAGAGCTTTCATCTTCATTGATGAAGGGATCGGAATATCGAGCAATTTCAGGACCGTTGGTGCGATCTGTAGATGGGAGACTGTTTCATTGGTGTTGCCTCTCCCCTTACCATCAGGCGGAATGATGAACAACGGCACTTCGCGCTGCTCAGGCGAAGTGCCACCGTGATGCCCATCACTATTAATCCCATGATCGCCGGTGACAAGGATGGTATAACCACGTTCCTGCCATTCTGTGAAGACTGTGCCAAGCAGTACATCCTGTTTGATTGCCTGCCTGCGATATTGGCTTGAATCAGAACCGTACGTTTCGCCTGTGTAATCCATCATGACAGGGTGGAGCAGCAAATAATCCGGGGAGAACTTCCGTATAAGGAGCGCTGCTGACGCAAACGACTCCTCGTCAGGATAATCATCCGTTCTATGAAACCGTCCGTGCTGCACGAACAATTGATCGTCATCCACCTCCTTGTCGTCAATCCAATTGAATGGCGCGCGGTTATACAATTCGGAGACCCAGTAATAAGCCACCGCTGCAGTGACCCTGCCTGCCTCCACCACACTCTGAAAGATATTGGGTTTGGTCGAGCGCCTCAGGATGGTATTCGCGATGATCCCATGCTCACTGGTCGGCATGCCCGTATGGATGGTCTCATACATTGGACGTGACATGCTGGGCAGTTCACCAATGATTTTATAAAGGGTTGCCTGCTTGGTTTCCACCAGGTGCCCAAGAAAGCCCATATGGGTGGTTGCAACATCATAGCGCAGGGCATCAGACATGATTAGGATTACTTTGCTCATAGGGGTTACACAAAACCTTTCGATTTGAAAATATGGTTTCGAAGAGACTCAGAGTTCACCGAGTCTTAATTCGTTGAATCAATTCTGGGTTTCCGGCGCTACTCTGGAAGAGATTGTGCAAGCATTGCTGCCTGCTCCACAGCAACTCGCAAACTGGCGTGGCTGGCTTTACCTGTTCCGGCAATGTCAAATGCTGTGCCGTGATCCACGCTGGTTCGGACGAAAGGCAACCCGACAGTGACGTTGACGCCTTCATCTACTCCCAAATACTTGACCGGGATCAGACCCTGATCGTGATACTGGGCTACAACAATATCGAACTTTCCCTGGCGTGCATGCATGAACACCGTGTCGCCTGGCCAAGGTCCACTCGCCTCGATGCCTTCTGCCTGTGCCTGTTGAAGCGCCGGCTTGATGATTACCTCATCCTCAGAGCCAAAGAGACCATGCTCACCAGCGTGAGGATTTAATCCCGCCACTGCGATTCGTGGTCGAGCGATGCCCAATTGAATCATCGCCCGATGCGCCAACCGAATCGTTCTCAATTCACTTTCAATGGTCAGCTGCTCGATCGCCTCGCGCAAAGAAATATGGATCGTGACCAGGATGACGCGCAGGTCGTTGTTCATCAACATCATGGCAAAGTCTTTGGTTCCGCTGAAGTCAGCGAGTATTTCGGTGTGCCCGGGATAGTGAATATCCGCCAACCGCAGCGCTTCTTTATTGATTGGGGCTGTTACGATGGCTCTGATTCTTTTTTGAAGCGCAAGATCGATTCCGGATCGGATGTAATCAAATGCCGCTTTGCCCGCACGTTTATCCAATTGGCCGAAAGGTAAATCTTCTGGCAGGCGGCTGAGTGAGATGACATTGATCGTATCAGGTGTAGGTTGACAATCTTCGGGCGAATTTATCGCGGCTACTGTGAGGGGCAAAGCCAGCAATCGAATCGCGCGCTTGATGAGTCCTTCATCACCTAATACTAGGGTAGGGGGCAATGGAGTGGCATCAGCGTACAACTTGGCAATGATCTCTGGCCCGATGCCACACGGATCACCCATTGTGATCGCGATCGGTAAATGTTCCAAGTTAGACATACTGTTTTACCTTCACAAGTGCGTCCCCCAGGGCAGTCGGGCTTCCAAACCCGCCAGCCTTTGTTACCAGCGGCAGGGATTGATCACCGATGAGCCGCATGATGGGGATCCCGGCTTCGACTTCGCCCAGGATTTCAAGGGCTTGCCCTCCCAAAACATTGCATAAAGCATTGGCTGTGTCACCACCCGTTGCGACGACTCCGCTGATCCGTCCCTCGCGGATCAACTTGCTGCCGGCTTGTGCCAGGCTATTAACAATCCGTTGAGCCACCTGGGCACCGGACAAATTAAGTTTAGCCCCAAGTTGTTGAGTCGCAGAAATCTCCTCTCGTGAAGCGCGCACAACCAAGGCCGCATCGTGACCTGAGTCAATCGCTGCGTGCAGATCTGAACTGGCTTGTTCAAGTTCGCCTGTAGCGGTACTACCATTTTGAATTATATTGGCCGGGTCAAGACTGATGATGTTCAATCCATTGTTGGTCTGGGCGTAGCGCAATTGCTCGCGGGTTGTTTCAGACGCGCTGCCTACCAGTGCCAGAGCTGGTCGCGCATCGATTGCTGGTGCTCGGTCAAATGTATTGACTGCAGAGGCGACTCCGAATGCCAAAGGAACAAACTCGGCTAATCCAGTTGATCCCACCCAAACGACTCTTAAATCGCTTTGGGCAAGACCGAGGCAAATTCGTTTGAGATCCTCCTGCTCGGCAATATCCACCACAATCAATTCGATTCCATCAGTAAGCAATCCCCGAATGGCACTGATTATTTGCGTTGGTTCCGCGCGAACTTGATCCAGCATCAGTCGTCCAGCCTTACGATGCGATCCTTCAGCCAATCGTCTGGCAATGTCCGCGTCTTTGACTGGGGCAGTGGGGTCTGTACCAAACTCAGTTTCATGCAATGGGCGGCCATGCAGATATTGAACACCCTCAACCGTTGTGCGTCCATATTTTGGAAAGGCTGGCGCGATGACCGCGCAATCTGGTTTGACAATATCCAACACGGCTTCGATTTCCGAGCCCAGGTTGCCTCGTAATGTTGAATCTACTGATTTGTAAAAATTCGTCCAACCCTCGACAACCAGTTGTTGAGATGCCACCTTCACTTTGGCATAAGCCTGGTCTGCAGACAAACTGCGACTATCTGTATCAACAGATATCACCTGCGCTGAGCGCGCTTGAGGCGGCAGTGAATAACCTCCCAATGGCACAACGACAGACAGACCGCTCCGAACGACCTGCGCACCGCAATCTGTGGCACTGGAAAGATCATCGGCGATGATTGCGAGTTTGGTCATGGCTGGGTGAGCCATGCAGAAATGCGTTCACCCACGACCAAAACTGGAAGATTGGTATTTGCGCGCGGCACGACGGGAATGATGGACGCATCGGCAACATACAGATTGTCGACTCCATGAACTTTTCCTCGCGCATCAACCACAGCAGATGGATCTGACTCGGGACCCATTTTGCAAGTCCCGACCGCATGGTAGTAATGCAGATTGTCGCGTCGAACAGCTTCGGCGGTTTTGTAATGAACCGTTGGAGAAATTTCCTCTCCAACGAAATCCGCCAGTGGTGCCTGTCGGGCATAGTCACGCACCAACTCAATTCCATTCCAAAGGATGTCGAGGTCGCGGCCTTCAGGGTCGCTGAGATAGGCGGTGTCAATCTTCAGGGTCGCGAATGGATCGGCGCTCGTCAATTGCACACTGCCGCGTGAGAGCGGGATCATGTTCGCCACCGGGAGCAGAAATTCCCAGCTATCTGCTGTGTCCATGAATTGACCGCCAACAGGAAATAGATGCAGGTCATAAGCGGATGTGCAATACTTGCTGCGGAGCTTGGCGATGGTCTGCTCGGAGAATAAAACGCCTCCGCTGGCAGAAAAGTCCATCATGGAAGTGACGAGTTGGGGCGTGCCGCTATATTTGAGGTAGACAGCCGGGTGATCATGCAGGTTCCTGCCAACTGCCAGATCAAGTTTTGTTTCAATTCCGAGGGCGCGTAGTTCAGCGGCTGGACCAATTCCTGACCGCAATAGGATGGCGGGCGATCCATACGTTCCCGCACATACGATGACCCGGCCCACTTCGATAGTCAGGGGTCCATCAGGACCGACCACTTCCAGAGCGGTGACGCGACTGCCTTCCAGGCGCAGGCGATCCACTTGCATATTTCCCCGGATGGTTAAACACTCATTGCCTCGCAACGGATCTAAATAAGCAAAGGCCGTATTCCAACGCACGCCATCTACAATGTTGACCGGTGAAGTGCTCATGCCAATGTCTTCATCCAAATTATTCAGATCATCTACTTGCGGAATCCCGATCTTAGGCGCAGTTTCCAAACAGGCTTGCTGCCAGGGTGTGATTTCGGAGATCGAAATTCGTTTTACTCTCAGCATTTCATTGGCAACTTTAAAGAATGGCGATAGCTCATCGGCGCTCCAACCCTCGTTCCCTAATGCCGCCCAGTTATCATAATCAACCCTGCTGCCCCAGATCGCCGCGCAGCCATTGTGTGAGGAGCAACCCCCGATGACACGCGCCCGCTCCAATGGATGGCCCGGGCGACCCGTACTTGCACCATTGACATAATCCCAATCATGACCTCCCGGCAGGCTGCGCGCATCCAACAATTGCGCGGGCCAACGTTGTTCGGCGAATGCGCCATAGTCCGGCCCCGACTCGATCAATAGCACAGTCTGTGATGTTCCCTGCACCAAACGTGCTGCCACAGCCGCCCCCGCGGTACCACCGCCAATCACAACCGTGTCAGCATGTAAATGTTCAGCCATGAGTTATCTCCAATGTTCGCAATAGTGTTGTCAGCCTGGACTACTTCTGTCCACAATTATAGGGTTCTTCTTGTATGGGTCAAGCCGTGAAGCCTGCCTGCTCTGGTGCTTATGTGATCTTCAAGAGGCATAACCAGGGTTTTACGGCATTCCTTCGATCTTCACCTTTCCTCTAAGAACATCCACTTCGTTTTTAGCACCAGTAAAATCTGAGTTGACGATTCTTACAGTATCCCCGATCAGAACATCCTTACCGACCTTCAAGCCCTTCGAAAACCCATTGAAGATGACATTATCAAACATCATCCTCTTTAACTCCAATGTTTTTCCTTCTCCGGAAAGCCGGATACATACACTGTCCTGTCCAGCGGCAGCCGAGAAGACTGAGTTTTTTACTGTGAAATTCGAACACGTCACCCCACCGCCAATTTCTACACCGATCTTACAACCATCAATAACCCAATCCTCCAAGAGCACATTCTCCATGCTAAAACAATATCCATCCGGAGAGATATTCGTGATAGCCGCGGTACCGCAGTTTCCTCTGACATTCTTGATCGTCAAATTCTTCACGTCTGATTCGATTCTGCAGAAAACATCATCCGTAGACCCTTTGACTCCGTCGATAACAATATTCTTCTGTTCTTCACATGACGGAAAGACATCACTAACATCATGTCCTCCTTGTCTAGCTCCCCACCTGTCCCAACCGATCTTGAGAACTTGGTTGGAACCCGTGATCACAACCTGCGAAATGAAAACGCCATCCAGGCTTTTTCCCTTCGAAGCCAGGGTCCTGACGACTGCACCGGAGAGAAGATTTTTTACAGACACGTTACTGACCACGATATTTTCCAAGAGGCCTCCGGATCCACGGGCGCTTCCTCGGTAATCCTCCGCGCCTGCCCCAGCGTCGATCGCGATCGCGTCATCTGCAACTGTGCCTATGATGTTGGAGATACAGATCCTGCTTCCCGGACCGCAGACATGGACTCCGTCCTGGTTCTCTGTTTTTCCATCTTGCTGGAACCTGATACTCTCAATAAAGAGATCATTGACATTTTCCAGCCCCATGCCCCATGCTTCCGTTGGCCCCAGAACGATCCCTTTGATAGAGGCTTTGTCAACCTTGTGAAAAGCAATCCCAAAATTTTTATAGACCTGCGCCTGACGAACCTGATTCACTGCGTTGCCATCCAATTCCGCCCCGCCAAGACCCAGAATATGAATGTTCTCATCGCGCCTGCTGTCGCCAGTTCCAGCATGGCAGTTCCGGATCATGTTGTCCGATACTTTGTCAGCCATGAACAATCTAGAGCCATGAAAGACCAGCGTTGTATTGGAAGGGATAATGATCGCTTCTGTTAAAAACCAGCGTCTATCCAGATCAGGACCCTGGGGACCTACATCTATCACTTTGGGCTTTGTTCCCAACGAGTCGATCGCAGCCTGGATCCGCTCTCCGCCGTTTTTTCCGGGAAACTGACTGGCATCGATCAGTGCATTGTTATCCATAAAATCTCCAAAGACAGTTTTCCTGCATGAACACGATGAATGAACCTGCAATAGCAACGGTAATGAAGAACAGATTTAATGGATCAGTCACTTTCCCACTGCCGTTGTGGTAAGGGTGCTTCGCTGCCTTCGCTCAAGACGCGCAGCATTTGCTCGTGAAGCAAACTGTTCGATACTAAAATAGAGTCGTCTGATAAGAAATTCTCATCTCCATCCACTGATGTGACGCGTCCGCCCGCCTCACGCACTATAAGTGCTCCTGCGCCGATATCCCATGGTTTGATTCCAAATTCCCAATAGCCATCCAGTCTGCCCATTGCCGTCCATGCACAATCAAGGGCTGCAGAAGCCAAGTGCCTGACTGCTTGAGTTCGCAGTTGGAATTGAACAAATTGAGCAAGATTATTTCGTGGGTTGGTGCGAACATCATATGGAAAACCGGTAGAGATAACGGCCTGTCCTAAGTCAGTCTGAGATGATACATGTATGGGATGGTTATTCAGGGTGGCACCATGTCCTAATTCTGCTGAAAACATTTCGTTACGAAGTGGATCATAAACGACTCCCACAATAGGAGAGTTGTTTCTCAATAGCGCTGTTGACACTGAAAAGATCGGCAGTCCATGAGCAAAGTTTGTTGTCCCATCTAAAGGGTCAATGACCCATTGATATTCACTAATTGTTTTATTATGACCGCTCTCCTCGGCCAGGATGGCATGGTCAGGGAATTTTTGTTGAATGGATGAAATAATAACCTCTTCAGAACGCTTATCAAATTCTGTAACGAGGTCAATTACGCCTTTTTGTTGAATATGGCGCACATTACCGTAACCTGCCATTAAAACAGCCCCTGCTTGACGAACAATAACTTCTGCTATCTGTAAAATATCTGACACAGTTTAATCCTTTCTGCCGCCCAACTAGGGTTATACAGCGGCACGCAAAGCGTAACTGCTTATGGACAGTCGCCGTATAAAATCCCTATTGGGAATATTATACGGTCAAAGATTAGAAATCAAACATATCCTGTCAACTATTAATATTATACGTACTCTCTCCGAGACAGGTATCCATTTGTCCCTAGCTGACATATTTGCTGCCAAAACAGACCTTGGGTTAGTTCGACCGAGTTATGCCAATCGATATTTGATGAAGATCAAGTATTGGGAATAAAGCACAGCAACCTGTAAAGCTGCTCTCAGTCTCAGGATTACTTCGCTAAAAGGTATATCCGCCAATGTATGATCGTCCCACGAAAGGTTTATTGAAAAACGTACGGCTCTTGTCCATAACGTTCTGGTTTTGCGGCCACGTTACCAAAATATCGACTTTTAAAAAGAATATGGGCTGCGAGAAATTTCTTGCAGCCCATTACTTTAGATCGGATTATTAGTTGGTGTAAGTAGATAACCCGCCAAACTGCAACACCGCTTGCGTTCAAACTTACGAAGCTTCAGCTGGTACAAAATCCTCTTCTTCCTCGTTTAAGTCTACGTGTGCAGCTAGGGTATCACCAGCTCGGTTGTCAGACAAAAACTGGAGAAATTGTGTAACGACTTTCGTGAAAAAAACGGTTACAACGTATCTAGTATTGAGATGTTTCGCCCTATTTCGCTATCTTGGATAGTCTAACGCCACTTCTATCTTTAGAAGAAAGTTTTTGTCCAGGTTATACCCAAATCCGAAAATCAGAGCAGTATCAGCTCTTTTTTTAAGGCTACTTAGCAGAAGCGATTTTGATTCGCTCGGTGTCAGGCCCGATAAAACGACGAGGATGCAAGCGATGAACATCGTACAGGAGCCGGACTGATAAAGAATGCGCTGGTTTTTTGGCATGTTTGTATAACGTTTATTATTACCACCTTCTCTGCGAGTCCTTTTTAAAGAGCTGAAGATCAAGTGGATGAATTCTTAGGTGGAGTCATCGACAATTCAAGGGTCAGGGCTGCAGACCAGGAGAAGTCAGCTGATCCACAACCGGAGCCATCACGTGCATCATAGTATTCCCGAAAACCAGCGGCTTCGATCAGACCGAGAGTATCCTGCCGGATAACCTTAGCCAGATCGTCATAACCATAACGCTGCAGGCCATCTATTAAGAACCAGTTCATAATGATCCATACAGGTCCGCGCCAGTACCGGCGGGGCTCCCAGGTTGGCTCAGTTTTGGACGTCGTGGTAACCCAATGACGTAGTGCACCAGCCGGCGCATACTCATCTGGGTTCAGCAGATGTTCTTCAACGAGACGCTGGGACTGTCTCTCTGAGGGCAGACCAGCGAACAAAGGCAGGAAGGTTGAAGCAGTATTTACCCGGATCGGCTCCTTTGATCTTACGTCGTAATCGTAATATAGGCCGACAGCTTCATGCCAGAACCGGACATTAAAATTCAATTGCATATGGCTTATCCACCCATCTATCTCATCAGTTGGCTCATCAAGGCTCACCGCTAAAGCTCGCAAATCTTCATCAGCGCGGAAGAGAATAGCATTGAAGAGAACATCCTGAACAAGGAATGGCGAATTTGCCAACAATGCAGCGGGCGCATAGCGAAGTTTGCGAAAGACATCAATCAGATAAATAAATCGTTCATACTCTGACCGATGTGGACGCTCATTTGCCGGGACGTGCACCGTGTCGCCACGCTGAAAATCTGGAACGGCATCTGTCTGTATTGTTGCCAGAAGGTTGAGCCAGCGCGGTGAATCATCTGTCCCTGATTCCCAGGGATGTAGGATGCAGGCGAGGTCACTGTCATCCGCGTCTCGAGCAGTATGCAGCCACCGATGCCAATTCAACAAGGATGGGTAGACTTCTTGAACAAAATCGGGGATGGGTAAGCGGGTATGGATTCGCCTAACAACAGTGGCCAGTAGTGGAGGCTGGGTGATACCCGTAGTCGGGACACGCGGCGCGCTGGGGCTGTTTTCGATTTGCCAGAATTGCGGATTAGGGAAGTAGTCAGATGGAATGGAATGATACACAACAGAGGGCACCATTCCATCCTGCCACTGCCCACTCAGCAGCGAGCGAATCTCTAATTGTGCGCGTGGCAGGTCAAAGTGAGAAAGACCGAGCGCGATCAAGGCTGAGTCCCAGTTCCATTGGTGCGGATACTGGTGGGGCCCGGGTTTGATAAAGATGCCCGTATCGTTACTTCTAAGAACTGAGATCGCGGTGTCAATCAATGAGGCTGTGGTCATATCGTTGATGTGAAGTTAATCTTCGTTCAAATCATTATTCTTGCGACGGAAACAACAGCTGACCACTGTCGCGGTCAACCCAGCGGATCTTTTCACCGGGGAAGCGCAACCACACATCCGTCCCTGGTGTAACGCGGAAGGTTGGGTGGGTAGATACCTTGACAAGGTCATCACCGATTTTGACGGTAAGAAGATTCTGCGACCCTAACGGTTCCACTACCAGCACTTCCACTTGTAAGGCATCCTTGGCTGGTTTGGCGAGGGTTTCCATGTTTTCTGCACGAATGCCCATCAGGATAGGTTTCCCCGCATAGGACTTAAGAATTGGCTGCATCACATCTGCGGGTTTTAGATTGAAGTCCCCTACACGGACGTTCACATGACCATTATTGCGTTGAACCTGTCCTTGCATAAAATTCATTGGCGGATTGCCGATGAACCCACCCACGAAACGGTTGGCAGGCAGATCGTAGACTGTATCTGGTTTGTCGTATTGTTGGATCTCCCCCGACTTCATGACGGCGATGCGGTCTCCCATGCTTAGGGCTTCGATCTGGTCATGGGTCACATAGATCGTCGTGGCTTTGATCTCCTGCAGCAGTCGTTTAAGTTCGGCGCGCATCTCCAGCCGCAGCAAAGCGTCCAGATTGCTGAGAGGCTCATCCATTAAGAGCACTTCAGACCGCATGGCGATCGCCCGGGCAACAGCCACGCGCTGGCGCTGGCCGCCGCTCATTTTGCTGGGAAATCGAGCCAGCATATCTTCGATGTGCAACAAGGCGGACGCATCACGTACTCTCTTCTCAATCTCCTTTTTCTCGAACTTGTTCATCTTCAGCCCAAACGCGACATTATCATAGACTGTCATGTGGGGGAAGATGGCATAACTCTGAAACACCATCGAGATCTTGCGCTCGCGCGGCGGCAGGTACGTGACATCCCGTCCGCCGATGCTAATACGCCCATCATCAGCCATCCCCAATCCTGCAATGGCACGCAATAACGTAGTCTTGCCGCAGCCGCTTGGACCCAACAGCACCGCAAACTCCTGATCCTCGATGGTCATGCTGACGTTATCGACTGCGACAAAACTGTCAAAGCGTTTGGTCAGGTTTTCGATTTGAATGTCTGCCATGTTTACCTCTTATTTGGAAATCTGACCCCACATATTGAACAAGTAACGACGGATGAAATAAATAAAGATCAGGGCAGGTATCATCATAAAAAAACCACCGGCAAACTGATAAGGCTCGGAGGATTGATTAAGGGTAACAAGCACCTGGGCCGGCAGCGTACGATTCTGGATCGTGAGAATCGTTGCCGCAAAAACTTCGTTCCAGGACAGGACAAAGGTAAAAATGGCCGAGGCTGCGATGCCTGGCATTACCAATGGCAAGACTACATATCGAAAGGCTTGACCGGGTGAACAACCAAAAACCATCGCGGCCTCTTCCAACTCATAAGGGATGCTGGAAAAGACGCTGCTGAGAACCAAAATTGTTGTTGGCAAAGCCAGAGCAGTATGCATCAAGGCAAGGCTATACACGCTGTCATAGATCCCTGTACGCAGGAAGACCACTGCCAACGGAATCGACAATATCACAATCGGAAAGGCCCGTACCGCCAGTATGGATAGGCGAAAGACATCCCTGCCGCGAAATAGAAAACGAGAGAGGGCATAGCCAGCTGGCGCGGCGATCAGGATGGATAGGATCAAGGTGATCACGGCAACGATGAGGCTGTTACGCAGACCGGGAAGTATTCCTCTTGAGTTCAGGAAAAACTCCATCGTGTCGAAAGAAAAGGGAATAAAGGGCAAAATGCCCTTGGGATAGGATCGTACCTCTGCAGGCGTAGTCAGCGCCATTGATGCAATGAACCAGATCGGGATGAGCACCCAGAGCGAGATCAAGATGCCAACCAGATAAGTCAAGGCACGGGTTAGGCGGTGCCGTCGCAACATGCGCCGGTGGATGGCTTTCACTTCCGGCGAGACCTGGACAAGTGTCTTTTGCGTTTCCGCTGCGGTAGTCACTCGGCCACCTCCTCTTGAGTGCGCACAGCGCGCAGGTAGAAGAAAGCAGTGATCAGCGATAAAAATAAGATGAAGCTTGCATAAGCCGCGGCCACATTATTATTGCGCTGATCGTAATACTGGCGATAGGTCTCGTTGGCAAGCACTGTCATAATATCGCCTCCGCTCATGACTATGACCACCGCGAAAACTTGAAATGCAAGGATCGTGCGCAGAATAAGAGCGACCTGCAAGCTCGGCCGTAACAGCGGGAGGATGATATAACGAACCCGCTGCCACAGCGTGGCACCAAACACTTCCGCAGCCTCCAACACCTCGCGCGAGATCGCCTGCATTCCAGCAACAACAATTACCATGACAATCGCCGTCGCCCGCCACAATTCTGCAAGCCAAATGGCTATGAGAATCCAGTACCGTGTGTCGGCAGAAAGATAAACATTCGGAGAGTCGATCAAGCCTAATCCTTGCAAAATCGAGTTGAGATAGCCGGATTGAGTAAAAATCGAATACCAGAGAATACCGACCGCCAGGTCCGAGACGCCCAGAGCAATGGCAAAGATATACAGAAAGATGCCGCTGCCTTTCAAGTCTGCCTGGATGACCAGAGCCATAATGATCGCCAGCACAAACTGTGCTGGGATAATCAGCACAATCAGCAATAAGGTCGTTCTCAGTGCCGGCCAGAAGAAACGGTCGTTGACCATCCTCTCGAGGTATCTAGTTGTAAACTGGCTTGTATTCCCTTCCTCGATACGTCCTTGAGTTTCATCCTCGAAGACGTTAATATAGCGAGACGGCACCCAGCCTTCGATTGTTTCATTTCCAGAGTCGCCTCTAATCAAAAACCAAAGTTCCAATGTGGCCTGATCGAGGATCTCAACAGCGGTCCGAGCCTCCATCTGACCAATAACCTCGCTGCTTTCGTCTGCCTGAGAATGAATACGTGTAAGTGGGTCAGCGCTGGCGGACAGGATCGATCTGACGGTCCCCGCGACTGGCACACCATTTTCGTCTGATTCGCGCACTCGGATGCGCCGGTCTGGAGTCCAACCTTCAATCAGTTGACCTTCCGTATCTTGGCCGCGCACCCGAAACCAGAGCTCGGTAAGCTGGTCACCCTGCAACACTTCACCCTGTGGGATGGGATTACCCTGCCGGTTCAGAATGCCAACCTGCACTCCGCGGGGCAATCGCCCTGTAATTGTGCTATTGCGCTCGGCTTCAGAACGCAATGTCAGTATAGCCCCCTCTTCCCTGACTGCCAGTATCAATCCCTGTACCATCGGCCAGCCAAAGAACAAAGCCAGGTACAGCAGTGAGGGCAGGATCAACAAATAGGGCGCCCAATTAATTTTCTTTCGACTCTTCGGTACAGAAGCAGAGGTCATGTGAGCACCTCACAATATTTTGGAGAGAGTTTGCCTGGTGCATACCCTAAGTACACACCAGGCAAATTAGGAACACAATCGGCTATTCGACCTGACACGGCCCATCGCTGGGCGGATCAGGGGCCCAGCAGGCCGCACCAGTTTCATCCAAAAGGGCCTGCAGGGTGGCTGCTTCTTCCTCAAGCACAGTAGTGACATCCTCGCCGTCAATCACTACCCTGTTAAAAGCAGCTTTGAAAATATCGTTAATCTCACCACCGCGTGCACCCAAACCAACCGGTATCAACGAGGGGATCGCATCCGGTGCATTGACCGTCGCCTCAACGGCGCCAGCTTCGAGCGCCACGCCAGCCGGCAAGTCAGAAGTATCCACACCCCCAACCACTGGAAAGAATGCCAGTTCGCTTAGAACGCGTTTCTGCGTCTCCGGCTGAGTCAGGTAATCGATGAGTCCGATCGCGGCGTCAGGATTTGGCGCATCATTCGGAATACCCAAGCCAACGATGACAGGCATATAGCCGCGGCCCGCAGGTCCCGCTGGGGCAGGGAAAGCCGTCATATTTTCTGGGTCAGCATTGAATGCCTCGATCAGACGGGCAACATGGTCGAAAGCGACCCAAACTTCACCGGACTGCAGCGGCTCCTGCATAAAATCATAACTGATCGATTGAGGATGGATCGTGGGCCACAGGCTATCGCGTGCCCACTCCAGCATATCTGCTGCTTCCTGGCTCTTGAACTTAGTGACCATTCCACCAGTATGGGAGGGCCACAGGAAGCCTTGTAAGAAGCGGTGGAAGAGGCCAGCATGAGGCACACCGCATTTCGGGCCGCCAGTCTCGTCTAGCAAGGCCTGGCACCACTCAGCGAATTGTTCCCAAGTGAGGGCATTGATATCGGCACCAGCAGGCAGAAACTCAAGAGCCTCATTACGTGCTGCCATAATGTAGGTGGCTTGCATCCATGGGACATAATACAAGTAGTCTTCAGTGCCCAACAAGCCTGTCTCCAGATAGGCCTGGTTAAATTCCCGATCTGCAGACAGGTCATCAACTACGTCGGTCATGTTCATCATCGCATCCGCAATCGGTGGGAAGGTCCCGTGCACTGCGCCGACCATGTCAACCTGGCCCTGGCCGGTCTCTGCTCCAGCCAGCACCAAATCGATCAGCGGGCCTTCTTCTGAGCCGGTGAAGTCATAATTGCCTCCGTCTGCAAGGATGGCACGGAATTTTGCGCCTTCTTCCACAACATTAAACTGAGTTGAGAAAAAGCTCACATCACCTGCGGGAGGTCCAAGCGTCGGCGTAATTGTAGCTTCAGCTGTAGCAGGAGCTTCGGTGGGGGCCTCCGTTGGGGCCTCAGTCGGCGCTTCGGTTGGGGCCTCGGTCATCACTTCGGTCGGCGGTTCCGTCGCGGGTGGCTGTGTTTCCTGCGGTCCACAGGCTGTAAGCACAAAGGCCGCGATGACCAGCGTTGTCAAAAAGAGATTGAGTCTTTTCATCTAATTCTTCTCCTTCTTGCTTTCGTTAGTTTACAAGTGAATAGACTACATTCTAGAGTCTGAAACGTATTATGATTTGCGAGTTGAGCCTCCTTCTGCCATTTTGATTGGGTATCCAATCCTACAGCTATTTACAGGCTTTCCAGGGATGACTGCGATGTCACCAGAGATATAAATCCATATATCGTAAGCTCGTTGTTATGGATTATTATCCCAAAGCGTGATTGCCATGTTAGGCCTTCATGTAATCAACATTACCTCCCCCTGAGATCGCAAGTTCATTATAGCGAGAAATAAAATCTGAGTCAATTTATATTCCTAGATATCACCCTGCCTGTTTTAACAACTACCCTAATTTATTTCACGACCCACGCGATTGGAGCCTGCACGGTTCTGGCTTTCCTCGGGAGAAGCAATCAACCGGATTCCAGAAACTGATAGACAATTTGTGAATACAACAGATCACCTCTTGCATTGAGATGCACTTCATCCGCGTAAAGCGATGCCTGGCCCGCAAGACGATTTTCAATTTCAAGAAACTTTTCAAAGAGCGGTACAAATCCAACCTGTGTCTCCTGAGCAACTTGCATCATAGCCGTCGCATATTGGCTTGTCAGGTTATTAACATCTTGCAAAGTGACCTCCGGCGGGCCGTCCGTCACTGGCCGCGCGTGAGGAGTTGGTTCCAGCAAGATTACGTGTGTACCGACGTTCAACGCATTGGATACCATCATAGAAAGATTTTTGCTATATTCATCGAGAGAGACTCTGTCGCTCTCACGATCCATCTGATAGATGCGGCGCACTTCGACGACGCCCGCACTTAGCAACAGCCACTGTGGCCGATGAGCAAGGATGTCCGCATCAAAACGCGCCAACATCTGCCGCGAGCTATGGCCCCCAACCCCGGCGTTGAGATAACGTATTCGGCGCTCAGGATAAGCCAGGTGAATGAGGTTAGCGAGAATTGCGGTCCAGCCGCGATTCTCATGACGATCTACACATACTTGGGTGCCGACTGGCGGCAAGCCATCAGTTTGCGTTTCCATCCAATCGCTGACTGCCACCAGGTGCTCTGTGATGCTGTCCCCTAGAAACATGACAAGCTGACCATCCATGATGCGCATACAAATATTCCTACCTATGAGACATCGATGCAACCATGTCGAGTATCACCGCCGCCCAGCTAAACTCTTGTCCGCCCAACCCTTGTCCGGTTTCGGGATGGTAGTATTCCCAGAAGCCAGACTGTTCCAATAATGCGAAACTGCGAGAGGCCAACTGATCAGCGAGATCATCGTAACTATAGCGGCGTAGTCCCTGATAGATGAGCCAGTTGAGACAGGGCCATACATTCCCGCGCCAATAATCCGCAGGTGAAAATTCTGGTGAATCTGTTGGTGTATTGGTGATGGGAAACGAAGTCCAGAAGCTTGCCTCTTGAAGCTGGTGTACCAATCGTTCGGCCTGGTCTTGCGTGGGCAGGCCTCCGAAGAGGGTCACGAACTGACCTGCATTGGCTTGAAGAATCGGCTTCTCATCCAGCCCCTCCAAGTCATAAGGCAGACCGTCAACAATCATTTTGGATCGAAACCCCTCGCGCACCGCTTCAGCCCGGCTCAGCCATTTGGCGGATTCCACTGGCTTGCCGAGCACCTGTGCGATTTTGGCCATCGCCTCCATATCAGCCGCGCGTATTGCGTTGATTTCCAATGACTCCACATGAAACCAGCCGTGCTCGGCGAGGGAAATCGGGTCGTAGTCATATCGAATCAGCTCTTCCACCATTTTAATGCGCGACGCGCGTCCTGCCTCCGGTATGTACTTGTCGAGGCCCAAAAAAGTATCCCAGCGCGGAGGTGCATCACCCCCGGCTTCCCAGGGATGGATAATGCAGATGAGCCCATCCTGATCCGGGTCACGGCGGCGGTCGAACCAATCGTGATATTTCTCCACCTTTGAGTAAATCGCAGCCAAAAATTCGCGATCGTGGCTGTGCTCGAATACTAGATGGGCAGCAACTGCGATCAAAGGCGGATGCGTGAGTGAGCTTCTCTCCGGCTGGCTCCATAACCAGCCGCCCCCATTGCGCCAATAATTGCAGTGAGGGATCATACCCGCATCCAGATCCTGCTCCACCTGACGCGACACTAAACTCAGCAGTTCTCCCTGAGCCTTCCGGGGATCGATCCAACGCCAGATCACAGCATGGAAGCACGAATCCCATAAGTATTGATTGGCATAATCCTTGCGGCCAAAATCTACCGTATCCAATGATGGCGCGGTGTATGAATGCCCATCAAAGTCGATGCGATTGCTTTCCAGCAGAACGGCGGCTTTTCGTAGCCATATATCAAAGTCGTGAAACTGTTGCAATTGCGTTATCTCCTGTAGTGGCTTCATGAGTACTACCTGATCCAAGCATTCGCAATTTCTGCTATATTCATCAAACTCACAAGGATATAGTTCTTACGACTGAATGCACGTATTGTACTATTCCTAAATCATCATGCCTGTATTGCACCAAAATGCGACTCTCCCAGCGGCTCAGGACTTTTAGGACAACCAGACTGGCCGAGTTATAATGCCAATCTCACTGATACTGCCAGATAAGAAATAAAAATCATTCACCAAAAGGCGATCTGCAGGAGAAAATCTAAATGGGCAAAGTTGTTGTATTCACCCAACCTCGAATTGTTGGTTTCGAGTCTTACGATGATTTGCCTCTCAAACCACATGAAGTGCGTTTGCACACTTTATACTCCGGCATCAGCGCCGGAACAGAATTGACTGCCTACCGCGGCAGCAATCCCTATTTGCATAAACAATGGGATCCCGCGCGTAAGCTCTTTATTCCCGCTGAACAGCCAAGCCTTATGTACCCAGTCAGCGGCTGGGGTTACGAAGAAGTGGGTGAAGTGGTCGAATTGGGAAGTGAGGTCCAGACTGTATTTATTGGAGATATCATCTTCGGAACCTGGGGGCATCGCACCCACCATATTGTCGAAGAAAGTTATGCCCGGGATCGTGTTAAGGCAAAATCGCTGGATGCGATCTTCGGCATATTCTCCCAAATCGGGGCAATCGCGATCAATGGTGTGCACGACGCTCGAATTCGCATCGGCGAGACAGTGGCAGTTTTTGGAATGGGAACGCTAGGCCAAATTGTAGGTCAACTTGTCAGGAAATCTGGCGCGAAGGTCGTTGGGATTGATCGGTTTGAAAAGCGATTGGAGATCGCCCTGCAAAGCGGCGCAGCTGATATCGTGCTCAACGCAGGCAATGATGAGGTTGCAGAACATATCCGGGTGATCACTGATAACCGCGGTGCAGATGTTGCAATCGAAGTGACTGGATCCACCATTGCCCTCAACCAGGCGATCCGCTCTGTAGCTTACTCTGCCAAGGTGATCGCTCTGGGCTTTTTTCAGGGAGAAGCCTCCGGGATGTTTTTAGGAGAAGAATTTCACCATAACCGGGTCAATGTAGTAGGGTCACAGATCTCTGGTACAGATCCTGAACTCACATACCGATGGAACCGTTTACGATTGATTCAAACGTTTATGGGCTTGCAAGCGGATGGGCTTATCAATCTTAAACCGATTATCTCCCACGTGATCCCCTTTAATAATGCTGGAGAGGCATTCCGCATTCTCGACCAGGAACCGGAAAAGGCCTTGCAGGTCGTCTTGGATTATACGAAAACGTAAAGGCATATATAAAAAATATGAGTCAACCATTGCGAACAGCCATTTTGGGTTGTGGGGGTTTTGCGCATCGCCATGCGCGTACATTACAACTGTTGAAAGATGATTTTAAGATGGTTGCTTTCTGCAATCGCACTATCGAAAAGGCTTCGGCCTTCTCGGAGCAATATACAGATGGCAAAGCACCTGTATTTGCAAATCACCGTCAAATGTTTGATCAGGTTCTACTGGATGTCGTTGTTATCTGCCTGCCGCCCTATGCTCATTCCGACGAAGTAGAGATTGCAGCAAAGCTGGGCGTACATGTTTTCATTGAAAAGCCTATCGCGCTGACTTCAGAGCAAGGCTGGCAAATGGTGAATGCTGCTGAAAACGCTGGAATTGTCACCCAGGTCGGCTTTATGTTTCGTTTTGGAGAAGCCATAGAACACCTGAAAAAGATGATCGATTCGGGCGAGGCAGAACCTGTTGGTTTGATGTCAGCGCGTTATTTCTGTAATGCCTTACATGCGCCCTGGTGGCGAAGGCGTGATCTCTCCGGTGGACAGTTGGTGGAACAGGTCATCCACATGGTAGACCTGATGCGGTTCCTGATGGGTGATGCCATTACAGCTTATTCGCGCCAGGAAAATATATTCCACCAGGATGTGGATGATTACACCGTTGAGGACGTCAGTGCAACAATCTTCGGTTTCCCTCAGGGTAGGGTTGGAGTGATCTATGCTACAAATGGTGCGATTCCCAATCGCTGGATCAATGACTATCGTGTGGTTTCCAAGAACCTTACCGTGGAGTTCACCGATGCCAACGACGCGACATTTCACTATACGGCAGAGCCCGATCGCCAACCTGAGATAATAGCCTCTGCCAGAGATTTCTACTTATCGGAGATGCAGGATTTTCGAGCTGCCATCAACACAGATCAAAAGACTCGCGTTCCTATGCGGGAAGGTGCTAAATCGCTGGACCTGGCACTAGCCGCAACACTCTCGGCCCAAACTGGGATAGAAGTGCGGCTATCTAAAACCGAATAAAGGGTAGATAGAAAATACAGAATGGGGACAAAACGTATCGCCTGGATTTTAAGAGACCTAACCGCTGGAATAACCTCCTGATCTGTGCAAAACACCGTTCTCTGTACGTAGGCAACCCGCCAAACTACAACACCGCTTTGCGGTCAAACTTACGAAGTTTCAGCCAGTTCAAAATCCTCTTCTTCTCCGTTTAAGCTTTCTAAGTCTACCTCTGCAACTAGGATATCACCAGTTCTGCTGTCAGGCAGAAACTGCACCATTTGTGTAACGACTTTCGTGAAGAATGTCACGCTACTACAAGGGCTGGAGGTTTGATCCAGGCAATGTCCGCTCAGTCGCAAGATAAAAACTGTCGCTGAAATAATCGCATCCATGAATGCCCTTCATCTTTAAAGAAGAACTTTCATATCCAGTATTCGTTGCGTGCCTGAACTACAACTAAGCTTGAATTTGCTCAGGGAATAGTGAATCAACGGATGACCTGTGTACTGATCTTATCCAACAAAAAGTCGACCATATAGTGATTCACTGCCTCAGCTTCATCACGCTGCACCCAGTGGGTCGCTTCGGGGAAAAAGATCAAGTTACCTTCATCACAATAATCCATGCTGGGACGCGCCATGCGATGACTGAGCGCCACATCCTTCATTCCCCACATCATCAAGGTTGGAACGCGTATACGCGCATCTGTCGGGATCGGCGGTTGATAGCGCAGGGCGGCGCGATACCAGTTGATCATGGCAGTCATCGCGCCCGGCTGCGACCAGGCTTCCTTATATTTTTCAATATCCTCATTTGTGAAAGTATCTATCTTGCCGCTGCCGCGCAATGCATGGACTGCGCCGCGCCAATTATCCGCGCGCATGCCTGCTTCAGGCAGCCAGGGGAGTTGAAAGAAGAAGACATACCACGAACGACGCAATTGCTCAAAGTCGCGTTGCAGGAATCTTTTCATCACCGCCGGATGCGGCACATTCAGGATGCCCAGGCGATGTAATCTTTCAGGATGCTTGTTTGCCAATACCCATGCAACAGCCGCGCCCCAATCATGCCCCACCAGATTGACCTTTTCATACCCCAATGCATCGATCAAACCGATCACATCGTCGGCCAGTTCATGGATTGCGTAAGCCTTCGCGCCCGTGGGCTTATCGCTCAGGTTATATCCGCGCTGGTCAGGCACAATAACCCGGCAACCAGCATCCACCAATGCAGGGATCTGTCTAATCCAACATCGCCAATTTTCGGGAAAGCCATGTAGCAGAAGTACTGGAGGTCCACTCTGTGGTCCTGCCATTACCGTATGAAGTTGAATACCATTTGTTTTTACAAAAGTTTCTTCGAGCTTAATATCATCCATGTTGAGCAATCTTCAAGGGAGAAATTATGAATCTCCGAGTCAGTACTGATCCATTTTGTGGATTGTATTTAGTCATACCAAAATTCTGGAAATCCATGCAACATCACAACTGGTATTCCACTTTTCGGTCCAGTCTGTACCACGTGCAGGCGGATGCCATTCGTTTCAATGGTACTATGTTCAAATTCCATACGAAGTGTTTCTGCCTCCAAACAAAACGAGGCGGGATTTTAACAGATAAATATGAAGAAGGGATTAGCCCTGAATACTGTCTGGCTTCCCGCCAGTTCGTTTCCCCCTAGCGTGATCCCCCCAGCAAGGCAGGATGCAATCAGACGCTCCTTGAAGCCAGAAGCGTAATTTTTCCACGCCATCAGTTTGGGAAAATGTAGGAAAAGGCGTCCAGAGTGGAGGAAATGTAAGGACTGGAAGCGGTGTTGAGGTTAATGTTTGCGTGGGAAACACGATGGTGTCCGTCGGCAACAGGCTGGATGTTGGCGTGACATCAGGCATTGTAGTTGCGGGAATTTGATTTGATGAACAAACAACTAAAACAAAAATAGGAAAACGACTTGAAATTTTTTCATGTTCATTGTCCTCCACTATTCAACTAATACGAACCCTTGAAATATGCGTTGATCAGATCCGAAATATCTGCGGTTGTGTTCTGGCGCGCGACCGCGAAGAAATCAGACGCGCTGGCACGGCCGCGTCCATAACGGGAAGTGTAGTCCTGTAGAAAACGGAAGAAGTCATCGTCACCCATTCGATAGTTCAGGGCCTCGATGAAATTTGCTCCGTTGAGATATGCGGCATTGACATATGCTCTAAACGTGCCGACTTCGTAGATTGAGGTATCCACCCAGCCTGATGGACCAAAATAATTGACGCGGTAATTCCACCACCAATCACTTGAATTGGGATAAATAAATTGATAGAACAAAGCCTCACTATAAACCGCCATCGCTTCATCCAGCCACGGCTCCATGGCCTGGTCGCTCCCCACCAGCCCAAACCACCATTGGTGCGCCATTTCATGCACTCCGATCGCCACCACATTACTGCGCGCAGAGCCGTCATATTCATCATAAAACTTTGATGCCAGAAATACAAGGCCATCGAATTCCTGCCCATCGTTCAAGTCAGACTGCACCACGCTCAGGCTTCCATACGGATACGGCCCGAACAGCGACTCGAACAGGCCCACCGCGCGCACCTCCGCATTAAGGATTGCCAACCCTTCAGCCTCATATCCTGGAAAATAATACGCCCGCATCGAGGCCGCCCCGACAGCTGAATCCACCATAAGATACTTATCACTAGCTGATAGCGCGAACGTGCGCGCGCCGAGCAAACGATAACGTGTCCATTCACCATTAGTCTCAGCGACACCGCTTGCCGCGAAGGTGATACCGGCATCTACCGTTTTGACATTCACTTCGAAGTCCGACGCATCATAGACGAGATGCTCGCCTAAATTCCATGTATCATGCAGTATCCAGCTGTTGCTGTACGGGACAATGAATGGATACCAATCCGTCAGGTTGGCCTGATTCGAGTCATAACCATACGGATGCTCTTTTATTTTGGATGGGATCGCAATACGGAAGCGCATCGCAAGAGTCACTTGTGCACCAGGTGAAAGTGGTTGTGGCAAATAGACGGTGAGTCTCTGCCCGCTTAGATCATAATTAAGAGAGTTGGCGTCCAGCAAAATGTTTTCGAGTGTAAAGCCGCCTCTAAGATTAGGTTCAACAGCCATCACCAGTTCACTAAGCGATACGCCTGTCTGGTTTGTATATCTCACCGTTTCATCCACTGCGAGTTGATGACCGTAATAATCGAGTAAAGCAAACATTGTGTATTGAGTTCGCGCGGAGGGTGCAGGCGCTGTAGGTGAGGGGAGGGTTGTCGCAGTAAATTCCAGCGTCGGGAGAGGCGTGTCTGTGGGCGGGAGCGGAGTGAAAGTGGAAATAAGAGTTGGCGATTCGAGTGGCGGCAGAGTTGCGTTGGCAGGTTGAAAAGGCGTGGGCGTAGGGAACGCGCTTGGGTTAACGGTCACCAACACAATGGGCGCGGGAGGCGGCGCTGCAGGCGCGATTCCGCATGAAGAAAGAATCCAAATAAAAAGGAGGAATGCGAACCGAAGAGTCCTGGTCATAAAAATTATCCGGTCATTGCGAGGGCGATAGACCGAAGCAATCCCCACCATAGCGAGCAGATTGCTTCGTCGGGAAGATCGTCCTCCTCGCAATGACGACAGACTAATAAGTATTCTTGAAATACTGCGTCGTCAGATCTGAAATATCCGCCGAGGTGTGTTCGCGCAGGACGCGGAAAAAATCGGCAGAGGTGGCGCGCCTGCCCGCATACTGTTCGTAGTAATCCCGGAGGAATGCAAAGAAAATTTCATCGCCGAGGCGTTCGCGCAGGTCACGCAGGAAGCGCGCACCAGTTAGATAAACCTTGTCCCAATACGGGCGCTGACCGCCGCCATCATATATGGTCGTATCCACCGCGCCTTCAGCCTGGAACTCAAAATAACGGTAACCCCACCACCAGTCGACAAGATCAGGATAGATAGATTCGTAATAGATGACCTCGCTATACGTCGCCAGCGCTTCATCCAGCCACGGCTCAATTGCCTGATCATCGGCAACACTATCGAACCACCATTGATGCGCGGTCTCGTGCGCGCCAATCGTCACCAGATAATTTTCAGGCGTACCTTTATACAAATTGAAATAATCACGGCTGATGAAATATAGACCAGAGAACTCCATGCCATCATTGAAATCGCCTTGCACAGCAGTGAGCGTTTTATGACGATACGGCCCGAAGCGGTCACTGTAAACCTGTAAGGCCTGCGCAGTCGTTTGCAAAAGAGCTTCGCCAGCCTGATCGTAAAAAGCAAAGTAATAACTATAGACAGTTACATCACCGACTGTTTGCGTGGCCACTTTAAAATCTGTGCTCATGGATAGGGCAAACGTGCGTCCTGCTTCAAGCTCAAACTTATGGCTCACCGCTCCTGAAGGAGTGGCGTCGGTCAATGGCGCCACCTCCGCGCCTGAGGCGGCGATCTTCGGCGCTGACCCATCTGTGAGGGTGACAGTCACATCGAAGTCCGCCAGATCATAGACAAGATGTTCGCCGTAGTACCACGGGTTGTGCAGAACCCAGCCCTCCCCCGGAATATACGGTACAACGAACGGATACCAATCCACCAGGTTGACCTGCCTGTCCGAAAACCCATAGATCTGCGGGCGCACTTCATTCGGGTTACTATACGCCTGCATCTGAGGGAGGATGAGTCCATAATTCATTGTAATGGTGACCGTCGCGCTGGGCGGCAAAGGTTGAGGTAATGGAATTTCGAGTCTCTGATTCGCATTCCCGATCGTGTAATTCGTAATTGGCTGGTCATTCACGGCGAGAGATTTGAGGCTGAATCCACCACTCCATAAATTGGGTTCCACCGCAAAAATGAGATTCGTCAGCGTTTCCCCCGTCCAATTGGGATAGGTGATGGTCTGGTTCACTACCGCGGCTTTGCTGGAGTAGTCGAGCTGCAGATCCAACACATACATCGGACGTTCCAACTCTGGCGTGAGTGTAGGAAACGCAGTCGGTGTTTCGGTCAGAAGTGGCGCTTCAGTTGGAGGGATTTGTGTTGAAGTGGGAATCGATGTTTCAGTTGCGATAGTTGGGGAGGTTGGAGGTGGGGAAGAACAAGAGGTGATGAGAAAAAGAAAGACACTTGCACCGCACGCAAGTGCAGGTGGGAAAGCCTGCACTGAGCCATGTCGAAGTGAGGAAAGAATGCGAGACGCAACCTGTTGGAACATGGACGGTATTTTATCTCATTTGCTGGCGCTGTCCTTGACACCTCATTTTGGACTCACAAAACAATAAAACTCCCCAACTTGCAAAATCTTATGAACCGGGTTAAATGCTGTTTTTCGTCACCTGCAAAATACTCAAATGGATGCATGCCCATAATATCCAGCAGGTCATCTTCGAGCCCATCTTCGATCATTTCTTTTTCCAAGGGTGATAACCATTCGGGCAGGTCATCCTCGATCCAAAATTTGGAAGACCAATCCATTCCCATCCTGTCATCGGGAATATCGTCCAGCGCCTTTTCCAGAGCAATGGCCAGGGATAACGCGTCTTCGGCTTTTATCATCTGACCGTCATTTGTCAGATATGTGCCATCCCAATCCGCGCCTAATTTATGAAAGTCATGCATTGACGGGGGACGCGTCCCCGCGGGTCGCCAGCCATAAAGCCTCGCTAGTTCCAATGCCTTGGCCCAGTGCTGCCTGCTAAACTTTCTGCTTATTGTGGTGGATGGATTGAATAGTTCGTAGCTCATGTGTGTTGATGATCTCTGATGTAACGGCTATATTAAAGATAAGAAATTATAAATCGTTTGTACTAAAAATCAACGAGCACAGGGAGCCTAACAATATTTTAATGGTGATCCACACGCGGATTAATGGGAATGGTGCGAAACTCGCGCGCCATTTCGATGAAGCGTGTCACTGTGGTCTCAAACATCAATTGACCAAACTCGGGGGTTGCCGCGGCTGCATCACCACAAACACCTTCCTTCGAGAAGCGGCTCCACCAATCCTGCCAGCTATAGGCACTTGGCTCAGGATGATCCCAGTTGAAGTACTTCAATTTGAGCTGACCGATGTCACGTTGTGCCTTATCCATTTGCACCAACTCTGGAAAACTATGCAGCATCATGGCGGTCTCGTATTCGCAGGCATGACCTACACTGCCCCAGCCACCTTTGCGATTAGCATCCAAAACGTCCGCCACCAGAGCTGGATCTACCGCGGCGTTGATGGTGGTATTCGCGCAAATGACTCCCGTCTCGAGCACGCATTTCCGCGCCGCCAGTTCACATATGGATTGATTCGAACCGTGTCCGTTGACGATGAAAATGTGTGTAAACCCATGCCGCGCCACAGAGATCGCCACTTGAGATACATACGCCAGGCATGTTTCCATATCCACTGAGAGAGTGCCGGGAAAATCCATGTGATGCTCGTCCAGGCCCACAGGGATAGTGGGTGTAATCAGCAAATCCCCTTCCGCGCGGCGTCCGCATTCCCACAATACAGACTCAAGGATGTCGTTGTCCGTTGAAAGCGGCAAATGCGGACCATGATCCTCCACTGTGCCAAATGGGATGGCAACCACGGGCTGCGGCTTACGCGCGATCACTTCCTTTATTTCAGGCCAGGTCAAACGGTCGTAGCGCCATTGAGTTTCGGATGTCATGTTGGCCTCCATTAAAAAAATTAGCCACACACTTGCCCCAGGCAGTGTCGGGGGAGGTCACAGAGATTTTGAGAATGACCTTAAGTCTCTGTTTCCTATGAGCTCGTGGCATAATATACTTTGACAATAATGATTTTTATTTTTGCTTTATTTTCTTCCAGATAAACGCAATGATGAAAAATACAGTTGCAGTCAACACAATCGCCGCGCCGGATGCGATGCTTAGATAATACGAAAAATACAAACCGATGACTCCCGAAAGGGATGCAAAGATCGCCGCGAGCACCATCATGGTTGATAAACTATGCGTGAGTAGATACGCTGTCGCCGCGGGGGTGACGAGCATGGCAACCATCAGCGCCACACCGACCGTTTGCAGCGAGACCGCCACTGTGACAGCGATAAGCGTGAGCAAAAGATTGTTGAGCAGGCCAACAGGGAGACGTAGAGTCACCGCCAGGATGGGGTCGAAGGATAGGGTCGTGAACTCCTTGTAGAAGGCAAAAATGATCAGGAGGACGAGCCCGCCGAAGATGAGGATCAGCCACAGGCTTTGAGTCGACACGCTCAGCACATCCCCAAAGAGGAAGTGGCTTAGATCCACTGTATAACTGCGCACTGTGGAAATCAAGGCGATGCCGAGTGCAAACATACCAGCGAAGATGATTCCAATGGCAGTATCCTCTCTTATCTCCGCGTTCTTACTGATGGCGCCGATGCCAAGCGCCGCAACAATGGCGGTCCCCAGCGCCCACCAGAAAAGCGGTTCGCGCGCACCGCCGGTAACGAGATATCCGAGCGCAATGCCGGGCAAAATCGTATGTGCAAGCGCGTCACCAAAGAAAGCCATGCCGCGCAGAACGACATACGTGCCAACCACCGCGCAGACAATGCCAACAAGCACTGCGGCGATCATGCCGCGTTGCATAAATTCGTATTGAAGAGGGACTGTAAACCAGTTAATGATTGTGGTCATGTTCCCCATCGTCGCAACAATCATCCACTGTTAGCACACTTCCATTATCTGTAGAACGCAATCGTCCACCATATGCTCTTATAAGATTCTCAGTGTGCAAAGCCTCATCCGGTTTTTCAAAAGCAATGATGCGATGATTAAGCAGCATGATACGCTCAAAGTGATTCGCGGCCTGCTCGAGATCATGCGTTGCGACCATCACTGTGACATTTTCCTTTTTGAGTCGATCTAATAATGAAAGGATGCCTTCCTGCGAGGGGGTATCGAGTCCACTCAGCGGTTCATCCATCAACATCAATTCGGCTTCCTGTGCAAGGGCGCGGGCGATGAACATGCGTTGCTGTTGTCCGCCTGATAGCTGACCGATCTGACGCGCTGTCAGATCGCTTAATTCAACTGTATCCAGCGCGTGATGGACGAACTCCCAATCTCTTTTACGCGGCCAGTTGAACGGTCCGAGTTTTGCCGAGCGTCCCATCATCACAACATCAGCAACACTCAAAGGGAAATTCCAATCCACCTGACTACGTTGAGGAATATACGCAATGCACACATGTCCGCTGGGTTTTGAGCCAAAGATATTCACCTCCCCAAATGTGGGAGTCAACACTCCGGAAACGACTTTGAATAGAGTGCTTTTGCCAGCGCCGTTTGGGCCCACCACTGCAACGCGTTCACCTTCGTGGAGATGAAAGGATATATCTTCGAGCGCCACATGACCGTTGTAACGCACGGTCAGGGCCTGAACATCAAGGATGGGTTGATTGGTTTGGTGGTCGGTGTGTGGATACATTTTGTTTGTGTTGTATGGGCGGCGCTTCGACTGCGAGTTTCGATGCTTCGCATCTCACTCTACGCTCAGCGCGACGATTATTTAAGGGCTTCAACAATCCGCGTTACGTTATGTTTCATCATGTCAATATACGTCGCGGCGGGGGGGCCGTCAGTGAGCGACTCAAGATGTAAATCCTCGACAACCTTCACACCTGTCTCATTCGCAATTTGCTGGGCGAGCGCGGGGTTTTCTACCTCATCTAAAAATAGCGCGGGTGTGCCGCTTGATTTGATCTGGTCAATCAGTTCAGCCATTTGTTGTGCAGATGGAGATGCATCGGAACTCACGCTCGGCACCACAGCACCAATCACAGTGAAGCCATAACGATCTGCAAAATAACCAAGCGCCTCGTGATTTGTGACCAGCAATCTTTTTTCCGGAGCGATCTGCGAAACCTGCTCATTGATCCAAACATCTAAATCCTTGAGTTGTGCAACATAAGCGTCCGCATTTGACTTATAAATCGCGGCGCCATCGGGATCGAAATGCGTCAGCGCTTCACGGATGTTTTCAGCGTAGACAATTACGCTATTTGGATCGAGCCACAAATGCGGATCAATGTCATGCTCACTCTCCGCATCTGTTCTTAGACTTAGGCCTGCTGAGGCCTCGATGACTTCTCTCTCACCTCCGGTGTTTTCAAGCAACGACTCGAGGAAATGCTCATACTCCGCGCCGTTGATAATGAGCAATTTGCTTTGTTCAATTTTTGCTACATCCTGCGGAGTGGGCTGATACGAATGTGGGTCCGCACCGATCGGCAAAAGCGCTTCAACTTTGACACGGTCGCCAGCAACATTGCGCGTGATATCAGCCAGAAAGGTGGCGGATGTCAATACAACTGAATCCGCTGTCCCTGAGGGTGAGGCGGATTGTCCGCATGCAGAGAGAGCAAGTCCAACTATAGTCAGGATTACGATTAAGCGGTGCATGGTTTATCCGTTTCTAAAATTCATTTACAGGCCTGACATAAGCCGAATAGCTGTAACCAATGTTCACGGATTTGATAGCCAGTCTTTTTTGATATCGCACCTATAAGGGTATCAAGGTCGTCACCTTCAAAGAATGTCACCTGACCACAATTTTGACAAAGCAGCAGGTGTTCATGTTCCTGGCTTGCAGCGATGAATGCCTGACATCCCTGTGGCTGGTGCACGCGCTGGATAACATGAAGTTCCTCCAGCTTTTCAAGCGTGCGGTACACAGTGACCAAACCCAGCGCGGGATACGATTTGCGCGCGGTGTCATAGACTTCAATGGGGGTCAGAGCATGTCTGGTTGAAGCCATAGTCTTCACTACAGCACGACGCGCACCAGTGAGGCGATAACCTTGTTCGTTTAATTGGGACAGCCACGGATGTTCACTCATGATAAATTCCTGATATTGATAATCATTTTCATTTTCAATTATATCGAAATCCCCCTCCATGTCAAGCATGCCTAGCAAAAGACAAACGAGTTAGTTTTGCCAGCGCAGTGTATGATAAATGACCGAGGTGAGGACGAGCAAAGCGATCACGACTCCTGTGATCTTTGAAACAGGTTTTCGCTCTTCAACAGGCTTGCCAAGTTGATCAGCATTCAGCTTGGCACCGACTGCGGCAGTTGCTGGGATTGCGGCACAAATCATGCACATGAGAATTCTCCTTTATTCCTTGTCCAGTTCGGCGCTTTCACCCGGGAGGATCTCTTTCTTGAGCAGAAAATACGCGCCAGTGAAATGATCGTCCACGCTTCCAACAAGCTGGGCGCGGCGGCTTGGGATCATGTTAACGACTTCCCATCCTTCCAGGCCGTGATTTTCCAGTGCGGGTACTTGGAAGTCTTCGTCGTGTAGACCATCGGTCATCAGCGCTGCCGATGCGAGGTAGACCATTTTGTAACGGAAGACCTTACCGCCTTTTTGCAGGCGCGCCTTCGCTGACTCGACGTGGGTGCGATGTTCGCGCTCGCGCTCAGCTTCAATTTCACGGCGCATCCTTGCGAGTTCGGGAGAGGCGAAAATTTCCTGCGCCACTTCGAGTATGGCTTCGTCGTCACTCATGGTTGCGGTCAGTAGAAATTCATAGCCGCGGCGGTCACCAAGTTTCACGAGCCCTTCGGCGGCGTCGAGCTGGGTCATCCATTCATCGTCTTCGGTCATTAGTTCATAGAGGGTGTCAACATCCCGCATTACAACAAGATCATTTATCTGTGAACTCATATTTTCCTCCAACAGGAATTCTTTGCCGTATTGTATCACTTTGATTTAACGGCACCTCGTCACAGATCGCCTACACGACGTAACCTATACTAATTCTTTGGGGGATATGATTTATGGAATAGTGGATTATGATTTAGGAGCATAGGATCATGCAGAAGAATGTTCAAGGGATTTTTCAGCCAAATTCTGATCAACCTGGGTGAACTGGAGGGCGATTATCGCGTTTTT
>JAXIPJ010000196.1:0-3187 GCA_045402985.1 Anaerolineales bacterium
GATATAACGGACATCGCCCACGGAGGGATGTTTGGCTTTCAATTCTTCCAACTTTGAGCCCAGATATTTCCCAACCCTTTTCGCGTTCTCGAAAATTCCCTCTTCTTCATATGCTTCAATTGTGGCAAGCGCTGTCGCACAGGCGAGTGCGTGGCCAGAATACGTAAGACCCGCGTAGAGCATTTTGTCATCGAAGAAATTTGCGATCTTCTCGCGCACGATCACCGCGCCAAGAGGAACATATCCCGACGTGATACCTTTCGCGGTCGTGATGATATCTGGCACCACGTTCCAGTTATCTACCGCGAACCATTCGCCTGTGCGTCCCCATCCACTCATCACTTCATCGGAGATGAGCAGGATGCCATACTTGTCACAAATCTCGCGCATACGCGGCCAGTATTCATCAGGTGGAATGATGAGTCCGTTCGTGCCTGTCACACCTTCAAGGAAAATCGCCGCGATCTGATCTGGACCTTCGTGTTGGATCACCTCTTCGACATGGCTGATACATTCGCGGTGGCAAGTCTCGATCGTCCACCCAAACGGACAGCGGTAGCAGTATGGATCAAGGAAGTGGACAACGCCGGAAATCGCAGGTTCAGCGGGCAAGCGCCGATAATCACCAGTCAATGCCATCGCGCCATGCGTCGCGCCGTGATAGGAACGATAGCGCGCCAGGATTTTATGCCGTCCGGTATAAAAGCGTGCAATCTTGATCGCGTTTTCATTGGCTTCCGCACCGCCCAAGGTGAAAAAAGTTTTCTTCAAATCACCTGGCGTGATTTCAGCCAGCTTCTTGCCCAACAAGCCACGCGGCTCGGTCGCCATGCCAGGTGCGGCGAATGTCAATTGCGCGGCCTGGTCTTGAATGGCTTTTACGACTTTGGGGTGTTGATGTCCCACATTCGTGTTCACCAACTGCGAAGCGAAATCGAGATAGCGTTTTCCATCCGCATCCCAAAAATAAGCCCCTTCCCCTTTCACCATTGGAATCGGATTCACCTGTCCCTGATTGGACCATGAGAAGAAGGTATATTCCTTGTTAAGGTCAATGATTTCTTGGGATGTTAGTTTTTCAGTCATAGTTTCTCCAAATTAATTACTCTATGCCAAAAACAAAATAATCGAGTCTATTCTTTTTTATGAATAAGATCCCTGTTTTTATATTCTTTTGGCATATGCTCATTTGGCAATTCATCCTCAAGGTCAACATAATCATCCCAGCCCAAAGAAAACAGGATAGATATTATTTCATGATATTCTTTTTTTATTTCGCTACGATTCTCAGGCTTACTTCTCCAAGTCAAAGCTAAACTTGAGAGTCTATCCTCAAGTTTTCGAATATCAGAAACAGTATATTGAGGTTGCTCATTAGCCATATCAACTCGATAACTATTTCTTCACTTCCTTCACAATTTCCGCATACACGTTCAACGTTTCATCAACATCCGCATCAGAATGTTCGTAACACATGAACCATGGCTCACGGGCATCATGGTCAGGCATCACGCCGTGCTCGATTGCTTTCTCGGTCAATTTGAGATATAGGTCGTGGTCGCTCTTCGCCCAATCGCGTTGACAGGTAACGAAGTCTATATTCAACGAGAATGAGAACATTGCCGGATAACCAGTCATCACAACAGGAATATCGTTTTCTTCAAAGATTTCCTGCAAGCCGTCCATAAGACGCTGCCCGCGTTTTTCTATGGTTTTGAGGATTGGCTGAGATTTCAACAAACTCAACGTTGCATATGCACCTGCCACACCAGGTTTGTTGTTTGTATACGTCCCGCCTTGCGCGACGCCCTGTCCAATAATGGACATGATTTCTTTCTTCCCGCCGAACGCGGCCACAGGGTAGCCATTGCCAAGGGCTTTCGCGTATGTCGCAAGGTCCGGTTTGATGCTGTAATATTCCTGCGCGCCGCCGTTCGCGATTCTGAATCCGGTCTTCACTTCATCGAGAATAAAAACACAGCCATATTCTTCGGTCTTCGCGCGTATGAGTTCAAGGAATCCGTCCTGCGGGTTGATCGCCGCGCAATTTCCCTGACATGGCTCGGAGATCACAGCCGCGATCTGCTCGCCATACGAACGCATCACACGCTCGAAACCTTCAAAGTCATTGAACGGAAGTGTGATGATAAATTCGCGCATCGCTTTTGGAATGCCTGAAGAAGCCGGCACAGGAATCGGGCTGCGACGATTGCCATACGCTTCAACAGGTGAGTATGTGGACCATAATGTGTGGTCATGAAAACCGTGATAATTGCCTTCAAATTTTAAAATCAGATCGCGCCCGGTGTATGCGCGCGCAACACGGATGGCATGCATGGTCGCTTCGGTTCCGGAACATGCAAACCGTACCATCTCAACCGCAGGAGCCATATCGATGATCATCTCAGCAACTGCCACTTCGAGTTCGCCTGTCATCGCGAAGAGGATTCCCTTTTGAATCTCTTCGATTACTTTTCGATCAACTTCATCATAAGAATGTCCTAAAATAATAGGGCCAAACGCCATGCGATAATCAATATATTTCTTTCCATCCACATCCCAAAGATAGGCGCCTTTTGCCTTTTCAACATAAGGCGTGATTCCGTCGCCCCAAAATCGAAAATTGGAGTTAACCCCTAATGGCATCACTTCCTGAGCGCGTTTCTGCAATGATTGCGTCTTCGAACCAAACATGAGTTTTCCTCCAAACAAAAATTAATCTGAAGCCGATGTCTCGCGCGCGGCTATTTCGTTCACGACTCTCTCTGGAATACGCCACTGATAAACATCTTTAATAATAAGCGGCACAATGGACGTGGTCGTTTTTCTAACTCCGGGAACCTTGCGAACCACTTCGGTAACAAAGTGATAGATTTCTGCAGTATCTTTTGCAACGATCTGAATGCTGACGTCCGTTTCCCCAATACTGCAAGCTACATAGCTGACGTTATCAAACTCTGCCATCTTTTTCGCGACTTCAAGGATGCGATCCGATTCGACCTCCAGCCACACATCCGCTATGGTGGTCAGCCCAAACGCCTGAGGCCTTGCCACTGCGCTGACTCTTATGACGCCTTCGGTAACCATACGATCAATGCGATAACGGACAGCCCGCTCAGAAATATCCCCGATGCGGCGCGCTATCTCTGAAGCTGGCATGCGGCCATCTTCAAGAAGTAAATTGACA
>JAXIPJ010000390.1:0-4431 GCA_045402985.1 Anaerolineales bacterium
ACCTATAAAAAGAATGTTGGTGTAACGGCTGGAGGAAACAAAATAACGCCGCGTCATAATGTCTATGAAATCACCGCTCAAAAAGAAAGCCGAGAGACAGTAATCATCGCTTGAGTAACGCGAGAAGATGCCGAGATAGGCGAAGACGCCCAGCCCTGCAGACATCGCCAGAGACAGGACGATGAGGGCGGCCCGCAGGAAGCGATCATCGAAGGATCTTTTCAAGGTCATATTAAAGTTCAAAGTTTGACCGCCACCGCCACCAGGATCATCCCCAACGGAGTGCGGCTTTCCAGCTCGCGTTCCAATTGGCGCTTTGCCAAATTTGGAAAAAGTATCGATAAGAATGGACTGAGATTATAGATCGTCCCAAAATACTCTATGCCCAGACCCGAGTCAATCAGCAAGCGCTTCAATGAAGCGGGATGAAAGCGACTGATATGTTGCTCTCCCGCCATCTTTGGCGCCATGTTCATCATATCCACAGCGCGTTCCATGATGGGCCACAAACTGCGATAATTGGGCGTGGTGGCCAGAAGCCGCCCACCTGGACGGAGCACACGCGCCGCCTCACGGATGGAGATCTGCGGTATTTCGAGATGCTCGATCACTTCGGAGAGCAGGATGCAATCAAAACTATCGCTCGCCAGTGGCAGGAATTCACCGATGGATTGAAGACATAAAAAATCGCGCGGTGCTTCTGAACCTGCTCGTGCCTCCTGTAAACGCGAGCGGACAAAGGTCAGTGCCTGCATCGCCAGATCAAGTGCAACAGGATAACTGCCGCGCACACTGGCCTGTAACAACAAGTTACCTGCACCACATCCAATTTCGAGCAGGCGCGAGTCTGCCGTCAAGTGCGGGCGGATCAGTTGATCTATCATCGTGAGTTTGCCGCTGTGCCAGAAGCGCTGCATCGGATGCCCGGAATGCAAAGCGCGGTATTGATAATCACCAGCGACAGAGTCGTAATCGAAAGACAAAATTATGATCTCCTCTATTTGTTGCTCAAGCAGCCATCCTCGGCGGCATCCCCAACGCCGAGGACGGCATTGGGAGCAGACTAATCATACTTTCCCTGCCAGTCCTTCAAACGAACCGTGAACAGGTTTGAAAACATTCGAAGCGAGTCGCTGAACAAGCGGACGCGACTGCGCTGGCGATGTTCGATCATGTGTACCGCAACAGGCTGAATGGCAAACTTTAATTTGCGCGCCACGAACAGCATTTCCACATCAAAGCCGAAACCATCTATGCTTGTCCTGCGGAATATTTCCTTCGCCGCAACTGAGCGAAAACTTTTAAAACCACATTGTGTATCTGGCAAACCAGTGAAGAGCATCGCCTGCACCATCCATGAGAAAACCTGGCCAGCCATATAGCGATATAACGGCACACCTCTTACTTCCGAACCAGGCAGGACGCGCGAACCAACTGCAAGATCATATCCATTTTTTAACGCCGACAAAAAGTTATCAATAGCATACAATTCATAAGGCAGGTCGGCATCAATAAAGATCACGTATTGTCCTCGGCTCGCCTGCACCCCGCGGCGGATGGAGAATCCCTTGCCCATATTCTTTGGATTGATCAGCAATTGAAGATTTGCATTCGTCTGTTCCTGCCAATCCTGAATGGATGCGGCTGTTTTATCCTGGCTGCCATCATCCACAACGATGATCTCATATGGCTCAGCGCGCGTCACCATGTATGAGCGCAAACTCTCAAGCGTGTTTACGATCAGGGTCTCTTCATTATACGCTGGTATGACAATCGAAATCTCCAGTATGGTCATGATCCACTATCGCCCGCGCTGATGGGATCACGCAGATCGAAGATCAAATAACCATCCTCTTGAGCAAGAATGGAATAGGACGAAAACAATCGTTCTTTGAGTCCCAACTGGCGGTCAAGTTCATCAGGATCGGTCACAAGAAAAAAATCCCTTTTCGAAGCATATTCATTGAACAGTTCATCAAAAGAAAAAGTGCCTCCGCGCGCATCCGCATAATTTATATCGCCAACGTAGGGCCAGGTGGCAACAGTCTTCCAGCCCCAATATTCAAGGCGCGAACCGTAATCCTGAGTGAGGGCAACCACGCGTTCATCCGCGAGCAGGTTACCGATCTCGGCCCACATAGCGGCTTCGGGGCGATGGTCCACGGCCTTCAGCTGATTGCGGACGTTCCAAACGACAGAGAATAAGCCAAATAGTAGGATGAAGTACACGGCGCTTCTCTGATAACGATGGACGGTGGACTCCGTTAAACGCGCGAAGAACCAATCCCCCAACAGACTCAGCGACACCGCCACGATTGGGATCAATGGCAAATGATAGTAGTCATGCGTTGCGACGTGATAATTAAAGAACAATCCATATATGAGATACGCGCCCCACAGCCCAAACATGAAACTTCGCAGGTGATCATCCTTAACTAAAAAGAACGCCAGCAAAGCCAGCATAATAAATATTCCACCCGCTGCCAAACTGGCTTTGGTCATCCATTGCAAATAATTTATGGGGCTCAACAACAACGCGGGGATGAAGCGGCCGCTAAATTGACTGCTGAGATCACCCCTGATAAAAATCCCATACACAAGATACGCGGCGGCTGGCAGGATTCCGATCAGCGCCATCAGCCATACCTGAACATTACGTAACAGCTCGCGCAATGTAAAACGCGAGAGCGCCAAGCCGAGCGCTACACCAATCACAAAAAAAGCGGCGGAAAACTTTACGAATATCGCCAGCCCGCCCAAAAGTCCCGCGAGAAGCGCTACCCTCACCCCTGCCCCTCTCCCATTTGGAGAGATAGGGGTGAGGGCCATCCAACGCGCAAACATCCACCAGAACGAAAGAGTCAGCATCACCATCAAAGCGTCCGGCTGGAAGCTTCTGCTGGCGATGATGGCGTAGGGGAAAAATAAATAATATGCGGTGGAAAAAATTGCGCCTTCAAACGAAACCAGATCGCGCACGAGCATGAAAAGAAATATCCCGCCGATGAGCCAAAACAACGATGAATATATGCGCGCCATCCATAACTGCTCACCCGTGAATCGATAGGTGAACGCAACCAGGCGCTCAAACACGACAGGCTCCACATCGGCCTTGAGCTTTGCCTGGCGAATGGCGGTTTCCAATTTCCAGGTTGGGATGCCATCGGGTTGCGTTTCATAATATAGCCCGCGCGCTTTGATGGCCGAAAGCAATTGACGCGTGGGATGAAAATCAAGTGGCAGGTCCGTGAGGTCGTAAAGGCGTATTGTGAGTGCAATGCCAAATAGTAAAACCAGCGCAACACTGCGCGCAAACCGTGAAGAAAAAAGAGATTCCTGGGTCATGAGCCCGTGTATTTTATCAGATTGGAGTTTTTACTCTTTGCCTGAAAATCCGCGCTGCCGTCGTCGCAAAATGAGCTGGCGCAATGCGCTCAAACCGCTCAGGTCCAACAACGCAGAGATGAGAATGTTCAAGCGCGCCAATGCTGTTGGCGGATGGATGAACAACGCGCGCATCCATGCACTTAGTGCGGATGTGGATTTGCCCCCATCGAGCAGATAACGCGCGTCCACGCGGTGAGCAGACGCGCGGGCGCGTCTTTCCACGCCGGCAACGGTCTCCGCTAAACCAGCCTCCCTCTTCGCCCATTCCAAAATGCGGAAGGCCTCGCGTCCGAACTCCGCGGCTTTGGCACGGTTCTTGGCTTCCGCATGATAGCGCGCCGCGGCCCATGTTTGTGGAACATGAAGGATTTTTCCCTGTTGTGCGAAGCGGATCCAGAGATGATGGTCGAGCAGGAAATGGAAAGTTGTGTCGAGCCCGCCCGTTTTTTCATAGGCCGCGCGGCGAAAAAAGACAGCAGGTTGACCGATGATCTGAAAACATAATAAATCTTCCAGGGATAATTGCCTGTATTTCAATAGGTTGATCGTCTGTCCATGTTTATCCACGGCCAGCATATCGCCATATACCATCACCACATCAGGATTCTCTTCAAAAATTTTTACTGCCGCAGAAACTGCATTCGGCAGATAATAATCATCCGAATTCAACCAGGCGAGGATCTCGCCGCTTGCGCGCGCCAGTCCATTGTTGATGGCATCCGCCTGACCGTTGTCTTTTTCTGAAACCCAATATGCGAAACGACTCTGATAATTTTTGATTAATTCAACCGAGCCATCTGTTGAACCACCATCCACGACAATATATTCAATACGCGCATAATCCTGCGCAAGCACGGATTGAATCGTGGTCTCCAAATAGCGGGCCTGGTTGTAAGAAGGGGTAACGATGGAAACGAGTTGCATTTTGGTAAGGATGAAAGATGAATTATGAAGGATGAAGTATTCGAATAATTTTGGAGTCGTGGAGCTTGCTCCACTGCCTGCGCTTCGTCTTCAGGGTCTCGTCGAACGCTCAACCCCTCC
>JAXIPJ010000078.1:0-2211 GCA_045402985.1 Anaerolineales bacterium
CCCTCTCCATCATCAGTATTGCCGGGTACAGCCGTTATGTGCGCTCCTCCATGCTCGAAGTGCTGGGCCTGGACTACATCCGCACCGCGCGTGCCAAGGGTCTGCGGGAAATATTTGTTATCAGGCGGCATGCCCTGAAAAATGCTATTCTGCCGTTTGTTACTCTTATCGGTCTGGACATTCCCTTCCTGCTGGCGGGGGCCGTCGTGACCGAAAGCATTTTCGCCTGGCCCGGCACAGGTCGTTTATTTGTTGAACATACTGCCTTGTCTGATTACCCGGTGTTGATGGGTATCCTGATGATGACTGGCATTGCAGTGATCATATTTCAACTCCTGACCGACATTGCCTATTCATACCTTGACCCGCGCATTCGAATTGCATAAATGAGTCGAGCGGAGAACCAGCCATGACGAGCACCGCATTGCCCCAATCTTCTATAAGTGATGATATTGCAAAAACTCCGCTCTTGAGTCCCTGGCAATTGGCTTTGCGCCGATTCCGCAAACACACCATGGCGCTGGTATCCTTGGGCGGATTGATCGTGATCTTTTTATATATATTTTTTGGGGGAGCCCTGTTAGCGCGCGGTCTGTGCGGACCCACTGGTGAGTTTGTGACCGGTGAGGCTTACGCCAATTGTAACGACACCTCCATAAAACTCCAGCCTCCCTCGCGCGCACATTTCTTTGGCACAGATACGATCGGGCGCGATATTCTGGCGCGCACGATCTATGGTGGGCAGATCTCGTTCTCCATCGGCATTTTTGCGGCGATCGTCGAAGTGCTGGTGGGAGTTCTCGTGGGAGCGATCGCGGGCTACTACGGGGGCTGGCTGGACGATTTGCTAATGCGAATTACTGAAGCTATGTTAATTATCCCTCCCCTTTTCCTGCTCATCGTACTTGCAAAAGCGCTCAATGGAAAAGTCCCGGAAATCCATCTATTGGGGCGCACCCTCAGCGGAAGTGTGATCGTTATTATTTTCGTGATCGGTTTTACGAGCTGGATGTATCTGGCAAGGATCGTGCGCGCCAACATCCTTTCGCTCAAGGAACTGGACTTTATTTCCGCATCCCGCGCCCTGGGCGTTTCTGACTCTCGCATCATCTTCAGGCACCTTCTGCCGAATACCATCGCCCCGATCACTGTCTCGGCCACGCTGGGGGTGTCTGGCTCCATTTTGTACGAGGCTTACGTCAGCTTTCTTGGCCTGGGCGTTCAGACTCCAACTGCGAGTTGGGGCAATATGCTGGATAGTTCGGTGGTATATATTCAAAGAGCGCCGTGGTTGTGGTTCTTCCCCGGTTTGTTGATATTGCTGACAGTGTTGTGCATCAACTTTGTGGGAGACGGTCTACGCGATGCTTTGGACCCAAGAAGTACAAGACACTTGTAAACAAAAACGGACGGCGCCAGCCGTCCGTTTTTTTGTTCAATTTTCAGTGTGCAACTTCTTTAGTACATGGACACTATGGTCTGGCTACAACGATCCTGGTGCCGTTACTGCTGCCATCCGGGTCATGATTATTGGCTGAGGCATAGGTGGACGCGGCGCGGGTAACGTTATTTACGGTGAAGGTGACGCTGTGATTCCCATTGGTAATGTTGCTTTTATTCACAATGCATTGTCCATTGCTCCCAGTGATGCAGGAGATTGTGCCGCTGGCACCATTGCTCCAACTGCCACTGACAGTGGCATTGGCCACGGGGTTATGGTTGGCATCGTGCACAGTGATAGTCACAGTGGCGGTCCAATCCCCCGTCTGACTGGTACTCGTTCCATCCAAATCGCCGATATGCATGGTAGTCGATGTTGGTGTTGAGGTTCGAGTTCGTGTTGGAGTCGGTGTGCGGGTCGCTGTAGACCCTGGCGGGTTCGTTGGGGTTATCACGAATGTGGGAGTGTTCGGTGGTGGTGTCGACACGCCGTTTGCAGGCCCAATGTACGTCTGCCGCCGCGATTCGAAGGCGTCGAAGTAATAGGTGCCGCGGGTGCCGCTGCCTATCCCGCTGACCGCCCCCAGACGGGCGCGATCGATCCGCCAAGTGTCGTTATCCACTCCGCTTAGGTCAGCTTGCTGAATGCCATCTATCCACAGCGTCAAGCCGCCATTATTTGCACCAACTGCTGTCGCCGCCCGCCAATCCAACTCGATGAAGTGAGCCGCATCACTGATGGTGAACCAACTGGTATTCACCCAAGTTGCG
>JAXIPJ010000426.1:0-3031 GCA_045402985.1 Anaerolineales bacterium
CCGTTGGTGCAAGTTCCGATAAAGACTTCGTCAATCGGCAAGCCCTCCACTTGTTCAAGCGATCTCACATGATCTACATCCGGGTGACAGGCCACTTGTGGGCCGATATCCGTCACATCGATTTCAATGATCTTTTCATACTGTGGATCAACCGCTTGGATGATATTGAACGGACCACGAGCTTTTGTTTCAGTTTCAAGGAATTGGATCGTCGTTTCATCCGGTGCCATCAAACCGCATTTTGCTCCAATTTCTGTAGACATATTTGGGAAAATAATGCGTTCATGCATCGGCAGAGCATCAATATACGACCCGGCAAATTCAACGGACTTGTATGTGGCACCATCCATGCCCATCATGCCGGCAATGTAAAGCATTACATCTTTTGCAAAGACGCCGAGCTTTGCCTGTCCATTAATCTTGATAAGAATGGTCTCAGGTGTGCGAAACCAGGCTTTGCCTGTGGCCCAGGCCACACCGATCTCCGTTGACCCGAGGCCGGTGCCGAAAGCACCAAACGCGCCATACGTGTTGCTGTGCGAGTCACCGCCGATCAACACGCGTCCCGGCTGGATGTATCCTTCTTCGATCAACACCTGATGACAAATCCCTTGATGATAGAACAGACTGATCTCCTGCTCTTTCATAAAATCAACAATTCTTTTCTGTGCCTCGGCGGCCAGCAGGTTTGGCGCAGGGTAGGCATGGTCGAAATGGATGACAATCTTGTCCTTATCCATGATCGGCTTGCCAATCTCGCGAAATGCCTTGATCGCCAATGGAGTGGTGTTGTCGTGACTCATGATGTGGTCCACTTCCAACAGCACGATCTCACCGGCGTGGACTGGTCTCCCGGCTTTGTATGAAAAAATTTCCTCGATCAATGTACCCATGATTCTCCTTTGGTGTAATAGCGACTTTAGTCGCTTGTTTTTCGCGGACGACTGAAGTCGTCACTACGCTTTTCCGTTATATTTTTTCAAGACCATACGCGTCTCCGTCCGTTTCACACCGGCCACAGTGCGAATCTCCTCGATTAAATTGTTCAATGCCATTACGTTCTCCACATTGACAAAGGCGTTGATGTCGTAATCACCGGTGATCTCGTAGACATTGTTCACGGGCTTGAAGCCACGCAGGCGACGAACCACCGCTGATGTGTATACATGCGATTCAACCTGAAGCATCACCATCGCGCTGATATCATGCGGGATGACGTCGATCTCACGTCCCGTTACCTGCTCGGCGATCTCCAGAATATCCGCGTCGAAAAGTTGTTTCCGCTCATCGCCGATATTCTTGATCCGCGAAACGATCACCTCCAACTCCGCCGCGCTGACCTCAATGTCATATTCCTCGAGCCGAGATGCAACCGCGCTTTTGCCGGTGTATTTATCAATGATGATCTTTCGTTCCCGTTCCAAAATGGATGGGTCGAACGGTTCATATGTGCGCGGATCTTTGAGAATGCCGTTGGTATGCACGCCGCTTTTGTGACTAAAAGCATTCTGGCCCGTGATCGGTTTGTTCGGGGCAAGAAAGAATCCAGAGACTTTTTCGAGATAACCAGAGATCTCCATCAGCGGCTGGATGTTGAATTTCTGCACTCCCTCCAAATTCTGAAATGAGACGATCGTCTCTGCCAGATCAGGAATTCCCGCACGTTCACCCAAGCCATTCACCGTGGTATGGATGCAATCCGCCCCAGCGCGAATCCCAGCCATCGCATTTGCCAGGGCCAGCCCATAATCGTTATGGCAGTGCAAATCGATTTTGCAGGAAAGCAACCGCGCGCGCAAAGCACACACTCTTTCAAACATTGTGTGTGGTTGCATGATGCCCAATGTATCTGCAAAACTAATGCGATCAGCACCTGCCTCGATGGCGGTATTACAAACCTGGACTAAAAATTCAAAATCCGTGCGGGTGGCATCCTCTGGTGTGAAGCGTACTTTCAAACCCAAATGATGTGCATAAGCCACATGCTCGCGGATAATATCCAAGGCTTGCTCTGGCGTTTTGTGCAGTTTCGCATCCAAATGAATTTTCGACGTGGCGTAAAAAATTGCCACACGGTTCGCGCCGTAGGCTTTGGCCTTGTCGATGCCCGGATGGGAGGCAATAGAATGGGCAACGATCTCAGCTCGAAGTCCTAGAGAAGCGATGCTTTTAATTGCCTTTGCCACATTCGGCGAAACGGACGGGTCACCCGCTTCGATCATATCCACGCCGACTTGATCGAGCATCCGGGCGATCTCGACTTTTTCGTCAATCGTAAAATTGACATAAGGCGTTTGCTCACCTTCTCGGAGAGTTGTATCTAATATTTCAACCATAGGTGTTCCTTTTATGGAAACAAAAAACGCCCTCCGGTATCGAAGGGCGTTTTGGTATACAGGTAGATATAAAGAACTATAGCAAGTCTTTGCCTATTTCCTGATTAACCGAAACATGCCCAGATCCGACAACCGAAGTTGTAGATGTGGGCTTGCGCTTGGCTTTGGCCTCGAAACAGAAAATAGAATGTACAAACATTGGGCGGTATTCTACTACGGCTGGAAAATATGTCAATGCTTTTGACACTACCCATTTGGATTAATTTAAAGCATAAAACCAGTAAAGAGAGGGTGATTTTTTAAATGATTACCCATATGGGTAGTACGTGTTTCACCTTTATCGCCCTATGATTTAAGGAATTATCTTAACTCGGCACTTATTTCACATATAAGGTGATTCCATGCAAAACAAAACCTCCTCCTATAAACATCAAGATATATCCGCGAGAGAATTACATCTCGAATCATTCAACTGGCTGACAGCTTCTGATACAAAGACATGGCTGGATGAACGGGATGCCTGCGCATTGGTGGCATCTGTTCGTAAAAACGGCGAAGCAACCCATGGAAATTTGAAACGCGCCCTGGCAGCATTAAGTATCATGGGACATCGCAGCGGCGAAGTGAACGGCGAAGGGGACGGGTGCGGTGTGATGACTGACATCCCGCGCCTGTTGTGGGCGCAGGCGCTTGAA
>JAXIPJ010000133.1:0-39863 GCA_045402985.1 Anaerolineales bacterium
TCAATATCTGCGTCGCCTTGAAGCATCATTGTCTTGCGGACCGCGTCATCCGGCACGATACGGATCGTCACCTTTTCGATCTCAGGCTTATCCACTAGATAAAAGCTGTCGTTCTTTGTGAACGCCATGTGATCGCCTTCCACCCATTCATCTAACACAAAAGGACCATTGCTCAACGGCTGACGTCCACAATCCCATGAGACGAATCCCTGTGTAGCATCGCAATAATGTGCAGGCCAGACGGCAAGCTGCTCGCCGCCAAACTGTGTGAGATAGCCTGGATAGATCGTGTTGTAGTTAACCACAAACGAATATTGATCTACCTGCTCAACCGAATCGATGTAGTCGCTGCCGGGAATCCACGTACCGTTATCAGGGTCATAGATGGCGTTCCATGTGAACAGCACATCGTCGGCGATCACTGGTTCTCCATCCTGCCACAAAACATCTTCGCGCATCTTCCACGTGACCGACATTGTGCCAGCTTCTTCATCGATCACCACACCGCCATTTTCAGCAGTTGGTAATTCTGCGGCGAGTTCGGGGAAAACGTTGCCCTGTGGGTCGATGTCTGTCATGCCAAGCATCACGAGTTCCATTACGAGCGCATCGTAGCCAGTATCCGCAACCATCGGGTTGAAGGATGGCGGATCTTCTGCGATCACAATTGTGATGCTTTTTTCGGATGTTGATGCTGAAGGTGTTTCTTCTGCGCCGGGCTGTTGAGCCGCTGGCTGACAGGCTGCCATTAAAAGACTAAGTATGACCATGATGGTCAGAAAGAGCAACGTACGCGTTTTGGTAAGCATTGATCCTCCTGCGGAATGTAAATTTGTAAGCGCCACGTATTATTGCACGTTTTGCCTGTGCTGTTAAGGTTTTTGTATAACAGAAATCAGAGTAAAATTCCCCGTATGAGAACAGTATTCTGGGAAGACAATAAACTCAAGATGATAGACCAGCGCGTATTACCCGGTCGCTTTGAAGTCATTTCATACGAGGATCATAAGTCCGTTGCGCAGGCGATCACGGATATGGTCGTACGCGGCGCGCCAGCCATTGGGGCCGCCGCGGCATTTGGGCTTGCTCTTGCTGCATATGAATCTACGGCTTCCATTGATGATGATTTAATTGCCGATCTGCAAGCCGCCGCGGCAACTTTGAAAGCCGCGCGCCCGACTGCAGTGAATCTTGCCTGGGCGCTGGATCGCATCCTGGATAAAGTCTCCAATTTAGAGATTCAGAACGGAGCAGACTCAATCCGTCAATTTGTCTTGAACGAAGCGCAATGCATCGCGGACGAAGATGTGGAGATCAACAAACGCATGGCGGAACATGGCGCGACATTGATCAATGATGGCGATACGATCATCCATCACTGCAACACAGGCTCGCTTGCCACAGTGGATTGGGGCACCGCGCTGGGTGTCATCCACACGGCTCACGAACAGGGCAAAAAAATCCATGTACTGGTCGATGAAACACGCCCACGTTTGCAGGGCGCGCGGCTTACTGCATGGGAACTTGAGCAATACGGAATCCCTTATGAAATTATCAGTGATAACACAGCGGGATATTTCCTGAAAGCGGGCAAAGTGCAAAAATGTTTTGTCGGTTCAGACCGTACAGCCGCCAATGGGGATGTGGCCAATAAAATTGGCACGTACATGCTGGCGCTCGCCGCGTATGATAACGGTGTGCCTTTCTATCCGGTAGTGCCAACCTCTACCATTGACCTTTCCCTGGCGCACGGCGATCTGATCCCCATCGAAGAACGCAACCCGGAAGAAGTCCTTGGTTTGGAGTTTCGAGGCGAGCGCGTTGCTCCGAAAAATGCAAAGGCCCGTAACATCGCATTTGATGTCACACCCAACCGTTTGGTAACTGGAATTGTGACAGAAAATGGCGTGATATATCCTCCTTTTGAAATTAATTTGAGACAGGCCGTCTTATAGATAGGTGACTAAATGCTCCTTCTCCAGAGTCCTCCACCCACCCGGTACGACCTTCGCTTTAGCATAGCGGGGATTCCCGTTCGCGTACATCCCTTATTTTGGCTGCTCACTCTATTGCTGGGCGCCACTGGCGATTTGATCCAACTCCTAGTCTGGGTCCTTGTCGTGTTTGTATCCATCCTCGTTCACGAGTTGGGACACGCATTTGCGATGCGCTATTTTGGGCAATCGTCTCACATTGTGCTGCACTTTGCTGGCGGCCTGGCAATTCCTGACTCCGTTCAGTGGGGCAGTCGCTGGGCAAACGTGGCTCTTGGCCCGAATCAATATATAGCTATTTCTCTTGCGGGTCCTGTTGCAGGTTTTCTGTTGGCTGGGCTTGCCATCATCAGCATCTTGATATCAGGTGGGTCGGTTGGGACGACATGGCTCTTCGGTCTGATCCCATTGCCGTTAAGCGCGGCCCTGCCATTTGGCGGGAGGATAGTAGATGTGCTGGTAACCATACTGCTGTGGGTCAATATCTTTTGGGGTCTCATCAACCTTCTGCCAGTCTTTCCCTTGGATGGCGGCAACGTCGCCAGAAATATTCTCATCCAATACGACCCAATGAATGGTGTTCGCAAATCACTTTGGGTTTCTGTGATCACAGGTGGACTCATCGCTATTGTGGCGCTTGTCTTTTTACGAAGTATTTATATGGCGTTCCTGTTTGGGTTGCTGGCCTTCCAAAGCTATCAATCTTTGCAGGGTCGCACAATGGGATTGTGACAGGGTATTGAAAGCAAAAACATCTTTTTGTATTTTCTAGACAATACTGTTCTGCCATGATAAACTTTTGTTCGCACACATTGGCGTGGCGCTGAAGCGCCACGCCTTTTACTGCGAATATGTCATTGAAAGCGTTGCGTTTCGACTATGTGCCTGCAATCCTGGCACTACGTTGAGCGCGAGGGAACCATGGATATACTTCTGACCGGCTCCGTTGCATATGATTACCTGATGACCTTCCCTGGTCACTTCAAGGAACAAATCCTTCCAGAACGGTTGGGCTCCATCAGCCTTTCGTTTCTCGTTGAATCCATGTCCAAACAGCGCGGCGGTATTGCCCCCAATATTGCCTATTCCATGGCATTGCTCGGTGAAAAACCGCGTGTGATGGCGACAGTAGGAGAGGATTTTTCGGATTATCGCCTGTGGCTTGAATCCAAAGGCGTGGATACATCTTTGATGAAAGTGATTCCCGGGGAATTTACTGCCTCGTTCTTCGCGACGACTGATCAGGCTTCCGCACAAATTGCCTCTTTCTACCCTGGGGCGATGTCTCATTCATCTACGCAATCGCTGAAAGATCTGGATCATAAACCGGACCTTGTCATTGTCTCGCCCAGCGTGCCGGACGCCATGATGAAGTTCCCTGCCGAATGCAGGGAGTTGGGTATCAGATATTTATATGATCCCAGCCAGCAGGTTCTTCGTCTGGAGGGAAGCGAGTTGGCACGCGATATGGAAGGTGCGTACTTCCTGTTCTGTAACGATTACGAGTTTGGGTTAATATCAAAAAAAACTGGCTGGAGTTTGGATCAAATGCTGCAACATGTGGAAGTATTGGTGATCACACGCGGCAAAGATGGCGCGGACCTTTACGCTGGTGAGGACGCGGTACATATCCCAACTGTGCCCGAAGACTTGATCGTCGACCCCACGGGAGTCGGGGATGCGTTCCGTGGTGGATTCCTTGCAGGTTATTCGCGCGGCTTCGATTGGAAATTGTGCGGAGAGATCGGCTCACTTGCGGCAGTATATTGTTTGGAGCAAAAGGGTCCGCAAAGCCATACTTATTCAAAGGCGGAATTTATCGAGCGTTTTAGAAAACATTTTAATGATGATGGCAACCTGGACGCATTAGTATAGAGATCAAAAATTAAGCAAAATAATTTTAGTTAGTGGTAGTCTCGATATGTTCCTTGCTTTCGCTCGGAATTACTCGACTACCGAGAAAGAAAAATAAAAGGAGCACCAATGAGCAATTACGATGTAAAAGATCTGGATCAAGCGGAGGGCGGACGCCGCCGTATGGACTGGGCGGAGCGCGAGATGCCCGTTCTGCGTCAGATTCGCGAGCGCTTCAAGAAAGAGAGGCCGCTCAAGGGACTGCGCGTTTCGGCGTGTCTGCATGTGACCACTGAAACTGCCAACCTGATGGTCACATTGCAGGATGGTGGCGCAGACATTGTCCTCACTGCATCCAATCCGCTTTCAACGCAGGATGATGTGGCCGCCGCCCTGGTGAATCAATTTGAGATTCCCACCTTCGCCATCAAGGGTGAGGATAACGTCACCTATTACAAGCACATCCGCGCCGCGTTGGAGCACAGACCTCACATGACCATGGATGATGGCGCTGACCTTGTCTCTTCGTTGTTCTTCATTGAGATGGGACGTTTCGAAAAGCTCGAGCCGTCGCTCGCCAGTTGGGCACAGGCGCTTTCAGTTGATGAGCGCAAGCAATTGCTGACGGGCGTCATCGGTGGCACGGAAGAAACCACCACAGGCGTTATTCGTCTTAAGGCGATGGAAGCCGATAATATTTTGAAGTTCCCCATCATCGCAGTGAATGACGCGCTCACCAAGCACCTCTTTGATAACCGCTATGGCACGGGTCAGTCCACCATCGACGGCATCATCCGCGCCACGAACGTCCTGCTGGCCGGTAAAAATTTCGTGGTGGCAGGCTACGGCTGGTGCGGACGCGGTCTCGCATCGCGCGCGCGCGGGATGGGCGCACAGGTCATCGTCACAGAAGTTGACCCGATGAAGGCGCTCGAAGCGGTAATGGATGGTTATCAGGTGATGTCAATGATGGATGCCATGAAGATCGGCGACATCTTCTGCACAGTAACGGGTGACATCAATGTCATTGATGAACAACACTTCAAAGCGATGAAGGATGGCGCCATCGTTGCAAACTCGGGTCACTTCAATGTAGAGATCAATATCCCCGCGCTGGAAAAAATGAGCAATGGCAAGCCCAATCTCGTGCGTCCTTTCGTGGATCAATACACGACGAAAGACGGACGCAAGATCAATATCCTCGGTGAAGGACGACTCATCAACCTCGCTTCAGCCGAAGGTCATCCTGCCTCCGTGATGGACATGTCTTTCGCCAACCAGGCATTATCTGCTGAATACATGGCAAAGAACGCGGATAAGCTCGAAAAGAAAGTTTATTCCGTGCCTGTTGATATTGACAAGGAAATTGCCCGACTCAAACTCGAAGCCATGGGTGTGAAGATTGATACACTCTCGGCAGAGCAGGTTAAATATTTGGGATCGTGGGAAGAGGGAACTTAGTCAGTTGCCAGTGAGCAGTAATCAGTGAATCAGTAAAGCCTCGCGGATGACAAGTCCGCGAGGCTTTTTGATTCTTACTGAGCTGCGCAGGTCGGATCCTGGTCGGAGATACCAAATTGAATCCGCTCATCGGCGGTCAAGTCGCGGGTCAATAGCGCACAGACCGCGTGGATGGTGTCATCGATGTCTGTAAACCACAGCCGCGCAGTTCCATCGAAGCTGGCAGTCACGATATATTTTCCATCAGGCGAGAAGGCAACATTGCCAACAGTACCACTATGGCTCGTGAAGCGACGTATCTCTTTACCGGTTGCTACATCCCACAAGCGCGCTGTCGCATCATCACCGCTCGATAGAACGTAATTGCCATCTGGCGAGAATGCCGCCCCAAAGGCGCGGCCCGCATGACCGGCAAAGCGATGTATCTCTTTACCAGTAAAGACATCCCAAAGACGGACGCTGCCATCGAAACTTGCGGTGACCAGATACTTGCCGTCCGGCGAAAATGCGATGCCTGTCACTTGATCTGTATGCCCTTTGAATACCATAAGTTCCTTGCCACTCAACGGATCCCAGATGCGGGCTGTACCATCCCCGCCACCTGTAACCACCGTTTTGCCATCTAGCGAAAACATGACGCGGTTGATATGCTTGGGACCCTGTTTGGAGTAAATCACAAGTATCTGTCCGGTTTGAGCATCCCAAACACGCGCCGTCCCATCCCAACTGGTGGTGATGATATATTTGCCATCCGGTGAAAATACTCCCCGATACACCACGTCACTATGTCCATCGAATCGCCGGAGTTCTTTGCCGCTGATGGCATCCCAAAGCCGGGCTGTTTTATCGTCACTGGTGGTCAATATCATTTTTCCATCCGGGGAGAAGACTGCGCCTTTGACTGCATATGTATGCCCGGTCAGGGTAGTGAGTATTTGACCTGTGACCGCATCCCATATTTGCGCAGTATCATCCTGATTGGCGGTAATCACCCGCTTGCCATCCGGCGAGAACGAAGCCTGCGCGACCACTACACCATACGTGCTGAACTGGACTCCACTGGGGAACTTCTGTAAATTCCAGACTCTGGCAATCCCATCGTTGCTGGTCGTAGCCACCAACCTACCATCTGGAGAGAACGTCGCCGTCTGTACAGCGTTGCGATGGCCGCTGAAAATGCGCAGGGTTTGACCTGTAGTTAAATCCCAAAGCCGGGCGGTTCTATCCTCAGCAGCTGTAAGCAGGAAGCGATCATCCGGTGAAAACGAAATCCCAAGCACATTGCCCTGATGACCTGAGAATTCATGCACGACCTGCCCGGTGGCAACATCCCACACTCGGGCTACGGTATGACCCTCTTTGTCAGCGTTGCCGGTCGCAATGTATTTGCCGTCCGGCGAGAAGGCAACACACTCTGTATAGTCTATATCACCTGCCACTGAGAAAACTTGTACTTGATTGCCAGTAGCAACATCCCACAGTCGAGCAGTACGGTCCGCACTGGCAGTGGCTATATATTTGCCATCAGGAGAAAAGGCTGTACGGATCACCCAGTCGGTATGACCGGTAATGGTGCGCAAAGTCTCACCAGTGGCAGCATCCCAGATGCGAGCGGTCTTATCGCCGCTTACCGTGACAATAAGTTTTCCATTCGGCGAGAATGCTGCAGCATAGACAAAGTCCGTGTGCCCCGAGAAAACCCGTATCGCTTGACCGCTGGCAACATCCCACAGGCGAGCTACATCACCTCTGCCATCTGCTGTTAGGATGTGTTTACCATCTGGCGAGAACGCCACCCACTCTAGTCCACTGCTGCTGTCTGAGAAGACACGAATATTTTTGCCAGTGGCAACATCCCAAAGGCGAGCAGTCTTATCGCTGCTGCTGGTCACCAAATATTTGCCGTCTGGCGAGAAATCCGCGTTCCATAGATCAGCTGTGTGACCTCGTAATTCAAGTGGCGGCACTGGCAGATTGGTTAAGCTGGCCAGCACAGCATCACCAGACGGTGTGTATTGCATGTTCAATGAACGAATGGCGAGCAGGGCGATCAAGTTTATGTCATCATGGCTCAATACCAGGTTATTCGCTTCGGTGGCAAGGCGTTGGGCTTCAGAGCGCGTAAAGTCAGCGATGGCCTGCGTGCTCGCCGCTTGCGCCGCAGATGCATTTTGACTTGATTGCACACCAAACATTCCAGCCAATATTGCCAAAATGATCGCAATGATTCCAATTGTTGTGATGACGCGGTTACGCGTCTGCAAGCGTAAGGCAGATTGAATCTGAGTCTCTGCCAGTTTTTGCGCGGCTTCAAGTTCACGTTGCTGTTGGGCTGCCTGTTGCATTACTTCATGTTGTTCCAGCTCAATGGAGGCCGCGATAAATTTTCGTTCCGAGACATTCAATTTTTCTGTATTTGCTGAAGTCCATTCGCTCATTTGTGCCAGACGCGCGCCACGAAACAACTCGGAGGCATCATATCCACGCACTTCCCATTCGTGGGCCGCATTGGTGAGATGACGATGCAGACGTAGCCCCTCACGATCTTGTGACAGCCATTCATGGAGTCTTTCCCATTCGCGGATCAACGCTTCATGCGCCACCTCGGCGCTGTCCTCGTTTAACGTGATCAGCCTCGCATCTGCAAGCATGTTCAACACCATGCGTAACTGAGCGGCTTCCTCTGATTGGCGGACAAGCTCATTCAACGCCGCACGCCGACGGGTATCCTCGGTGCCTTCGCCTAATTCGGTCAGACGCAGGAAAACATCGCGAGCAAGTTCCTGCTGCTTATGATTCAGCTGATCGGTGAAAACGCTCTCCGCCGTCTCTGCAATGGCGCCGCGTACACCACCCGAAGCGCGATAGCCTTCAAGTGTAAAGGCTCGTCCGCGACGGCGTTCCCAGGTGGCAAGCAAAGCATGTGAAAGCAAGGGCAATGCGCCAGGTTCTGGTTGCTCCGTCCCATCTGCGCCAATGTCATTGAGCAAAACATCCACCAGACCCGCTTCAAATTCCCAGCCACTGCGTTTGGCGGGTTCTTCGATGGCGCGGCGCAATTCAGCGTTGCTCATTTGACCGATGTATTCCTGTTCGGCAGCGACCGCTTCACGCAAAAGTGGATACTGTGCACAGTGCGAATAAAAATCCGCACGCAGTGCGATGACAACCGTGGTCTTTGCAGATTTATTGCGTGCGATGGCAAGCAATCTTTCAATAAATGCCGCACGTTCATTTTCATCACGACAGAGTGTAAAAGTTTCTTCGAATTGATCCACGAGAATTAGATGCTGTTTCCGATTCTTCGCGCGAGTTGAGTTGTAATTGGCTGCCAGCGTTTTTAGTGGATTGGTTGTGGGAGTGATGATGTGAATTTCCCAGCCTCCACGTTGTAGCTTAACTGCCAGACCTGCCCGCACGAGCGATGATTTGCCGCTGCCCGATGCGCCGACAACTGCCAGGAAGCGCGAAGAGGCGTCCATTGCCAGATCAATGATCCGGTCGGTTAGATGCGCGGTAAGAATCTCACGTCCAAAGAAAAGATTCGAGTCCACCTGGTCAAAAAATAATAAGCCTTTATAAGGTGGGACACCTGCTGCGGGCGCATCTTCCTGTCGCGCGGATTGAGCCAATTGCAAAAAGCGATCCGTTAATTCGGGTTCGTTTTCGAGATGTAGTGCCGGAATAAAAAGCGCCTTGAGGGCGGCGAGATCAGGCAGGCGCTGGTTTTGCTCAAGCCGGCTGATCTGCGCTTCGCTATAACCAACGGTGATAGAAAGCTCAAGTTGGGTGAGACGTTCGCGGCGACGGAGGTACTTGAGCAGGTTGCCAAAACTTTGAAACGATTCAGGAGATAAAGATTGGATGGACACATTTCTCCAAGTAACACCGCACGTGCAAGCCAAAAACTTGTTTCATTGTACGACTTTAATCGATGATTCAAGAGTTAACTTACCCCAATTGTCGATTTGGCAAGAAATGTCATATGGCTTTTGTGACTGGATGCTACGATGCAGATCGTGATCACAGCAAACCAAACCATAGTCAAGGAGAAAAAAATGAACAAAAGAAATTTTTTCGTTTCAGTGGTGTTGCCTGTATGTGTACTGCTCTCTGCTTGCGCTTCACCGACCCCGACCTCAGTTCCGGTGGTTAAGATAACTTCAACGGTACATGTAACTTCTACCGCGACTGAGATCACCTTGACGAATACGCCGGAGCCAACTGCCACACCGAGTGGGCCATCCTGGATATATGTTGCATTCGGGGATTCGTGGCCGTATGGTGCCCATTGCCATGGCTGCCGGCCATTCCCAGTGCTTTATGCGGACGGTCTAGCAGCCACGACAGATCATCGCATCGACTTCGTTAATCTCACGACGAACGGCGGAACATCGCAGTCGTTGCTCAATAGCATCAAATCATCGCAGAAGACACGCGATGCGGTCATGTCTGCCGACATCATAATGATCTCGACAGGGATGAACGATCTCGATCCGACAATCGATCTCTATTCGGCAGGAAACTGTGGCGGGGCTGATAATCTCGATTGTTTCCGGAAGGTCGCTCAAGGCTGGCGCTTATCTTTCGATGGAATCCTCACAGAGATAAACACTCTTCGCAACGGGAAGCCAACCGCGATCCGACTGGTTACGAACTCGAACGAGTTTCTGTCTGACCATGATCTGATGCAACTCTTCGGGGGGCCCGAATTTGGACCGAAGGGCGGCGCTCTCATTACCAACCTGCATCACGATGTTCTATGCGAGGTCGCCGCCAAACATGGGGCAGTATGTGTTGATCTCCGACCAGTCCTCAATGGACCAAACCTCGACAAACCCCAGGATGCGAACACACAAGAGGCGATGCGGGCCGTAGCGGATGCAATTCTCGCAAGCGGACTTGATGAACTTCGCTAAGTATTACAGTTCATGGAAAGATGTCGCTGATCGGTTTCCAACTGCTATAAGCAGATCTCAAAAAGCCTCGCGGACTTTTTATCCGCGAGGTTTTTTGATTCTTACTGAGCTGCGCAGGTCGGACCCTGCTCGGAAATACCAAACTGTATCCGCTCATCGGCAGTTAAGTCGCGAGTCAGCAACGAACAAACCGCGCGGATGGTGTCATCCAGGCTGGTCAGCCACAGCCGTGCGGTGCCATCCTGGCTGGCGGTCAGGATGTATTTGCTATCCGGCGAGAAAGCCACGTAGCGCACGTCATCCGCGTGACCCGAGAAGCGACGGAGTTCCTGCCCGGTTTGCACATCCCACAAGCGCGCTGTCCTATCAGCGCCACTGGTTAAGACATAGTTGCCATCCGGTGAGAAGGCCGCGCCAAATACAGTGGTCGTATGACCTATGAACTGACGTATTTCCGTGCCTCTGGCGACATCCCATAAACGGACCGTGCCATCCCAACTGGCTGTGAGCAGAGTTTTGCCGTCTGGCGAGAAGGCGACGCCGGTCACAGTATCTGTATGTCCACTGAAGACCATCAGATCCTTGCCAGTCATCGGATCCCAGATGCGGGCAGTATGATCCTGACCAGAGGTAGCCACTGTTTTTCCATCAGGTGAGAAAGCGGCGCGGATCAATTGACCCGGACTATGGTTGGTGTAAATCACGATCATCTTTCCGGTTTGAGTTTCCCAGACTCGTGCCGTGCCATCAAAACTGGTGGTGACGATGGTTTTGCCATCTGGAGAGAATATCGCTTTCGTGAGTTCATCGGTATGCCCCTCGAAGCGCCGAAGCTCCGTGCCGATGGCAATGTCCCAAAGTCGGGCGGTTTTATCGAAACTCGAGGTGAGCACCATCTTGCCATCCGGGGAGAAGACGGCATCCTCCACTCCGGCGGTGTGCCCCTTGAGAATCATCAGCGTTTGACCGCTCGCTGCATCCCAAATGCGCGCGGTGCCATCATCACTGGCGGTAACCACCCACTTGCCATCCGGCGAGAACGAAGCCTTCCGGACAGGCTTGTTCTGCCCGGTGAACACCATCCCACCTGGGGAGGTTTGCAGGCTCCAGATCAGGGCAAGGTTACGGTTGGTCGTCACGACAAACTTGCCATCGGGAGAGAATAGTGCCGCTTGCACTGCGGTTGTAATACCGCCGAAGACGCGGAGTGTTTTGCCGGTGGCAACATCCCAAAGTCGGGCGGTATGATCCAGGCTGCCCGTTAGCAGGAGTTGACCATCCGGCGAGAACCTGGTGTCGTTGAAATCAGCATGATGACCGACGAATTCGCGAATGATTTGCCCTGTCGCTATATCCCAGAGTCTGGCTTTATGATCTCCACTGGAGGTGGCAATGGTTTTGCCATCAGGTGAAAACGCAACTCCGTCAACCGCGTCGGGATGATTGAAGACTTGAACCTGTTCTTCGGTTGTGGCGTCCCACAGGCGAGCTGTTCCATCCGCAATGGCAGTGAGGATGTATTTGCCATCGGGTGAATACGCCACTCTGAAAAAAAGGAAATTGCCATCCACAGATAAAATATGTATGGTCTTGCCTGTGGCAACATCCCAAACTCGCGCTTCACCAATGCCCGCCGTGACGATGTTTCGACCATCTGGCGAGAATGCTACATTTTCAATTTTATTGATTTGCCCTGTGAAGACCCGCACGATTTGACCGCTGGGGACATCCCACAGTCGCGCTGTGCGATCATGGCTTCCTGTCAGGAGATATTTGCCATCGGGCGAATAGGCAACACCGGAAACCTCTGCTGTATGACCAGAGAAGATACGGATTGTTTCACCCGTTGCAAAGTCCCAAATCCGGGTCGTCTTATCTGTACTGCCATCTGTTGCCAAATATTTACCGTCGGGCGAGAAAGCGATATCCCATACATCACCTGTATGGCCCTTGAGCACGCGTGGCGGAGCCGGTAGTGTGGTGAGACTCGTAAGCGCAGCATCGCCAGCCGGTGTGTATTGCATGTTCAATGATTGGATGGCGAGCAGGGCGATCAGGTTTGGGTCTCCATCGGTGAGCCTGAGGCTGTTTGCTTCGGCGGCCAGGCGTTGGGCTTCAGATTGCGTAAAGTCGGCGATGGCTTGCGTGCTCGCAGCTTGTGCAGTGGCTTGAGCGTTGAAGGCATTGTCTTTGGCAACTTGCGCGGTCGCGGCGTTGTTTTGTGCGGCGCTTGCGTTGTTATTCGATTGCACACCGAAGGTTCCTGCCAGCAACGCCAAAATGACTGCAATCGAGCCCACTGTAGTAATAACACGGTTGCGTATCCGCAGACGGGTTGCGGATACCGTCTGCTCTTCCGCGCGGGCCCGTTCAGTCTCTGCAAGTTTCTGCGCGGCCTGCAGTTCGCGTTGTTGTTGCGCTTCACGCTCCTCTGCTTCGCGTTCACTGAATTCAATCGAAGCATATAGGAATTCGCCCTCCAGTTCATTCATTTCATCCTGATGCGTTAACGCCCACTCGCGCGTTTGCGCCAGGCGCGCGCCACGATACAACATGTCTGGCTCGCCTGTCATCTCGCGCCATTCCTGCGCGGCTTCTGTCAATTGGCGGTGCAGGCGTAAGCCGTCGCGATTTTCCTCCAGCCAGCGGCGCAGCGTGGGCCATTCGCGGATTAATGCCTCATGGGCCACTTCAGCAGCGTTCTCGCTGGTGGTAATTAACCGTGCATCAGCCAGGGCTTTCAATACCCCGCGTGTGAGGTCCGCCTCTTCCGGCTTCAAGATCAATTCATTGAACGTTGCCCGGCGGCGCGTGTCGGAAGTGGAGGTTTCATCGCTGAGTTCCGTCAGGCGCAAAAATATTCTGCGGGCAATTGTCTGCTGTTCTCGAGTGAACTGATCGGTGAAAACGGTCTCGGCGGTTTCTGCGATTGCTCCACGCACGCCGTGGGACGATGCATAGCCGCTCATTGTCATCGTACGCCCGCGCCTTCTCTGCCAGGTTTCGAGCAACGCATGGGAGAGCAAGGGCAGCGCACCCGGCTCATGCCCGACATCATGCATCAATAGATCAACCAACCCCGGTTCAAATTCCCACCGTCCGCGTTGGGCAGACTCTTCAATGGCGCGCTGCAATTCCTCATCGTTCATCGCGCCCATGTATTGCTGCTCTTTGGCAAGCGCTTCCCGCAATTGACTGTATCCCGCGCAATGGGCGTAGAAGTCCGCACGCAGGGTGATGACGACAAGGATCGCACCCTCCGCCTCAGATGAAGCCGTGAGCAGGTTCCCGATAAAGGAGGCTCTTTCATCCTCCGAGCGACATAACGCGAACAACTCCTCAAACTGGTCAACCACCAGCAATAAACGGATACCACGCTTCAATCCCAGGCTGCGGGGTGCAAAGGCTTGCAGACCATGCGGGTCGCGCCTCATCTCATCCACCAGCTTCGCTGTGGAAGTGCCGTCTTGCGTGAGGGTGGAGGCAAGGCTCTCCAGCGGATGCTCCGTCGGGGTTAAAACGTGAATGTGCCAATCGGCGGAGGTTTTATTCCAACGCAATGCCGGGACCATGCCCGCGCGCACAAGCGACGATTTGCCGCTCCCCGACGCGCCGACAACGGCGAGGAAACGCGAAGGAGGCGGCGACCCGTTTGAAGTCAATGAAAGAACGCGCTCCACCAGTTGAGTGGTCAACGCTTCACGTCCGACGAATAAATCCGCATCGGCTTCATTGTAGAAATTCAATCCTTTGTAGGGACACATCCCCGGTGCGGGTGCATCTTCACGGCGGACATTGGCCGCAAGTTCCAAAAGCCGCGCAACGGCTTTGGGTTCATCTTCTAGCCCCAGCGCGAAAACGAAGTTGGCTTCGATGGTCGAGAGATCAGGCAGGCGCAAGTTCTGTTCGAGACGGCTGATCTGCGTATGGCTGTACCCAACTGCACCAGCCAGTTCCATCTGCGTCAAACTGACGCGCCGCCGCAAATAGCGCAACAGGTCGCCAAAGGTGGCGAATTTTTCCAATGTGCTGGAGGGAATGGAAATGGGCACGTGCCTTCTTTCTCGATTGAACTACTCCCATTGTAAGCACTATCGAAGTTTTATGACGATAATGGTTAATTTTGGCACAAAAAGGCGGGCCGGCGCAGGGAGCAAATGCTATAGTGCGAGTACCAAATATCTGACTTGCCGCGAGTGAGGGCAAGATCTATCACAAGGAGAATAACCATGTTTACAAAAAAGTTGTTGATCATTCTGCTGATTGCGGTCATCTCGATCACCGCGTGCGCGTCAGAGGCCCCCTCTGCTCCTGTGGCAACTCCCGCCCAGAATAAACACATCACCCTGCGCTTGGGTCTTCCTGATGGAGATGATGTACTCTATGCGCCTTATGTGCTCGAGTTCGTCGAACAGGTCAAAATCCTTTCGAACGAGAACATCGCCATAAAACCCGTCTGGCAGGCGGGGGACACTACAGATGCTGGATATGAGAAGGGTGTGATCCAATTGGTGATAGATGGCGAAGCGGACTTAGGTCTGGCAGCCTCACGTGCCTGGGATCCCAAGGTGTTCCCGAATCTTCAAGTTCTGCAAGCACCGTTCCTCATCACCGATGATACGTTGGCCGGAGCCGTAGCCACAAGCGATATCGCGGCCCGTGTGCTCGACGGCCTGTCATCGGGCGGGGTGGTGGGCTTGACGCTTTGGCCCGAAGACCTGCGTCACCCATTTTCTGTGGATCCGGCCAAACCCATCCTCTCCCCTGAAGATTTTGTCGGGCTGGACGTTCGTACGACAGACACAGGCATCAGCGAAATGCTGATTAAAGCACTGGGCGGAAACCCAATATTCGAAGCCAGCGATTACCAGGGGGCTGAATCAGGGTTGCGTCAGGGTGCTACATTGACGGGAAGACCGGCCGCGACGGGCAATGTCACCTTCTTCCCGAAGTATCAGGTCCTGTTTGCTAATGGCGTGGCGTTCGAGGCCCTTAGCGAAGAACAGCGCAGCATTTTGCGTCAGGCAGCTGCAGCCGCGCAAACCAAGGCGATTGCCGAACGACCCGGCGAGGTGAATGCAGGTTCCTCCTGGTGTGCTGATGGTGGCACCATCGTTCTGGCAAGCGATGAACAGGTAGCTGCTTTCGAAAAGGCCGCCGAGCCTGTCTTCGATTTGATCAAACAAGACCCGTTCAACGCCGAAATGATCGTTGCGATCAATGAACTCAAAGCGAAGATCGCACCATCACCAGGAGCCGAGGCATGTGCATCGCCGGTTGCCCAACAAATCCCTGTCCCGGGAACAGACACACAAGTTTGGTCAGCAGGTCTGCCTCCCAACGGTGTTTGGCAAGTCACGCTGACAAATGACGATGTCATCAAACTAGGCGTGTCAAAAGCGAATGCGCCCGAGTGGTCAGGAGTGTTCACCCATACTTTCAAGAATGGTGTTTTCCATTCGACCTGGCTGGGGACGGAGGGGAACTCGAAAGGGCAGACTAGTGTGTGCGATGGGACCTACAAACTCGTCGAGGATTTCGTGCGAATTACTCTCTCTTCAGACTGTGGCAACGAGGTGGATGACATTCAATGGAGGCTCGATGAGGATGGGCTTCGTATTCACCTGGTTGCGATCAAGAACGGTATGCCCGTTGAGATCAAGGCGATTCTCGAAGCCAAGCCATATCAGAAGATTGCAGATCAGTAATCAGCTGAATACCGGTACCAAACAGCCTCGCAGACTTTCATCTGCGAGGCTGTTTGGTTTACACTTAACCTGTAGTTTCTCGATTTCTCGAATACAGAAAAATCAATATTCCCCCCAAAATCAACGACGGCAACACGATCAAACCTGCTTCGGGACCAAACGGGCCGCCAGTCCAGATTTCTGGACCTGTGACTTCGATGCGAGTCAACGCGTAAATATCCAGCCCTGAGACGGGGAATCCGAACACCACGCCTTCACAGAAATTCCAGCCGATATGCAGGCCGATTGGCAGCCAAAGTTGCTTCGTGCGGACGTATCCATAGGCAAGATAAATACCTGCAAAGAAAATCCCAGCCGTGCTGACCCAGGTCGCACCTGGATTGCCGAGATGCAGAGCGCCGAACACAGCGGATGAAATGATCACGCCCCAGAGCAAGTTAATTCCGCTGGCGATGGTTTGCAGATGATAACCGCGCGAGAGCAGTTCTTCATTCCAGCCAACGAAGATGAAGATCACAAAGAAAGTGAGAACGCCCGCGATAACTTCATTGAGTGGGTCGAATTCCCATGCAAATCCTTCAAAGGTGAGCCAGTTGAGCCCGAGCAGGAGGATATAGATAAAACCCATTTGGATAAAGGCGATGCCAATGCCTGCAAAAACATCAATCAGGGATTGCTGATTCAGTTTCAGGCCGAGACTTTCGAAGGATTTCTTGTCCAGCCAGCGGCGAGCAATATACACGGAACCTGTGTACACAATGAGGTTAAGCAACTGCTCCAAGAGTAAAGCCAATGATCCGCCTCTGGGATCGAAACCAAGAAAACTTGCTGTAATAAAAACAACCACCCCAAGCACCAAGAATATTATTATTTGAATCAATAATCGCCAGCCTGCGCGCAGACGCGGCTCATCGGGCGAAACAAATATATTGGCAAGTATGGATCGCTCTTGTGTGGGTTGATTTTCGGACATGTGATGCTCCTTTGAAATATGCGCTTTGATCTTTGTCCTGAGCGGAGAGCTGAGTGTAAGTCGAAGCTTGAAGTCGAAGGACGAGTTTATGGCAAGTCCAGATTGTATAGTGCTCGCGCTTCGACTACGTTCGCGAAGAACGCTCAGTCAGCTCACATAGTCCCGACACTTGCACCGCACTGCGTTCGGTGCAGTGCGGGTGTGTCTTTCGGGAGCGCGATGTGTTAAGGGATTTGGTAAATTGTATACACTTTATCAGGAGTCTGGCTGACCAATTTGAGTCCTTGAATTGTTTCACGGAAGGCCTCTTGCACTTCTGGTGTCATTCGGTCAGGGCGGATTTCAAGCATGAAACTCAAGCCTCTTTCATAAACAAGGATATGTGTATATCCTTCAGCTTTCCAGTGTTGTATGATATCTGATGAAGTATGATAAAGATACTGGTCATGCACAAAGTTGTAAACGATGGCGTCCGGTTGTATCGAGCGCGGTAAATTATAGGAACGCGGTTCGAAGAGGCTGTATACATATGCATCTGCTGGTAGTTCATCCATGACTTGCATGAGTGCGGCGTAGGATGGATTGATGCGCGCGATGTATCCCTGGCGGCTTTGCGCACCTAATGCAACAGCCAGCGGATTTCGTTGCAGTACGAATATCCCGTTATCGAAAATTGTCAGTGTGATGACGATGGCAATTAATGCGTTGACGAGAAAACTGATCTGTAATTTTGAAGTGTCGAATTGTTTCAGTGCATCCCAGCCGAGCGCGGTGGGAAGGGCAAGGATCATCAGCGCGGGGAAGAGCAGGCGAGCCTGCCATAACGCGGATGAGTTGATCACGCCAAACGTCCACGCGGCGAAGCTCAAAGCGGCGAAAACGCCGATTGCTTGCAGCGACCCGCCCTGGACTGAGTCCCGACGCGTGCGCGAGAGCAGAATCCAAAAAGTAAACGGAGCCAGGATGAGGAAGAGAGGCCCCGTCCTTCCATCAGAAAATGTTACGTCACGGTATCCGAGAACGGCATTCAATGGAAGCATAAAAATTTGAAGCGCATTCCATCCGATGCCAGTGCCTGCATCTGCGTACCAGTCGCTGAGGAAACCATCCCAGAAGCGCCCGCCAAAGATAAACGGATAGAAGGGATTGCCCATGACGACGGCGTTGCGCACATACCAGGGAAGCGCGAGGCTTAATGAGATGATACTAAATTGCGCGGCCGATGAGAATGCTTTTCCAAATGGACGCTTGAATAGAAGCAACAAACCGCATGCAAGTGGAAGGACAAAGGAAGTATATTTGACTCCCATTGCGAAGCCAGCCATAATGCCAGTGACATGGAGCCACGGTGTCGTCGCTGTTGTTTCGTTTATAGCTATGATATACAGCGCGGCAATGGCATAATATACCAATGCCATATCTGCATACGCCCATGAAGCCAACATGGGCAGGGAAGGAATCGTAGCGAGCAACAAAAGTGATTTGCGGCCAATCTCAATATTCCAAACCTTCACTGCCCAGTGCCAGAGCAAAAGAGCGGATAGAGTTCCCCATGAAAAGTGAATGATCTGTGCAGCGCGTTCACTTCCCAGCGCGAGTGCCCACAAGTAAACATTTTCGGTGAGGTTCGGGAACCAGAAAGGGACGTTGTCCACACCGCGGAGTCCGCCATCCTGCAGTATTCTGGCGGGCTGGGCAAGATGGTAGAGCAATGCGTCGAATGCTTCAAACGGCGGGACTAAAGTTAGCAGAAAAGAAAAAACCAAAGGAAGAAGGATTACAAGTTTTGTGAAGAGACCAAATTGACTGAAGGAAAGATTCAAATTCGTGGACAGGGCTTTTAGATCAGCGCGCAATTTTCCTGCGTCGTTACTAAAAATAAAAAATATCGCCAGCGCGATTTGAAATATCGTCAGGATGGGTGCTTTCGCAAGTTGCGCGGCAGAGAATCCCAAGCCAAGCAAACCAAGACCTCCCAGCCCGATGCCGCAACTTAAAAGGAGCCGATCCACCGTATCAATTGACTTCAAGCCTAATAAGTTCAGAATTCTTGTGCCGAGACCATATGAATTGAAAAGGAGAAGCGCAGCGACAAAGAGAGTCCATAAAGTATCAGCCAACCCCGCAAGCGCGTTGATGTTGGGCCCTTGGACGACATAATATGCGACGACGATGATGCCTATCCATAAAAGGAAAGATGCACCTACCCAAAAGTGTTTCAACTAACCGCTACCTTTGAGATAAATGCCTGTAGGGTCGAGTTCTTCGCGCAGAATTCTTAACTCATTTTCGGTAACGAGTTCTGTAGTTCGCAGCTGTGCAGCGACCTTCAAATCCCAACCCGTATTTTCTTTTGCCTGTTCTGCTGTTTTATCAGGATGCAGCGCGGTGAGAATCATTTCGCCTGTTTCGTCAGGTTCCAGCATGCCAATATCGGTGACCACGGCGAGCATGCCTCCGCCGCGCAAGCCTGCCTTTTCGCGATCGCCTTTACCGCCAATAGATCCAGCCGAAGTCATGAATTCAACTTTTTCAGGGAAGCGCCTTTTTTGATGCGGTGTCATGATGTAACAACGGTTTGCCCACGCGGCGATCTCCTGCGATCCGCCTGAACCAGGCAGGCGTACTTTGGGATGGTCGTATCCGCCGATCACGGTCGCGTTGATGTTGCCATATTTATCGATCTGCGCGCCGCCCATAAATCCCACATCCACATTGCCGCGCTGGAGATAGTTCGCAAAAATGTCGTACATGCTCACCACCGAAAGCGCGCCGCTCACCAGTGTTGGGTCGCCAATGGATAACGGCAGGCGCGCAGGCTCGGCACCAATCACGCCTGCTTCATAGATCATCACAAGATTTGGCGCGTGTGTTCGCTTGGCGAGATTACAGGCGAGATTGGGTTGACCAACGCCCACAAAAACTGTATCGCCATCGCGCAGCAAGCGCGCGGCGTTGATGATCATTAATTCTGCAGATGAATATTCCGTCATAGGACTTCTTTCAAAAACGGTTGCATGATTTCAAAAACTTCTTTCGGACGTTCGAGAGGCAGCAAATGCGTGGATCTTTCCAACGTTTCCACCCGCGCCCGGGGCTGTTTGCATTTCACGAGATTTGCAGCCCGCTCCCAAAAGGTATCCGTTTCTGCGCCGCGCAGGAAGAGAGCCGGCACTTTTAGTTTTGGCAGCTGGCGCCAGATGTCGAAATCGCGCAGGCCGGTGTAATAAATGCGCGCTTCCCATTCAGGTGAAAAGGCAAGCTCATAGCCTTCGTTTGCAGTGGGTTTGGTTATCCCATCAATGTAAATGTGCAAATTCTCATCGTCTATGTAACGGAATACTTCACGGTTGCGGTATCTACGAAATACCATATCAAGGTCGTCGAACGTATTTCTTCTTTTCAACGCCCCAGGAATTTTAGGGTGTAGCTTATTTCCCAGACCTATAGCGCGGACGAAGTTCCACGAGAGCATACGAGCAGTTGGGAAGAGTACAGGCTCGATCAACACCAGCGCGCGGAATTTATCAGGTTCACGCAACGCGGCTCGCAATGTGACCGTCGCGCCGATGGAATGTCCAACTGCGATAACGGGATCAGATTTGTAGTCTGATAGAAAGCGCAGCAAGTCATCCGAAAAGATGCGCCAGTCATTGACTTCCGCCGGTCTCGAGTTTTCCCACAATGGACGCAACAACATTCCGAAGACATGATAATTTGACTGTAAAAGATCAAGCAGCGACTTGTAACAACCAGGCGGATAACCGTTGGCGTGAAGAAAATGCAGAGGCGCGCCAGTGGAGCCAAGATCAAAATTTTTCATAATGTGTCTGCTTGTTTACCTGTTTACTCAATACTTCCCATAATTAATTGGCTCACTCATTTGTTGTGATACTTCCAATCTTTTGTGTGTCTCTTTGCCAAGCTTTTCCCAGTATTCATCGCGGTCTTTCACGCCGTAGACCCATTCATCCATCCACGTTCTGACCGAATCAGCGGATTCGCTGATCTTATCCCACGCGAGATAGAACTCATTGTCGCGGTCGTAATATCCTTGTGCGTAGGATGGATGACAGGCATACGGCACATGGCACACCGCGCTGATGACGATGCCGGGGATCATCGTGCGGTTCGGGTCGGAGCGTATGATAGATTCGTCCACGATTTCTTCAGCTGTCAGAATGACCTTTTTCGCGGCGAACGCGGCTTCCTTTTGCTCGCCGATGATTCCCCATAAGTGCGCGTTGCCGTTCGCATCTGCGCGCTGGACGTGAACAATTGCCACATCCGGGTTCAGTGCAGGGACCACAATCACATCCTTGCCACCGTATGGATCAGCGATGCGCTTGATGTTCGGGTTTACCTTTTCGAGATCTGTTGCACCTGTTTGATTCATGGGGAGAAATGGCAGGCCAGATGCCCCGGCCTGCAAACGTGTGATCATTCCAAAGTGGGAATATTCCTCCCATTCGAGTTTGCCCTGTTCCAGAGCGGACCTCACAATACGCAGCGAACCGACTCCTGGGTTTCCCATATAAGAGAAGATCACTTTTCGTGCACAGTCTGCCGCCACCAGCATATCGTAAATTAGATCAGGCGTTGCGCGCGCAAGAATGAGGTCTTTTTTGCCTTGCCGGATGATCTCATGTCCCGCAGCAAATGGAATGAGATGTGTAAAGCCTGCCGCGTAAACTGTATCACCATCGTTCACAAATTTCGCGATGGCTTCCGGGAGAGCCATAAGCTTGCTCATTATTTCTTTCCCTTATCTTCCTTTGGTTTGGGTATAAGCCTTTTGAGAATGCTAAATCGTCCGCTCGGTTTTAAGGCTTTTCTATATTGCGCGCGAGCCATGAGTCCCACGACAAGCAGTATCGTCCCCCAGCAAAAATAACTGAATGTGGGGGTTTTTGCAGCCTCAGACAGCACAAAGAACACCAGAAAGCCAATGCCCACCACCAGGAAAAATGTTCCTATACGGTAGGTAAGTTCCTTGGGATCGTATCCTTGCGGTGCGCCCATATTAACCTGGTTTTCTTGCTGAGAAAAATGTTCTGCGGAAGGGATAAAAGACGGGGCTATCCGGCATTGCCGCGTGCATCTTGGCGCGGATCGCGTCTACAAACTCGTCCTTGTGTTTGCCGAGTCTTTCAAAATAGGGAACGAGCGCGGTACCCGATATCCATTCAACGACCGCGTCCGAGTTTTCTAATACATGGGAATATACTTTTTCGAAAACGACGATATTTTCCGCCCCACAGGTGAACAGGATGCGCGCATAATCATCTATGGGAAGGACGGGCGCGTAGCGCTGGAATCCGTTCAGTATGAATTTGAACATCTCCTCACTGGCGGTCTCTCGATAGATCTGATGCGAAATGTGATTGTGATTTGACGGCACTTGCACAGCGATCTGACCACCCGGAGCCAGCCTCCGATAAAGACGTGGGATCAGCTCTGAATGGTATTCGCTCCACTGTAACGCGGCGTTGCTGAAGATGAGATCCCACTCGCCTATCAGCTGGGATTGATCTCCCTGTTCAAAACGCAGGTTCGGGCCCGCGAAGCTTGAGGCGGCTTTGTCCAGCATCTGCGGGGACGAATCGATTCCGGTCACATCGCTATTTGGGAGCGCATCCGCAAGTTTGCGAGTCAGTTCACCAGTGCCGCATCCCAGGTCAACGATTTTGAGATCCGGGCGCACTTCGACCAGTGCAACCAGATCAAAGAACGGCGCGGAACGCTCGGCTTGAAATTTGTGGTATTGATTGGGGTCCCAGGGCATATTTAGATTCCCCTCTCCCGCTTCGTCTGCGGGACTGAAAAACACAGTCCCTCCGCTCAGCGCGAATGGGAGAGAGGTGAGGGTAGATTACTTGCGAGCTTTGTTCTTTGAGGAAGATTTCTTCGCCGCTTTTTTCACGGTCTTCTTCACAGTCACTTTCGCGGCGGTCTTCTTTTTGGGTGTCGCTTTTTTGACGACTTTTTTCACAGCGGCTTTTCCATTGGATTTTGCTGCCACTTGTTTCACGAGTGTGCGGATCTGTTCGTGCATATAGAGTTGCACGTAATATTTTCCGCCGCCGTTCTTGCCGCTTGCGCCTGAGCCTTTCCATCCGCCGAAGGGTTGGAAGCCGGGCCACGCGCCGGTTGTCGCGCCTTGTGGGCGGTTAGCATAGGTGACGCCTGCTTCGATATTCTCGAAGAACCAATTGGTTTCGACAGGCGAGCCATAGAAACCAGCGGTGAGACCATAGTTCACGTTGTTGGCGATCTGCATGGCTTCATCAAGGTTTTGTACTTTGCCAATGGTGGTGATGGGCAGGAACATTTCCTGCTGCCAGAGGCGATGCTCAAAGGGCAGATCAGTGACGAAGGTCGGCTCGCAGAAGTAGCCTTTATCGAACATGCCGCCTGTCTTTACATGCCCACCCGTGAGGAATTTACCGCCAGCCTGATTGATCTCCTCGGTGAAGTTCTTGAAGTCATTGTAGGAGCTTTGATTGATAACCGGACCCAGATACGTATTGCGCTCGGTTGGGTCACCAATGACGAGTTTATCGGTGATCTCTTTGAGGCGGGAAAGCAATTCATCATAGACAGGTTCCTCCACGATCACGCGCGAAGCCGCTGAGCACTTCTGTCCCTGCAAACCAAACGAAGAACGGTAAATGCCGGTCGCCGCGTCTGCGAGATTGGCATGTCGTGAAACAATGGCGGGATTTTTACCGCCGAGTTCGAGAATAATCGGGCGCACGTAGTTGCGGCTGGCAAAGTCGCGGTACATCTGCATGCCCACGTCGAATGAGCCGGTGAAGGTTGCGCCGTCCACTTCGCGGCTATCCACAAGTGCCTGACCCAGGGTAGAGCCGGGCCCTGTGACGAAGTTGAAGACACCGTCCGGGATGCCGGCGTCGCGCAAACATTCAGCGTAGAGTCGGACTATCCAGGCGGTATCCGATGCGGGCTTGATGACCACCGTGTTTCCAGCCACGAGCGCCGCGCCGGTCGGTCCGCCAGTGAGAGCAAATGGAAAGTTGAACGGACTGATGATCAACCAGACTCCATACGGACGCAGGATCGAAGTGTTGGTCGAGTCATATCCGGTGAGCGGATCCTTGCCCATCGGTACGATGAAGCCGTTGTTCTCCTCCATCATTTGCGCCGAGTAATACATCAAGTCCGCAGTTTCCTGCACATCGCCAAGCGACTCCATGCGGTTCTTACCGACCTCAAGTGCCATCGCCGCGCCGAGTTCGAAAATACGCTTCTCGATCGTTGCAGATGCTTTTCGAACGAGCCGGACGCGTTCCTGCCACGGCGTGCGAGCCCAGGCGGGGAAGGCTTTGCGGGCCGCCGCAATCGCCGCGTCGGCGTGCGTGGCATTGCCTTTTTGCATAAGCGCCAGCATCCATTCAGTGTTCACGGGTGAATGGTCTTCAAATTTTTGATCTGTGAACACATCCTTGCCGTCGATGATCATGCCATATTCTTTGCCAAGGTTCGCTTTGAGCTGTATCACCGCTTTATCGAAGCCCGCATGTAGTTCCTCGGGCGGGTTGAACATTGTGCCATACGTGAGTTTAAAAGCTGCCATTCTTCCTCCTGTACATTTAGTTAAATAGTTTTGTAGTTTGATAGTTTTGTCGCCGAACAGCTAAATCGTCATGAACTAAACCGAGTATAGCGTAGGACTCTACAACAGTCAAAGATAACTCGCTCAGCTCGAGGTGTGGCTTGCTGTTAATCTTTGCATAAGGATTCAATGTTATAACTTTATTAAGGAACTGACGATGAAAACACGCCTCTCTCTGACCCTCAGCCTGCTCGCCGTTTTATTGACATCCGCCTGCGCCTCAAACGCCACCGCCACCGCGCTGGGAGCAGTACCGTCACCCGTAGATCTGACTGCGACTCAGGTTCCTACCAACAGTTTATTGTCCGCCACCCCGCCAGTGGATGTACAACCTGTTGCCACCTCCCGCGGACCAGAACTACATGCAACTGATCCAACCACTGTCAGCCTGGCTTCGGGGCAGATCCAATTCGTTGAATTCTTCCGCTTTACCTGAAGTACCTGCCGTGCCATGGCGCCCATGGTTCATGGGCTCGAAGCAAAATATTTTGGCAGGATCCATTTCACATATTTGGATGCAGACGACGCACGCACCAGTGATTTTCAGCGTACCCTCGGCTTTTACTATCAACCAGAAGTTTACCTGCTCGACGCAAATGGGAACGTCCTGCAAAAATGGGTGGGTTATACATCAGAAGAGGAATTCGAATCTGTATTTGCACAATATGTGCAGTAAGCATCTTTAACGACCTATAATAAAGTCTCCGCAATCACTTCGGTTGCGGAGACTTTATTATTGTAAGAGCGAGAAAGTTTTGACAAAAGACTCCATTGAACATATTGGAAGCGGCTGATCTATAAGGTAGGGAAATCCCGTAGTAATAGATAGGGTTAATGACTGGATATTTTAAGACATAAGTACTTGCAAAAAATATGCTTTTGTGTAAAAATAACCTTGCTCCGCTCAGGGTGCCCCCCTCACTCTGACGGAGCATTTTTTATTCCCATTTCACGACCTTACAACTAAAACTTTCGATGGGCACTAAGGCGTGCCCGCGGTTGGCGGAGGCACTTCTGTGGTGGGTGGCGGCCCTTCAGTCGTTGGTGGAGGTACTTCTGTAGTCGGTGGTGGCACCTCAGTTGTTGGAGGTGGTACCTCAGTGGTGGGTGGCGGAACTTCAGTAGTGGGTGGCGGAACTTCGGTCGTCGGTGGTGGCAACTCAGTCGTGGGAACTGATGCTAATGTGTTTGTGGGCGGAATGACAGGTGTGCTTGTACGGGTATGGGTGGGTCTCGGGGTATTAGTGATCACAGTCGGGACTGGCGAGGACGTACTGGTCTCAGTTTGTACCAATGTCATTGTAATAGTCGGGGGAGGCTGAGACGTATTAGTCTGTGTAGGCAAGAAGATCTGCGTGCTTGTAGGAAAAAAGAATTCTTCCCCTGGGCGGCGCGTTCTCGTCAGCGAGATCGAAGTGCGCGACGCAATAACAGGCGGAGTAAAAGATGCTGTGGCTGTGAGGGTGAATGTGGGGTTGAAAGTAGCCGAATTGGAAGGGGAAGCTGTTAGCGTCGGTAAAACCCCGGAGAATGCCTCCACCGTCAGTGCCTGCGCCGTGTTCAGATTGGCGATCGCTATATCTACAATTCCCCGCGATTGCAACGCTGCAGAAGCGGATGAGTTCGTATCTGCCAGTCCGATGCTTGCAGCCACACAGAGAAGGCCTATTCCAAGTCCGCCTGCTGCAACCACCCACAGAAGCTGAACATATTGGTTTATGCGTGCTTCTGGCGCTGCTGTCGTCTGTCTCTGCACCTGAATTCCAGGTGCTACAAGCTTTGCCAAGTAGAATTCCCTTATTTTGACTTACTATTTTTCGTAAGTTCGGACAGAGAGTTAACTGCACACCAGTAAACACCCCACCATGCTAATGGATGTGCGTATTATACGACTAGTCTTATGGTTTAGCAGGCTATTTTACTTTTTTATAACCGATACTCTCTGTCAACGGGATCGCCACTGTTGGGACGATTGCGTTATGGGGATTGCCTGTCTTGCAAACTCAAATGTAGCCCTTGATGCATTGACACGCCATATCCTGGTTGCGAGTTCAAGTAGACCTTGATGTTCTTTAAAGGTTAGTCGGCCGTTTTGCTCAAGTCTCTCAAGCATTTCATCCAATTTGGAGAGCTGCATCCTTATGAAGGGCATTTCAATCATTTGCTCGCAGGCTGCATACGTTGCTGATTTGTCCATCGGGCACGGTTTACCTTGAAAATTTATGGAGATGACGGTAATGCAGAAATGTTTAATTTAGTAGGTTGATCTGAGTGGCGCATTTAGAAGTATCCACCAACGCCGGTTTCGCCATTTGCTCGCTAAGTGCCCCGCAGAATGTTTTCGCAAGCGACCAATAAGGGCTCCCTGGGTTATCGCTTCGTACGTATATAGTATAGCTATTAGATGTGAAAAGTCAGTCAAGAAAGTGGGCATTCAGACTGAACATTCGCCTTTCACGATGGAGTAAAAGAAGAATGTGGTCTCCTTATCAATCAAGTGCTTCTCCTTTCAAGACTCGGTCCTCAATTTCCCATGCATGATCCAGAACATGCCAGGCTACGCGTCGCACGAAGTAACGCGGTTTCCAGCGGATGCCACCGCGAGGTCCGCGTTCTGCTATTTCGCCGTGGGCTGAGGCTGTCAACGCCTCAAGGATCGATTTTCGTACGCGCTTTAATTCCTCGCTGGACTCTGCCGATTCATCCAGCTTGACCTTTGACCCAAGTCCCCCAAGATAACCGACATCGCTCCCTAAAAGGTGCTGAATAATGCCATCCAATTCACGCCCCCCTCCACGAGGCCCCTTGCGAAGTTCCTTTCCACTGGCGGATTTGCTCCTCGCGTCGAAGAATCGCCAGCACGCCTTAAGGATCGCCTGGAAGCGCTGCAGCTCCTCATCATCGACTGGTTCTGCATCCGCTGATGGAGCGAGACTCGGCGCGCCAAAATCGGTGGTGGCGTCGCCCTTCATCCGTTCGATCACGTTTAAAGCTGATAAGTTTTTTGGTGCCCGGAAAGCGAATTCTTTTGCCCGTAGAACGCGTGCATAACGCAGACCATAGTCAAGCAGTGCTTGCAAAGCGGATGCTTCATCTTGTCCGCTTCGGCACCAGCCTGGCCAATCGATGGTGCCAGCGAATGTCCGTTTCTCCCCGTTTTCGAGGTATACGTCAATTTTGTTGGAGGACTTTGACATAGACTATTCCTTCACTTCAGTTGTGCGCTGATGAGTTTTTTTTAATTAACTCTTCTGTTGATTTTTCAATTCAATAATAAAACTATTCCAACGATGATCAGCCACAGTGACCAAAGAATATAACTGATCGCATTGATCGCACCTGCCGCTTTGAATCCAGCCTCTTCGAACAAGCCAATGAAGATCCCAATGGCCGGAAGAAACCCTATCCATCCGAGCCAGACGCTGAATAACGAGGATTGAGTTATTGCCAGAGCAATGAGAGCAGTCCAGATGCTTGTCAGCAGATAGCCTAAATGTTCACCAATTGCAACCCCGGCGTACCGGTGAAAGGCTTGAAAGACGACCTTAATACTGTCACGGGTTGCTTGAGTTACATCCTGTTCAAAATAAGTTTTCGCCAAATACGGGACAAGAAAAGCCCAGCGAATCAAACCAAAAAATTGGACAAGCCCAGCCAGCACCCCAATCGTTGTGGCAAGAGACATATATGGATTTCCCTCACTTGCAAGTGTTTGATGTACCAGGATGGCAACCGGAATAAAGAGCACTCCTGTGAATGCAAAGGCATACCAGGTGGCAATCAGCTGTGTGCCGCCCTCGTTGAATCGACGCAGGATATAGTCAGTTGGTTTGCGGAGAATATCGGGATATTCAAAATTCCTCTGTAATAGAAAAAAGATTACATTGAAGGCGACGGGTAACAGGATCAATAAAAGCCCTGTAAGTTTTGAGATGCTCATTTAAAGATTTCTCCTTAATTGTATTGAATGTTTTTGAAAATGGCTGCTTTACTTTTGAGTGATCTTTGACGAATCTTTTGCCCTGACTGCGGACAATAATCGTTTCGGCGCTATCAGTTCCCAGGCCACTTCGATATGGTAAGTGAGATCTTTATCATTGATCTGGTCCAGCTCGATGCCGACCCAACCGCGCACGCCCACGTAGGGCGGCTTGAAAAAAGTTTCGGGCGCAGTTTCTATTAATGTGTTTTGAAAGCCAGATGGAACAGGCAGCCAGACCGCGATATGACCATCATTATGATGATTGTTCGCGAACATCACAAATACTTTGTTCTTCACAAAGAAGGTAGGTTCGCCATGCGAAAGTTTTTCAGTCGTTTCGGGAAGCGTGGAACAGATGCGGCGCACGCGCTCCAATTGGTCTTTGCTCATCACGCTTTGGCATCCTGCCTGAATATGCCACTGAAAATGAGTGGCATCACTGCAGGGACAAGAACGATGAAGAGTCCTGGCAACGGGATCGGAGAAATAAGCCGTGCTACGATCACCAGAATGAAGGACAGGGCGAAGGCTCCCAGAAAGTAGGTTTGCTCGAGTGGTACAAGCAACGCTACTGGAGGTAAAGCTATTGCGAGGCTGACGAGAAAGACGATCCAAAGACCTGCCTCTGGAACGTCTGAGTCCCATGCTTGCAGATTACCCATCACGACGATGATGATGGCGAGTCCCGCTCGAGTGGCAGTCATCTTGTCCATAAACGCTCCTTTATAAGTTGAGTTTGCGGGGATACTGCTGTGAAATATTTACCGCACCAAGTATAGCACCGCTGCCATATCCAGGAACCACACGGTTATAATCTGAAACATGGAAATGTTCACACATACTCTTGTATTCATCGTTGGTCTGATCACGGTGATCCTCACTCTCTTCTCTGCGCTGTCCACCTTTGTGCTGCCTCGCTCCGCGCGCAGTCAACTCAACCGTATTGTATTCGGGCTGTTGCGCCGCATATTCAATTTCGCCCTGCATTTCGCGAAGACCTACCCCCGCCGTGATTCCATCATGGCATATTACGCTCCCATCGGATTGATGCTTCTCCTGCCAACCTGGTATATCCTAATCTCGATTGGCTACGCCGCCATGTACTGGACGTTGGGAGTGGGAGATCTATTTGCTGTTTTCCGCCTGAGCGGCTCCTCCCTGATTGGTCTTGGATTCGAGGCTTCCGAGACCCTTTTTGTTACTTTGCTTGTATTTACAGAAGCCGTGATCGGTTTGATCTTGGTAGCGATGTTGATCGCATATCTTCCAACCATGTATGCCGCATTTTCGCGACGAGAACAGATTGTAAACATGCTCGAAGTGCGCGCAGGGAGTCCGCCTTCCGCGCTGGAGATGCTGCTCCGCTTTAATCGTATTCACGGCTTGGAGAAACTTGCAGATTATTGGAAGACATGGGAAGCCTGGTTTGCAGATGTGGAAGAAAGCCATACCACGCTCCCTGCATTGATCTTCTTCCGTTCGCCGCGGCCAGAAAATTCGTGGGTGACCGCTGCAGGCGCGGTGCTCGACGCGGCTTCCATCACGCTCTCAGCGGTCGAGATTCCTTATGATGCATCTGCTGCGCTTTGTATCCGTGCGGGATACCTGGCTTTACGGCGGATTGCAAATTACTTTGATATTCCCAATCCGCAGAGTCCTCACTATCCCGAGAATCCCATCTGTGTGGATCGGGAGGAATTCGATTCGGTGCTCGATCAACTTGCCGCGGCAGGCCTGCCCATCAAAACAGACCGTGAACTAGCCTGGCGCGATTTTGCTGGCTGGCGCGTGAACTATGATCGTGCCTTGATCTTGACTTGTGGGCTGGTCATGGCTCCGTATGCATCCTGGTCCAGTGACCGCGCTCCGGAACTCAAATTGCCGCCTCTGCTTATTTTCAAAAAACAAAAACTTCTAGTTACATCAGAATGAAGTTTGCCAATCCTATTCAATCATTATGGAAGTGATCGAGAAGTGACTTTGCGCTCAGCGCGGACGAAACACCGGATGCTATATAATATCTGGATTCCCGACCAATAGGAGAGTGTATGTCCGTGATCACCCTGATGACAGATTTTGGCATCAAAGATGGCAACGTGGGCGTGATGAAAGGGGTGATCTGGGGGATCTGCCCAAATGCGCAAATTTCTGATTTGAGTCATATGATCGGGGCGCAAAATATTCGCGAAGCGGCGTATGTTTTGGCGCGTTCAGTTCCCTACTTTCCGAAAGGATCGATCCATGTTGTGGTGGTTGATCCCGGCGTTGGGACGCAACGCCGCCCAATGGCCGCGTGGATAGGCGATTGGTTCTACGTCGGTCCCGACAATGGAACAATAACAGGCTTGCTCGAACGTGCAAAACAGGAAGGCTGGCAGGCTCGTTTTGTCGAATTGGCTCAGCCTGAATATTGGCTGCAAAATATCAGTTATGTTTTTCATGGGCGCGATATTTTTTCACCCGTCGCAGCTCACCTGGCCAATGGCGTTTCATTAACTGAATTAGGGTCATCCTTTATCGATCTTGTCCGCCTTGAATTGCCCAAGCCAGAAAAGACAAAAGATGGATGGCGCGGCGAAGTGACTCATATTGACCATTTCGGGAATATTTCAACTAACATTCGTGTTGAGCATCTTGGCGATGCGATGAAACAGAAGGAAAATATTATTGTGTGTTTAAGTGGGACCGAGATCAACGGTATGGTCAACACATTCGGTGAGCGCCCGGTCGGTGAATTAATTGCCTTGATTGGAAGCACAGGCAATCTTGGGATTGCTTTGGTAAATGGCGACGCCGCAGCGAAATTGGGTGTTAAGCAAGGTAATGAAATTCTGGTGACGATTTGAGTCGTCACTTTATCCAGGTGATGTGATGCCCGAAGCCTCTTTGGTAATTGAGAATCTGTCTTTCCAATATCGCACCCGTCTTGAACCCGCTATCGAAAATATCTCATTCGAGCTCAAGCCAGGAGAATTGCTTCTGATCGCAGGCTCCAGTGGCTGCGGCAAGACCACGCTGGCGCGTTGTATCAATGGCCTGATTCCGCGTTCGTATCGTGGCAAGCGTGATGGAAAAGTTTTGCTCCAAGGAAAAGATGTGGCGGAAATGCAGATCGCGGATGTATCTCAAGTGGTGGGTACTTTGCTGCAAGACCCCGAGCGTCAGATCGTTGCGAGTAATGTGTATAACGAGATCGCCTTTGGACCTGAAAATTTAGGCTTGCCGCGTGAAGAAATTCTAGCGCGTGTGGAAGGCGCATTGAACCGCTTGAAGATCGAGTATTTGCGTGAGCGCCAAACCTTCAACTTATCAGGCGGCGAAAAGCAAAAAGTTGCACTGGCAGGCTTGCTTGCCATGAATGCGTCCATTTTATTATTGGATGAACCGCTGGCTTCCCTTGACCCTGCGTCCGCGTATGAAGCCCTGGAAGTTTTCCGCAGCCTGGCAGATGAAGGCAAGACAATTGTGTTAATCGAACATCGCGTGGAAGATGCGATCTTTGCAAAGCCGGACCGCCTGCTCTACATGGAGGCCGGGCATGTTAAATACCTTGGCTCCATTGATAACCTTCCCACCGAGATCGACCATCGGGAGGTCAAGCTCCCGGCGGAATGGGTGGTAAAGAGAGTTCGTCAGATGGGCGGGAAAATTGAAAAAACGGAATCCGCTCAGAGCGTCGACAGTGATGCGTTGACTGGCGAAGCCGTGTCGAAACGAGGCGACCCCGCTCGTTACACTGGAAGAATTCAAGGAAACGAGCGGGGCGAGCCCCTTGTCGTCTTTGAAAATGTGGATTTCCGCTATAGTGATGAGACTCCCCTCATCCTGCAAAATGTCAGCCTTCAGATTTATCGTGGTGATCTGGTGGGAATCCTGGGCCCAAATGGCTCGGGCAAATCCACGTTGGTGAAACATGCCATTGGATTATTGAAACCAACGAGTGGGCGGGTGCTGGTGGAAGGCAGAGACACACGCAGTATGAGTGTGGCGCAAATTGCGCGCGTGCTTGGTTATGTATTTCAAAGTCCAACACATATGCTCTTTGCGCCGACGGTGAGTGAAGAGCTGGAATTCGGACCAAAGAATCTGGAGTTTAAGGCAGATGTAATACAGAAGGTAGTGGCGGAAAGTGTGACGACTGTGAATTTGAATGGGCTTGAAGAATACCCTCCGCTTGGGCTTTCGTTTGGTCAGCAAAAACGCACAACCATTGCGGCAGTGCTTGCGATGCAATCAAAGATCATGATCATGGACGAACCCACCGCTGGGCAGGATTATGCAAATTACACACACTTTATGGATGCCATGTGCCGTCCCATGAACGGCGCGCCATCGTTGGTGGCTGCGAATTTTGCGGCGACACTTTTTATTACGCATGATCTCGATCTGGCTGTGACGTATGCGAACCGCGTTCTGCTGTTTGGTGATAAACATGTCGTTGCAGATGGAAGCCCCGAGGATGTGCTCAAGGATTTCGATTTGCTGACGCGTTATCGCGTGCGGCCCACGTCGTTATTGCGTATGAACCTCAACCTGTTCCCGCACACTGGGCAGTTCCTCAGTGCTGAGGCATTGGCCGCGTATTCGTGAGGCATGTCATTGCGAGGAGGGCTTTAGCCCAACGTGGCAATCTCCGTGCCAATTGGGAGATTGCTTAGGTCGCTTAGTTCTCTCGCAATAACAAATGATTGCGATTTCCCTGCAACCATTAAACATTTGCAGGGTTATCAAGAATGGGTCAGCTCGTATATTCAACTTATTCAAAAGGAGAAGTAGAAATGAACAACGATTCGACATGGGAGTTCGGTACAAGGCAGGTTGTGTATGGCGCCATCGGCGCGGCGCTTTACGGTGTGTTTTCGTGGGCGACAAATTTCTTCCCCCTCCCCGCGGCGGGTAATATCACCTTTCGCCCGGCTGTTGCCGTATTGATTTTCTTCGGTGTTGCGTATGGTCCGATCGTCGGTTTGCTCGCGGGCCTCATCGGCAACACTCTCGGTGATTTGATTTCAGGCTTTGGCTTCTACTGGAACTGGAGCTTAGGAAGCGGCTTGATGGGTATGGTTCCCGGTTTGATCATGGCATCAATCACCGATTTCAAAGACCGATCCCAAATCATCAAGGCGGTGGGTTGGGGTACTTTGGGCATCGTGGTTGGAATGCTGTTTGCATCACTGACTGAAATGTTCACTGGCGGTATCGATTTGAGTACCGCGATTGTTGGCTACTTCACGCCTGCTGTCATTGGCAATGTTGTGGTAACCGCCATTCTGCTGCCCATTCTCATGATCGCCTTTGCTGGAGTCGCGGCGCGTAGAGGCCGCTAAGCCACACGTGCTTGTCACCTGGAAGTACCGTCCGCGCAACACCTTCATCCAACGTTTGGATCCTCGCACCAGATTTATCTTCCTGGCGTGCATTACCTTTGCACTGACCATTCCAGAGATCTGGGACTACCGTATCATCCTTGCACTCTTTCTGCTTTCGCTGACCCAGTTTTTGATGGCGCGGATTGAGTGGAAGGATATACGGTGGCCTTTGTTCTTTATCTCGATTCTGGTGTTTTTCATCATTGGGTTGAATGGCTTACTGTCTGGGCGCGGCGGTCCTTCCGCGGCAGCTGACCCAAACTCCCCGATTCTTTTTCAAGCACTGATCCCTGGCACCACATGGGGGTTGACAGTGACAGTTTCGAAGCTATGGTTTGCGATGAACCAGGTCATACGCATTCTTTCCATGGCACTCCCGGCAATCCTCATCCCATATACCCTCGACCCAAATATTTACGGCACTGCTTTCAAACAGTTGAGGGCATCAGACCAGGTCGCGTTCACCATGGATTTGGCGTTCCGCTTCCTGCCGACCTTTACGCGTGACCTCACCATCACGATGGATGCCCAGCGCGCCCGCGGCTATGAAATGGACAAACTCAAAGGCGGTCTCATCGCGAAGATCCGCAAGCTTGCGCCGTTGATCATCCCTGTTACCATGCAGTCCACCGTCACGGGCGAGGAAGTGATCGATGCGATGGATCTGCGCGCCTTCGGCACAGCTCCACGTACCTGGTTGAAGAAACTCAAGTACGCGCGGCGCGATTACTTTATCATCGGGCTGGGTGTGGCAATTTTCATTACTTGTTGTGTATTGAAATGGGGGTTTGGGATTGGTGGTTTCTTTGTGCCGGATTTCTTCTTGAACGCTGTCACAGGTTAATTCCCTTCAGGGATGAAAATCAAAACACGAATCAAAAACCGACCTTTCGAGGGTTGGTTTATTTTGATTCTTATCCACTTATTAGGGGATTACCCTCGATAGATCTCACCAGCTTCCACGCGGAAGGGTAGGGTGTTTTGCGGGGGTGCAAAAAGGCAGGTGGCATATTCTGTGAATGCACATGGAGGGCTATAGGCGTAGTTGAAATCCAGAATCACTTTACCGCCGTCCACTACGGGTGTATAGCAATATCTGCTGGGCGGGTAGGTTTCCTTTCCGCTGGTTGCATCGCGGAATTTTATGAAGAGTCGCTTATCTTGCATTTCAGTTGCATCTAGTTTATAGGTCTTGTCTTCAAACCTGAAAGTGACAAAACCATCCATGCGGTCCTCAAGCGTATCTCCAAAAGAATCCTTCTGCCCCGATTGTTTTGGGCTGGGATAGCGCTTAAAATGTGCCGTCATGCGGAAGTGCGTATTAATTGGGAACCACTTCAAGGCTGGCAGCGAGAATCGCTGCTCACGTTTATTATCCCAAATACGCATTCCGTAGCGCTCCCCATATTCGTGCAAAACCATGCGGATGCTATCCCATGTAATGAAGCTGGGCTTCGCCTCTTTACTGGATTTGAGGATGGCTTTGTGCACCAGTCGGCCGTTAATGTGGACTGGTACACCTTCTGCCACTTGCAGACGGGTAACCTTGTTTTTTAATTCAGCGATCCCGATAAAGGTTGGCGCGCGTTCCGGCAGGACAATTTCACAGACCGGGTTTGAACCGATCAGGTTTCTGCCCTCCTTCAGCCAGGATAAGCCAGCCAGCGCCAGCCAGCCGTTCTCACGCACACGTTCATCATGTTTTTTCGCGCGCCATTGCAATACTTCATTCTCGTAGGCTTGGTTTTTCATGGGAGGATATTATACTTCCTAAAACTTTTGGAACGGTAAATTCTTTAAGTGAAAAAATTTGGGTAGTTTTCATCTGCAAGTCTGACAGGGTTTCCGCTGGAAATAAAACAAGAGACGCATAGCGTCTCTTGTTTGTGGTATCAGCCTTACTGGCTGAATCTGGATCCAGTTACCTGATCTATGGGCTGGCAGTCGCGTTGGGAGCTATAGGGGGATTTTGGGGTATTCCCAACAACCGGGCAACTTCAAGTGTGTAAAGATCGTGTGCCTGGCTGGCGCGGTTTATCCCATCCGTGAGTGCTTCTGATTGAGCACCCCCAATAAAAGCGATGAGTGTATCAATGACAATATTCATATGGGTAATTTGATGAACTTTCAAGGTAGATAGGCACGATGGACTCTCGTGGTCTTCAGCATCACGGCGGATTCGCTGCATTTCTGAGACCAACTCTGGAACTTTCTCGCGTGCAACGCTTGCTGCCAGTTTGGATATATCATCAAACTCGCGCATTAGATCGTTCACTGCCTTGATGGAGGCGCTCAAGTTTTCCACTGAGCATGGGTCAGGTGTAAATGTGGGTATGATGATTGGTTCACTTGTTGCGCTTGGCTGAGCGCTGACAATATTTTGATTTGCACAAGCACTAAGAAACAAGAGGAATATTGTGAGTATTAAGAAGGATTGGTATTTCATGAGGATCCATCTGAAATAAAGTTGAGGGACGGTTATAACCGTCCCTCAACCAATGAGTGACTAGCCAGGCTTATTTTTTGACGAGGACAAAGGTGCCTGTTTTTTCGGTGGTAACCACCCGGTAGAAAGTTTCAAGAGTTTTTGTGGGTACGAGCTCATACAGTTCGTCGTTGGGGTCGGCGGACAGAACTTTGGAAAGTTCCTGGTCCTTGATTAGTTGAGTGACATCCAGCCACTGGCCAATTCCATCTTCGTTTTCATCATCCCACAGTAAGACTGCAAACTGATCCTGGGTATTGGCAGAGATCGGGAAATCTAATTGAACACCTGCCCCAGTGGGGAGATCTTTGATCACCTCTTGCTCGAACAGCACAAGAACGTTCAGCCCTTGGACGAATGAGGACCCAAGCGGTAGTGGAGCTGGCAAAGTATCTACCTGTGCGCCGGTAACTGCTGCCTGGTAGTCACACAGGTTATGGAAGGTGACCTTAATTCCGAGGGAATCGACGATTGTCAAGCAATCCAGATCCAATAGACCGCCACCAGTGACCGGTATGCTCAGGTCATTTCCCTGTGAGGGTGTTGAAGGTCCAGGGGTTGGAGGTGTTACAACGGCCTGGTAATTGACATGTACGTTGAAGGTGGTGGATTGAGCTGCGTTGCCGTGGGCATCAGTTGCATTGCAAGTGACCAGGGTGTCTCCGACCGGGAAGAAGCTGCCTGAGGCTGGTGAGCAGGATGCAGTTCTGGGTCCATCCACAGCGTCAGAGGTGGCTGGAGATGAATACGTCACTATCGCCCCGAGAGTATTGTTTGTCGTAACAGTTACATCGGCGTGGGCAGGAATGACCGGTGCGGTGGTGTCAACCACATGAACAACGAAGCTGGTTGGAGTGGCATTGTTTCCATTTGAATCAGTGGCATTGCATGTGACTGTAGTGTTGCCGAAAGCGAAGAACGTGCCGGAAGCTGGTAAGCAGGTGGCGACGCCTGCACCATCTACTGCATCGGAAGTTGTCGGGCTGGTGTAGTTCGCTGTTGCACCCGCAGCGGAGGTTGCTTCCACAGTTTCATCCAAGTGACCATCGATCACTGGCGCAGCGCTATCAATGACATGAACAGTGAAGGAAGTTGGAGTAGCCTGGTTTCCATTCTGATCGGTGGCGGTGCATGTAACGGTGGTATTGCCTATTGGGAAAGTGCCACCAGAAGCAGGCGTACAGGTCGCAACGCCATTGCCATCAACAATATCATGAGTGGCCGGGCTGGTGTAATTTACCAGCGCGCCGGCGGGTGAAGTAGCCACAACATTAACATCGGCATGCGGATCGATGACTGGAGCAGTGGTATCAACGACATGGACCGTGAATGTTGTGGAAGTGGCTTGATTTCCATTTGTGTCAGTGGCATTGCAGGTGACAGTTGTATTCCCAAGAGCAAAGGTAGCTCCTGAAGCTGGGCTGCAGGATGCTACGCCAGCGCCATCCACGATATCAGAGGTAGCCGGGCTGGTGTAAGTGACAACGGCGCCTGAGGATGATGTAGCTTCTGCCGTGACATCTCCATGAGGTGCGATCACTGGAGCAGTGGTGTCAATCACATGAACAACAAATGTGGTCGGGATGGCCGTATTATTATGTGTATCGGTTGCAGTGCAGGTGACAGTGGTATTTCCAAGAGGGAATGTAGAACCAGCAACGGGGCTGCAGGATGCAACGCCAGCACCATCAACCAAGTCAGAGGTAGCGGGACTGGTATAGGTTACCACCGCACCTGAAGCAGAGGTGGCCTGGACAGTGATATCCGCATGTGCAGCAATCACTGGAGCGCTGGTATCCACTACATGAATAACAAAAGTGGTGGGCGTGGCAGGGTTTGAATTGCTGTCTACTGCATTGCATATAACCGTGGTATCGCCCAGGATATAGTTCTCACCGGATGAAGGAGAGCAGGATACACTCACGGGGCCATCCACAGCATCCAATGCCGTGGGGCTGGTGTAAGTGACTACAGCGCCTGCAGCGGATGTTGCTTCAGTAGTGACGTCAGCGTGGGGTGCAATCACTGGTCCACTTATATCCTGGACAGTAATGTTGAAATTGCCAAAAGCGATGTTATCAGCATGATCTGTTGATGTGCAGTTCACCATCGTGGTGCCCATCACAAAATTGCTTCCGGAAGCTGGATTGCAGCTCAAACCTGGCGCGGCATCCAAATTGTCACTGGCGGATGCGGAGTAGTTAACGATCGCACCAGATGAACTGGTCGCTTCCACGGTCATATTGGATGGAAGGTTGAGTGCTGGGGCGGTTTTATCGATATTGAATCCTGATTGCGTATCTGAAGCAGAGTTTCCGGCCATGTCCAGGCAGGTTCCTGTGGCTGATTGATTGGCTCCCTCTGTTGAAATCGTCTGGCTAACCGATGCGCTCGCTGGACCGGATAGACCGTCTGTGCAGGACCAGTTGACCGTCACATCGCTATTGTTCCACCCATTGACATTTGGTGAGGGCGTGCTATTGACAAATGAGGTCACTGGGTTCGTTTTGTCGAGTTTGATAGTTAAAGGTGTGGCGTTTGTAGTTAGCCCGGCATTATTAGTGCAGGAACCATTGAAAACTGTTCCGGCGGTTTCGGTTGTTTGGAACTGGTTGGTCGTGCAGGTGACTGGATTGCTGGCTGAATCTGTGCCAGTAGTTTGAATAGTCACGTCGCTGCGGTACCATCCATTATTTCCGGCTGTGCCGGCGATGACGGTGAGAGTTGTAACAGGACCGGTCTTATCAATTTTGATCTTAACTGAAGCTGAGCCTGAGAGACCGGAATTATTCGTTGCTGAACAAGTAAGAGTCGTGCCAGTGGTGTCTGAAGTTAAGTTGGATGTATTGCAGCCAGTCGAAGATGCTATGCCGGACTCACCATCGGTTATTGTCCAGCTTACGGTCACATTGCTGGTATACCAGCCGTTGGACCCCAATGTGCCGGAGATCGACGGGGTTACTACAGGGGCTGTAGTATCTGAGATAGTCGTATCATTGTAACAACTGGGTGTTGGGGCAGCATTGCTGTCATTACCCGTGCAGGTAGGGTTGGATTGAATGTAGATGGTTGTATTGGCTGGGCTCGCGACCTCAACGCCATATTCCTGGTTATCGGTAAATGTGCCGCCGTTAATGATTACACTTGAGGCAACATTTCCATCCACAAATATGCCGGAGCCGATATTACCTACCAGGCCAGGGGTGCCTTTTTCAGTACCATTACTGCTGGCTATGACATTGTTCAGTGTCACGACGTTTACATTCGAAATACTTATGCCATTTCCATCGTTGTTGCTGGCGGTCACATTCGTAAGCGTGACGGTCGGGGCGCTCAATGTGGCACCGTCATTTGTGGCGTGCTTCGGTTTGACATGGTTTTCTCTCCGAGTTGTTCAAATAAACCCCTTGACGCAAGAGCGCGGACTGCAGCTCGCCGATGTCGACCGCGCGCGGCTCGACGCCGCGGTGCGCTGCAAGCGC
>JAXIPJ010000037.1:0-10035 GCA_045402985.1 Anaerolineales bacterium
GGTATGTGATGCAATTGCACCACAAGTAGATAACGACTCCCTCCGCAGGAAAACTGGACTCATCCTTGACAGCTATTTTTCCGCCCCAAAACTGCGTTATGCATGGGAGCATGACTCCAAACTCAAGCAGGCAATTGACGAAGGCCGCGCCAGATTCGGCACAACCGAAACATGGGTGATCTGGAATCTGTCGAATCGCAAACTGCACATTACCGATCCATCCACAGCTTCGCGGACTCTATTATTCGACGTCAATCGTCTTGATTGGGATGACGAACTGCTGAACTTATTCGGCGCAACGCGAACGCTTTTACCTAAAATTGTTCCGTCGGCAGGCTACGCGGGAGATTTGGATTTAGGCGTCGGCAAGCCACGTCCATTGCACGCGCTGCTCGTTGACCAGCAAGCCGCACTATTTGGTCAGGCCTGTTTCAAGTCCGGTGAAATGAAATGCAGCTTTGGAACTGGCAGCTTTCTGCTAATGAATATTGGCAAGGAAATGCGCTTATCTAATAATGGACTACTCACGACCATGGCGTGGCACTGGGACAAAGAAACAGCCTACGCTCTTGATGGTGGAATTTTCGTCACCGGTTCCGCAGTGCAGTGGCTGACCGAGTCTCTTGGCTTTTTGCCAGATCCAGCTGTCAGCGCAGAATTAGCCTTGCAATCAAAAGATGATGAAGTGGTAGTTGTCCCCGCTTTGCAAGGACTCGCCGCGCCGCATTGGTTATCTGAAGCGCGCGGTGCGATCTTCGGCTTGAGTCGCGGTTCTGTGCCTGCGGACATCGTCCGCGCCACTTTAGAAGGCATCGCGTTCCGCGTGTACGAAGTGGTCAACGCCATGGCACAAGACGCGGGCAAAACGCCCCCACATTTGAAAGTGGATGGTGGTCCGTCGGGCAACCCCTATCTGATGCAGTTCACTGCGGATCTGCTGGATCTCGAAGTCCGCGTTGCTGCAGCGCGCGAAGCGACTGCCATGGGAATTGCCAATCTCGCTGCGCATTCTGCGCTGGGAACATCTCTGGAAGATTTATCCAATGCATGGAAAGCAGAAGCTGTTTACACGCCCAAGATGAAGGAAGAAGAAAGAGCAAAGAAACTGGCCCAGTGGAATCATGCGCTGGAAGCGGTGAAATATTATCATAAATCGTCCGCTGGTTGAGTAGTCCTGAGTGAAACGAGGGACGTATCGAAACCAGCAATGAACATGAAAAATACTTTTGATATCGCCATCATCGGTGCGGGTGCAGTTGGAGCTGCAATTGCGCGCGAACTCTCACGCTACGATCTAAGCATTGTGCTACTCGAGGCAAATTCAGATGTGGGTATGGGCACTTCAAAAGCCAGCACTGCCATCTGGCATACTGGCTACGATGCGACGCCAAGTTCACTGGAATCCGTATTGCTTAAGCGCAGTTATCCGCTTTTGGAAACATTCATGCAGGAAGTGGGCAGTCCGTATGAACGCATTGGCGGATTGTTAATTGCATGGAATGAAGAGCAGTTGAATACGCTCCCAAAATTGTTGGAGAAAGCAAATCAAAACGGGGATACGGATTGTTATTTGATTGATAGGGATGAGATCTATAGACGTGAACCACATTTAGGGCTAGGCGCAATGGGTGGAATGTTTGTCCCTAGCGAAGGGATACTGTGTACATTCACGATTCCAATTGCATTGTCCACTCAAGCTGTGGTCAATGGCGTGACGCTAAAACTTAATTTTTCAGTTAGTGGCATCTCAACAAAAGATGATCGGCATAGCATATCCAGCAACGATGAAAGTGTTCAGGCGCGTTGGGTTGTCAACGCGGCAGGATTGTTTTCAGATGAGATCAACGCCCATTTTGGCATCAACAGCTACACAGTCAGGCCACGACGCGGGGAATTGATCATATTCGATAAGTTGGCGCGGACTCTTGTCAACCACGTCTTGCTTCCAGTCCCAAGCTCTATAACAAAAGGTGTGTTGGTGAGCCCAACGATCTATGGAAATGTTTTGCTCGGACCTACGGCGGAAGAGGTGCCAGATAAAACCGCAACGGACACAAGCGCGAACGGCTTGCAGATATTGATGGAAAAAGGCAAGGCAATTTTGCCTGAATTGCTCAATGAAGAAGTGACGGCAAACTACGCTGGCTTGCGCGCCGCAACAGAATATAGCGATTACCAGATTTCCCTTTATGCAAAACAAAAATATATTTGCGTTGGAGGCATCCGTTCGACAGGCATTTCTGGGTGTTTGGGAATTGCAGAATATGTGGTTGAGTTGCTGGAAGAGGGCGGTGCTGAATTGAAACGCAAGCAGGATTTCAAAAGTATAAAAATGCCGAATATCGGCGAAGCGTTTATGCGGCCATATCAAAGCGCGCAGATGATCGCAGAAGATGCTGATTATGGAAAGATCGTCTGTCATTGCGAGCGCGTAACATTGGGGGAATTGAACGACGCGATGAATTCAACCATCCCCGCCCAGACGCTGGATGCGTTGCGAAGGCGGACGCGTGCGATGCAGGGACGTTGCCAGGGGTTTAATTGTCAGGCTTCATTGATTATGTCATTGCGAGAAGGGCAAAGCCCAACGAAGCAATCCCCGATTCGCCAGGAGATTGCTTCGTCGCTCCCGCCTCGACTGCGGGGTTTCGACGAACGCTCAACCCATCCGCTCAGCGCGAAGCGGCCCGCAATGACGGCTGACGTCTTAATCATCGGTGCCGGACCTGCCGGATTGGCGGCGGCGTTGGAATTGAAGAAACTTGGTGTGGAGGATATTGTTATCGCGGAACGCGAACCAGAAGCTGGCGGCATCCCGCGTTTGTGCGGACATACAGGATTCGGTTTGCGAGATTTTCATTGGGTGATGACAGGTCCGGCGTATGCGCGCAAATATCGGGAGATGGCTGAAAGGGCCGGAATCAAGATTCATACATCTACGACCATTACGGGGTGGAATAACGTCCTCGCCCCAAACCTCTCCCTCTGGGAGAGGGAGCATAAAATGAATTTCACCTCACCGAATGGACTTGGATCAATCGAAGCGAAGTCAGTTTTGCTTGCGACGGGCGTACGTGAACGGCCACGCGCCGCGCGACTGGTGGCTGGCACACGTCCGCAGGGAGTCTTTACGACAGGCTCGCTTCAACGATTTGTCTATGAGCATCATTTACCAGTTGGCAAGCGCGCGGTTATTGTAGGTGCGGAAATCGTGAGTCTTTCGGTTGTATTGACTCTTATGCACGCAGGTGTACGCATTATGAGTATGACCACGGAATTACCGCGGCACCAACTCTACCTCCCCATCTTCCTTCCAGCGAAGATCCTGTATGCAGATATCCTTGCACGCGCACCAATACTTGTTAACAAGCGCGTAACAAACATATTCGGACGTCAGCGCGTGGAAGGGATTGAAATTACAGATCTGGATTCGGGCAAGACTGAGACCCTAGAATGTGACACTGTTGTTTTCACGGGAGGTTGGATCCCCGAGAACGAACTTGCACGCAGAGGCGATGTTGAAACGGTTAAACCGTGGTTGGGTCCGCAAATTGATGCTCTGTTTCATACATCGCAACCTGGAGTCTTTGCAACGGGAAACTTATTGCGCGGGGTGGAGACAGCAGATTGGGCGGCTTTAGAAGGACGCCGTGCGGCGCGTTCAATCGCACAATTTCTGGAAAATGCCAAATGGCCTGCGAACCGGATCGAGGTCCGCGTTGAAGCGCCACTTGAGTGGATAGTTCCAAATGTGATCACAGAGTCCGCACCCGCCGCGTATCGAATCCAATCCAAAGAATTTCGTAATCATGTAAAATTAGGGATCTATCAGGGAGAACGACTTTTGCACACAGAACGCTTTTCGAGATTAGTAGCAAACGCCCCGATGAATTTAACAAGCAAGTGGAGCGAGCGTGTGGATCGCTCAGGTGCTCCTATAAGAATTGTCGTTGAACAGGAATAACATGTTTCTCATAACTCAACTGGTGGTGATTTTGGTAAGTTATACATTAGGATGCATTTCAGTTGGATATTATTTGGTACGCTGGCAAACGGGGCAGGATTTGCGTCAACTGGGGAGCGGCGCTACAGGCGGACGAAATACAGGCCGCATTTTGGGGAAGGGCGGCGCTATTGCGACAGGGCTTGGAGATATTCTTAAAGGCGTGCTCGCAATGATGCTTGCACTTTGGAGTGGCCTGGAACCCTGGGCGCTGGCATTGGTGATGGTGGCTGTGCTGATTGGGCACCTCTGGCCTATTCAACTCGAATTCAAAGGCGGCAAGGGGCTTTCTGCAGCGTTTGGTACAGTGCTTGTTTACGATTATCGAATCGCATTGTTGACCGCCGTTGTAGCGCTCGTGCTTTTATTGCTCAGCCATGGAAATGAGTTTCTGTTCTTATTGGGAATTTCAAGTTCGCCGATCATCGCTTTTTTGCTCGGCCATCGCTGGGAAATTGTTGCGGGCATTACAATTTTGATCATTCTAATTTTGTTTGCCCACAGAGAGAATATTCAAAGGGCCATGAAACCAAATACTATAAAAGAGAGGTTATGAAACAATGGGGTCACTGATATTTAAGATCGCTGAAACCGCACCGGAGTTCGAACAGATATTCAAACTTAACTACAAAACATTTGTGGAGGAAATTCCCCAACACGAGCAAAATGAAGAGCGGCGGCTAGTGGATAAATTCCACGCGGAAAATACATATCTGACCTGTCGCGACGGTGATCGACTTTTGGGAATGCTGGCGATCAGGGACAAGCGTCCGTTCTCACTGGATCTAAAACTGGAGAATCTCGATTCGTATTTGCCTCCATACAATTCGCTGTGCGAGATCAGGCTGCTGGCGGTCGAACAAGACCGCCGCAGGACCCGCGTCTTTGCAGGTTTGATCCTCATGATGGCTAAATATTGTGATGAGCATGAATATGATCTTGGGATCATGTCTGGCACAACGCGCCAGCTGAAAATGTATCGTCACCTCGGTTTTACTTCGTTTGGCCCTCAAGTTGGTAAGGAAGGTGCATATTATCAACCTATGTACTTGACACTGGATTCTTACAGAAAGCTTAAAGCCACAGCGCAGATCTTTGCACAGCCTTTTCTAAAACAAATCTAACGCACCCTCAAACGTTGTCCATGTTTTTATTCTATGGTAAAGTACGGAGTGCCGCATAAGTGTCTGAGCTGAAAGTTGAAGTTTAGTCTTCAAATAATTTCAAAAGTCCAGTTTTATTGAAACATGCGGCAAACAGACCGAGACAGACCAATCCAATACTTGGAGCTTATATGCGAATAGCGCTCGTTATCGGTTCAACTGTTTCGACCATCAAGGATGAGGTCATCCGTGGCAGCAAGCTGCTTATTGTGCGCAACGCAGATACCGAGGGCAACGCTACCGGCGACCCGTACATCGCGGTGGATACCGTCAGCGCGGGGGCTGGCGACCTTGTGATGGTTACTGATGGCTCCTCCGCCCGTTACACCAACCAGACCACCAATGCCCCAGTCGATGCGGTGATCGTCGGAGTGATCGACTCGCTGGAATTGGGCGGCAAGCTTTCATACAGAAAATAATAAGAGCATGTCATTGCGAGGGCGCTCTTGTTCGCCTGCCCCGAATCTTTTTCGGGGTCGCTCGAAGCAATCTCCCATTTAACAGGAGACTGCTTCGTCGGGCTGTTGCCCTCCTCGTAGTGACATGGATTTTATATATGAGTGACTCGCGCTCCCTGCTTTCGGTTGGCCTGGATGTCGGTACCACTACAACACAAGTCATCTTTTCGCGTCTCAATCTACAGGATGTAGCGCGCGCTGGGCAAATCCCCCGTATTAATATTACAGATCGCAAGGTTATTTATCAAAGCCCCATCGTCTTCACGCCGTTGATAGATGCAGATACGATAGATGCCAATAAACTAAATGAGATCGTGCGCGGTGAATATGCATCTGCAGGCATTGACCCAAGCCAGGTGGAAACAGGTGCAGTTATCATCACGGGCGAGACCGCCAAGAAAAAAAATGCGGATGAAATATTACGCGCGCTTTCCGGGCTGGCGGGAGATTTTGTCGTCAGTGTTGCGGGCCCCAATGTTGAAAGTCTAATTGCTGGGCGCGGCGCGGGTGCAGCAGAGTATTCTCAAAAGCATTTCGCAACGGTCACCAACATTGATATCGGCGGCGGAAGCGCCAACAGTGTGACGTTTCAAAGCGGGAATGCCATCGGTGCCGCGGCGATGAATTATGGCGGGCGCATCCTTGAGGTCCAACATGATACGGGCCGAGTCCGTCATATCGCTGAGCCCGCCAAATACATCCTGTCTGATATCAATTGGAAATTGGAAATTGGAGATTTACCATTGCTCGATGATTTGCGCCGCTTCACCGATCGTATGGCGGATATGACCGTTGAATTGATCGAAGGCGCGAATTCATTACTGGCACAAAAAATTTATCTCACGCCGCCGGTGGGCCTGTCTGGCAAAGGCTCAGTGTTGATGTTCTCCGGCGGAATCGGGCATTATTATTACAAGCCCATTCAGATCAACTCGGTTGCCGATGCGACTATTCACGACGATGTTGGCCCACTGCTGGCTGAATCACTGCGCACACATTCGGTGCTAAACTCTTATGAGATCGTGCCGCCTGCCGAGACCCTGCGCGCGACTGTGCTGGGCGCGGGCACTCAAACGGTGACTCTTTCAGGCTCGACGATTTGGGCAGAACGACAAATTCTGCCAATCAAGAATGTGCCTGTGATCCGCCCCTCGCTTGGTTTCGATACGAGCGAGAAGAACACTCGCTCTACTCAACCAGCGCCGCTCAGCGCGACGATTGAGCCTGCCTCCGTTTCGTCAGCGATCGCCGAAGCTGTGAGGCGCTGGGACGTGAACCTTGCCACCGATCCGTTTGCAATTGCGCTTGAACTCAATCGTGCCTTGGACTATACTCAGCTTACACAGCTTGCAAACGGCTTATGGGAATTCTCCAGGAGTATGCCTCCCGAACGACCGCTCATTATTATCATTGAACGAGATTATGCTCAGGCATTGGGGCAGACGCTCAAAGGACTTGCGCCTGAGCGCTCACTGTTAGTGATTGACCAGGTTGGTCTGGCAGAAGGCGATTACATTGACGTGGGTACGCCACTTATGGATGGACGTGTGGTCCCCTTGAGCGTGAAGACTTTGATCTTTTATCACTGATAGATTTCTTTACTATGAATTAAGATGAAACTTCCTACTCTTCAAGATTCGTTTGATTGGTTAAAGGATAATTTTATTGATTTAGTTACCCTTTGGTTCGCTCTGCAGGTGTTTGCCAACTATCAACAAAATCCTCCTACAGAGAGCGACCTTCCAAATATTTCTGCATCCATTTTAGGCATTCAAGCGTTAATTGCATTTTCTGGCTTTTGGGAACGGAATATGCGGTTACGAAGAATTGAGAAATCCACTAATAAAATCTTGACGGCAGTACAAGAAAATATTGTTGATAAATCATCCGCTCTAAGATTTTTTGAGAACATCCCGGTTCTTGATACTTTCTTCAAAAATGCCCGCACGATTGATTTAATGGGAGTAACTCTCACATCAACATTAGATAAACAAGCCAGCAATATTAGGGAAGCGATTAAAAATAGGGCAAAGGTCCGAGTCATTCTAGCGAATCCTTCACCTAAGTCTCTTGCGACTAAAATGGCGACCCTTAGAAGTGAAGAGCCGCATGTTCAGGCCTATTTTAAGAAAAAGCTCGATTCATCTTTTGAAGTCTTAGATTATTTGAAACGGCAGCATGAAGGCCAGTCGGTTAATAATGGAATATTTGATGTGCATTTAGTCAATTACGCACCGTCATTTGGTATAGTCTCATTTGATTTCGGCCAACCAAATGGTATTATGTTCGTCGAGATTTACTCACACGTGTCAGGTTATGATACTCAAATCGCATTTAGCTTGACAAACAAACGAGATGGAATGTGGTTCAGCTATTTCCAAAATCAATTTGAAGATATTTGGCGCAATTCGATTGGCTGGAAACCTGAGTAATAAGTTAATCTGTATGCTTCCCCACACCAAACTGCACAGGCATGATGTATGAATTGCTTGAAACTGGTGGTTTCGATATGCCTTTCGCACAACCGCTCCGATCTATTCGACCACAGAAGAGCTGAGGCTTAATGTTTGAATCATCGCAACTTTATTTGTTCCTGGTAGCATCTCTCGCACTACTCTTAACACCGGGACCGGCAGTTTTGTATATTGTGGCGCGCAGTATGAATCAGGGACGAATGGCGGGTATCGTCTCTGTGCTGGGCGTGGAAACTGCCAACTTTTTCCATGCCTTCGCCGCGGCGTTGGGGCTTTCCGCAATTTTGTTTTCTTCCGCGCTTGCATTCGATATCGTAAAATATCTCGGCGCGGCTTATCTCATCTATTTGGGAATTCGGAAAATTGTAGCAAGCGAAAGTACAGCAAAAGCGAAAGTGGGTAAAAAGGAAAGCCTGTCGCGCATCTATTCACAGGGATTTGTCGTCAACTTGTTCAACCCGAAAACGGCCTTGTTCTTCTTTGCTTTTCTTCCACAGTTTGTCAATACATCTGATGGGAATATTACCTTACAAATATTCCTGCTGGGAATCATTTTCGTCGTTATGGGTATCATCACCGATAGTGCCTATGCGATCATCTCCAGCTCAATTGCCGATCAATTGAATGCAAACCAGAATTTTCTCAGAAACCAGCGCTACTTTACAGGGTTAATTTATATTGGTCTGGGTGTTGTCACTGCTTTTACAGGTTCCAGGAACAAGTAAGCGCTCTATGAGAATAAACGCGCGCGTTCAAAACAGCAGGAACGACCATCAGGTAACTCTCCAAACTGGAGAGAATGTCCACTCCATCGTCATTCCTCCAAAAGCAAGCGGATTTGGTTCCAGCGTAAATGGAGGAGAATTGTTATTATTGGCAGTAGCCACCTGCTATTGCAATGATATTTATCGTGAAGCTGCAAAAAGAAATATACAGGTTGAACGTGTCGAAGTTGAAGTGGATGGCGATTTCGGCGCAGAAGGTGAGCCAGCAAAAAATGTTGTCTATCACGCCAAGGTAGCAGCTCAAGCCAGTGAAGAAGAGATTCAGGAACTAATGCGTTTCACTGATACCGTCGCCGAAATCCACAATACATTTAGAATCGAAACTTCTGTTGTTTTAAGCCAGATTGAAGTAATTTCCACGTAATCATTTGTTATTTTTAGGTCTAAGGAGCCTGAATGCTTCTCCGCACCAAACTGCACAGCAAGACCTATGAATTCCCAGACATCCGCCTCCTGATGGGGAAAGCCAACGAGGAGAAATCAGGCGACCGTCTCGCGGGTGTAGCTGCTGAGACAGCTGCCGAGCGCGTCGCTGCAAAGCTGGTGCTGGCAGAAGTACCATTGTCCGTTTTGCATGACAACCCCGCCGTTCCGTACGATCAGGATGAGATCACAAGACTTATTCAGGACGCGATAGATCAGAATATTTATAACGAGATCAAAGGCTGGACCGTTGGGGATTTCCGCGAATGGATCCTGGCCGATACCACCTCCACCGAAATGATTCACCGCATCTCAAACGGACTCACCGCCGAGATGGTCGCGGGCGTTACCAAATTAATGTCCAACCTCGATCTGATGTACGCCGCCAAAAAGATTCCCGTCAGTGCGCATTGTAATAACACGATTGGCAAACCAGGGACATTATCCTCGCGCAATCAACCGAATCATCCCACCGATTCGCCGGAAGGAATCCGCGCTGAGATTTATGAAGGCTTGTCGTATGGTTCAGGCGACTCGGTCATCGGCATCAATCCCGTGGATGATTCATACGGTTCAGTGGCGCGCCTGCTCGACATGACCTATGACGTTATCAAAACGTGGAACATCCCAACACAAAATTGTTTGCTTTCTCATGTCACAACTCAGATGAAATGCATGCAATCTGGCTCACCTGTCGGACTCGTCTTTCAATCGCTGTCAGGTTCGCAA
>JAXIPJ010000066.1:0-5762 GCA_045402985.1 Anaerolineales bacterium
TGCGCGACAAAGCCTTTGCAGTGGGAGGAAAGCCGGATGAACGCGGCGTGGTGGCTTCCTGCTCTTACGCTGCGCGGCGGATGGGAGTCCGTTCTGCCATGCCAATGTCGAAAGCGCTCAGACTCAGCCCGAGGCTGATCATTGTTTCGCCGCGTCACCACCTCTACGGCGAGGTCTCGCGGCAGGTGATGCAGCGTTTGCACGATCTCACTACTTGGGTGGAACAGATCTCCATTGACGAAGCCTTTCTCGATATCAGCGATATTCGCGCACAGCCTGAAACGATCGCACGTACATTGCAGTCTCGCATTCGTGATGAGTTGCAGCTCCCCTGTTCCATCGGCATTGCCTCCAACAAGATGGTGGCGAAAATCGCGACCGAAGTGGGGAAAAGCCTCGTATTAAGGAACACCAGATCAGACGGAAAGATAGCGCCTCCCAACGCACTGACAATTGTCCCCTCTGGAGAAGAGGCGGCCTTTTTATCCGCATTGCCCGCGGATATGCTCTGGGGCGTCGGTCCGAAAACGTTTGCACGGCTCAATGAATTGGGAATCCACACGATTGGCGATATTGCGAAGTGGCCTGAGAGTGAAATGATCCGCATGTTCGGCGAGAACGGACGTGACCTGGCGCGCCACGCAAAAGGGATCGATGACAGGCCAATCACGACCGAGCGCGAGACCAAATCCATCAGTCAGGAGATCACATTCTCGCGCGATGTGCGCGATGATAAAGTGTTGGAGAAAACGGTGCGTGAGCAATCAGCAGAAGTCGCGCGGCAACTAAGAAAAAATGAACTGGCAGGCTCAACGGTCAAGCTCAAGATGCGCTGGCCCGATTTCACTACATTGACCCGGCAGACAACTCTCAATCATCGCACCGATCAGGAGGAGGAGATCGCCAAAGCCGCACTGGATTTGTTGAAGTCGGTGCGCAAATCGAATCAAGCTGTGCGCCTGATCGGCGTCGGTGTAAGCGGACTGGGCAGGCCAATCCGCCAGTTGGGGTTGTGGGATATGGATAGCGAAAAGTCGCGGCGCTTGCAGGATGCCGTGGATACGTTACAGGAGAAGTATGGAAATAATGTCATCCATAAAGGGGAGTGAGTGGTAAAGATATACAAGTAGACAAGGAAAAATGTGGGCAAGTGGACAAATAAGAAGGAAGACTGAAGGAGCTGTTATGAAGACGCTTGATCTTAAAAAAGAATTAAAATATCTGTATGCGCCTTCCGCAAAAAAAGTGGAAATTGTGCAGGTGCGCAACCTTCAGTTTGTGATGCTTGATGAAGCCATTGAAAAGGGAAAAGAGCCAGGCAACTCACCTGCCTTCGCAGAAGCAACACAGGCCTTGTACAGCCTTTCGTACACACTCAAGTTCATGCTCAAGAAACGAAAGACAGATCCGATCGATTATCCGGTCATGCCGCTCGAAGGTTTGTGGTGGGTGGAAGATGGGATGTTCGACATCACTATAAAAGATAACTGGTTTTATACATTGATGATCCTGCAACCAAAGGTCATCACACAGGATATTTTTACAGAAGGCCTGGAGCAGGTCCGCAAAAAGAAGGGCGACTCCCCAAACTTGCCAAAATTGCGGCTGGCACATTTTGAGGAAGGCTTATGTGTGCAAACAATGCACATCGGGCCGTATGCCACTGAACCCGCCACCATCGAACGGATGCGAGCATTCGCTCTGGAGAATGGTTATCGCGACCGCGTCGGTCCCAACGGCAAACACCATGAAATCTATCTTGGCGATCCGCGCAAAGCTGATCCATCTAAAATAAAGACCGCTTTGCGACATCCGCTTGAAAAGGTGAAATAAAAATGGCAGTAATATCAAAATCAATCTCCGTGAATACAAAAGGCAACGCAGACATCCACGATATTACGGATCAGATTACAAGTGCTGTTTCAAAAAGTGGATTAACGACTGGAACAGTCACTATTTTTTGCCCCTCCTCCACAAGCGCGTTGACAACCATTGAATATGAAAGCGGAGCGCTGAGCGATCTGCGAAGACTCTTCGATGAGATCGTTCCCGCTGACCAAGAATACGCGCACAATCAGCGTTGGCATGACGGGAACGGTCACAGCCATGTCCGCGCCGCGTTGCTTGGTCCTTCGCTGACCATCCCATTTGTGGATGGGCAATTGACATTAGGGACGTGGCAACAAGTGATCTACGTGGATTTTGACAATCGCCCACGTCAAAGAGAACTGATCCTACAGTTGATTGGAGAATAATCTTGATCTGCTACTATCACCCCGATAAACCCGCGGTTGGACTGTGCAAATATTGTCAGCGCGGGCTGTGCTCTGATTGCGCCGCGTTCGCGGGGGATTCTCTAGCCTGCAAAAACCTGCACGAGGAACAAGTGCGCGCGATGGAAATGCTGATGCAAAAGCACATTTTGCAATCCCAACGCGTTGGGTCAGACTATATGCGCAATACGATCTTTTATGGCATCGTTGGAACCTTGTTCACCGCTTTTGGTTTCTCTCAACTCCAGTGGCTGGGATTGCAGGCAGTAGTTTATTTGATGATCGGCGTATCCCTGCTCTACGCGGCCGTGGCGAATTATTTGGAGAGCAGGAAATATAAATAATGGGCACATGGATTTCACATTTACGAATTGCGGAAAAGCTATTTGCCCATTTCCCAGAACTGGACGAAGTCGCTTTTGCTTTTGGCAACCTCTCACCCGATTCAGGGATCCCGAACACGGATTGGACGGAGTTTGACCCGCCAAAAGAAGTGACGCACTTTCTGAGGAAAGGGGAAGGTGAGGATGCGATCCACGACATTGTATATTACGAACAATATTTATTGGACATCAAACCTGAAGACGATATAAAACTTTATAGTTTTCGCCTTGGCTATTTCTTCCATTTGATATGTGACATCATGTGGGCAAAACGGATTTGGGGTGCATCGAAAATTATCTATAAACATGAACTTGAGGCAAATCGCGCCGAAGCAATCGAAAACATCAAAAATGATTGGTATGGATTGGACCAACTTTACGTTCGCGAGAAACGAGATTCTCTATTCTGGCGTGTGATCGTACCGAGTCAGAACCCTCCTTCATATTTGCCTTTTATAAAAAACGAGGCACTTCACCAGCAATACGATTACATTCGTAAATTTTATAGCGTACCTGAGAAAGACTGGTTTTCCTCCCTGCCTTATCACTATTTGAATGAATCAACAGTGAGCCGTCTTGTGGATGAAAGTATGGAAGCGGTCCTACTCATTCATAATAAATTACAAGGCATAAAGGCTCTTGACGGACTGAAAAGCAGTATCGGTTTGCTGCCGGAAACATGGACCATTCCGTATGAATCCCCGTTGGGGAATTGACTTGCAACCTCCTGTATTCCCCTGCGTATGTCCTTGTAGAAATCATTGAAAGGAGTGCAACATGAATACCAACTACAAGCAATTGACTCGCAGTACATCCAACCGCATGATCGCGGGCGTGTGTGCAGGGCTGGGCGATTATCTCGGCGTTGACCCGACCATCGTCCGCTTGCTGGCAGTGCTGGCTTTCTTCACAGGCTTCGGCGGTATTGCGGTGGTCTATTTGATCATGGCGATCGTTGTCCCTGAGCAGACGCAATCGCAAATTGAGTAGTAAACGAAACATCCGAAGTCTTCATGATTTCGGATGTTTTTGGTTTGTATTCATATGTAAAATCAGCGCCCATTTCATCGTCTATTCACCATGACCCGTGAATTCTACTTCTCCTGGCAATGGGATCTGAAGTCCGCACCCGAAGCGATCTGGCCATTCGCGGCGGATACGAACCGCTTTAACCGAGATACAGGTCAACCAGAAATTGAGATGCTGGACAATGTAAAAGGCACCAAGCATCTGCGCATGAAACTCCCGATCATCAAGGTGGAATGGGAAGAGGAGCCCTTCGAGTGGACGTATCCTTATTCGTTTGGAGTTGATCGAACTTATAGTAAAGGTCCTATTGATGAAATGCGCGTGCAGGCGGATTTCAATCCACGCGCTGAAGGCGGTACACGCGTTACCTATCAAACATGGATCAAGACCAATAACATCCTTGCGCAGCTTGGCATTCCTTTTGTCATTGGTGTCATCGCGAAGAGACGTTTTGAGAGAGCATTCCGTTTATATGATCGCATAGCGGATAAAGATAAGGGCGCGCCATTGATCAAGATAGGGCGTCAGCGCAGACTCAGTTCGGGAGCGCGCGCCCGCTTCAAGTCCCTGAGCGAGGCGGTGATTCAGCAAGGCACAGATCCCTCATTGGTTGCACATCTCGAAGACTTTTTCAACAGTGCCGATGAGCTGTCACTCCAGCGCATTCGGCCTTACGCGCTCGCCGATCATTGGGAGGTGAATCGACGCGCAGTGCTTGAGATGTTCCTGCGTTCAACCCGCGCAGGCATTCTCGACATGTCGTGGGATCTGCTTTGCCCATCGTGCCGCGGCATAACAGAGGGACATACGAATCTGGGTGAAGCACATGGGCACTCTCATTGCAACACCTGTCAGATCGATTTCACTGTGAACTTCGATCACAACATCGAAGTTGTCTTTCGTCCGAATCCATCCGTGCGGCCCGTTGAGTTCGAAGCGGCATTCTGCGTGGGAAGCCCACAGTTGCAGCCGCATGTGGTAATGGCGCAGAGTTTATCGGCGTTGCATACATTGCCCGTGCTTGTGCAACTCGAGCGTGGCCGTTACACCTTGCGCACTTCGAATGCGCCAGGTTCCATTTCTTTATTTGCGGATGTGGATGGAGCGACTCAAACGGATCTGCGCGTTACCCAATATGGATGGCCCCCCGAAGCACAACGCGTCTCGCTTCTCCCCACCCTCAATCTGGTCAACGCTACCGACGCGGATCAAACCTTTCAACTTGAGCGCACTGCCTGGAGCGACGAGGCTTCCACCGCGGCCGATGTGACCTCCTTACAGGTGTTCCGTGATCTCTTCGCGACAGAAGTGGTGAGACCTGGCGAGGAGATTTCGATTGGCTCCGTCACCTTGATGTTTACGGACCTGCGAGATTCTACTCGCCTGTATCGCAAGATCGGCGACGCCCCCGCATTTGGACGGGTGCGCGAACATTTCGAAATATTGGGGAAATCCATTGCGGAAGAGGGCGGCGCGATCGTGAAGACGATGGGCGATTCGGTGATGGCCGCATTCCGTCATCCGGTTGCGGCGTTGCGCGCGGTGTGGAATGCACAAGTGAAAATTGCCGAACGCGGTGAGCCCATGTTATGGCTAAAAGTAGGTCTGCACAAAGGCCCGTGTATTGTTGTGAATTTGAATGACAGGTTGGATTATTTCGGCTCGACAGTCAATATCACCGCGCGATTGCCTAACTTTTCACAAGGCGGAGAACTGATCTTATCTGAGGCAATCCATGATGACCCCGAAGTGCAGGATTTTCTCGCGCAGAATATAAAGCCTGACGCATTGAACCGCTTTACCGGGGATTTGAAAGGTTTCGATGAGCCGTTTACGATGTGGAGGCTGAGGGTTTAACGTTAGGACGTTCAAACGTTTGAACGTTTCATCAACCTCTTGCCGATTCGATAAGCTCGCAGAACTTCTTCAGATCAATGTTGCCCCCAGAGACGATCGCAACAATCGGTCCCTGACCAGCTTTCCCCGTCAACGCGGCCGCGAGCGGCAGAGCTCCTGCACCTTCTGAGATAATCCGCGCCATTTCTGCCATGAGCCGCATTGCTCTCTTCGTCTCCTC
>JAXIPJ010000094.1:0-5188 GCA_045402985.1 Anaerolineales bacterium
TCCACATCCTCCATCGTTGCTCCACGAGTAGCAAAACCATCGGGAAGAGAGACTACCAATTGTTCTTGTGGATATGATTTCATTACTTGTTCCTTTTCTCGAATGTCAACAGTCGTTTCGCTTTTTGGAATCCGACCGATTCATACAAACGGATGGCAGCTTCGTTATCATGATTCGTGCAGACGAAAGCCTCTCTCATCCCCTCAGACTTGAGCCTGCGGAGGCTTTCGAAGAGCAGTATCTTCCCGAGGCCTTTGCGTTGAAAATCTGGGTGTGTGCCCACGGGCTCGAAATGACCAGCCTTGTTAAGCGTATCTGTCCAAACGATGCAATAGGCAGTCACCTCACCTTGCGGCGCGTTGATAAAAATTTCGTGCTGTGGCACATAGATTGGAGACTGCATAAACCGCAGCGTACGCGGCCAGTATTTCTCAAACGGTTTACGCGCCTTGAATGCCGCGTATGATGCCACCGATCTCAATTGGGCATCCTCCTCGCCACGCGACGTTCGGATGCTGAATCCCTCTGGTAATGGTGGCCCGTCCAACGGTCCAGATAAAGAGCGGTTGAAGAGGACGATATGACTCTGCTCGCGCGCAAATCCATTCGCTTGCAGCCAGTGAATGCGCGCCTCATCATGTTCTGCGACCCAAACGTTTTGCACACTATCATGCGCGGACATTTGCTCTACAGCCCATGCAAACATTTCATGCTCGAGAGCCTCACCACGCAGGCGTGGGTCGGCAAAGACATCGAAGGCATCTTCATTATGTGAAAGCAACGCCCAGCCGATAAGACGGCCAGCCTGCATCCAAAGCCGAATATTGGACTGCCATGTTTGCGGCGGCAGGTCTGTATAAAAGAGCCACCATTGCAGATCACCGCCATGGATATAGTACGTGCCGTTGTCCGCCTTGCGCCCCTCGGCCAGCAGATCGAGCATGGCACGTAGATCATGGAGTCCTTCGTAGGAGCGCACTTGCATCATAATGACTCCACAGCCAGTTCCCTGCCGGGGCGCAGTTCATTCTCATACATTTTGAATTGGCGCAGGACGCGCATGCCGGCGCGTTCATACAATTGCAAGGCGCCAGTAAGACTCGAGGCATCCACTCCCAGACCGGCGCGTTTTCTGCCATTTGCATGGAACGCGGCAAAAGCATGTTTGAGCGGCGCACACCCAACTCGTTGACCCAGCCAGATTCGGGATCTTCAGGGTCCTCATTGCGGCAAATAGACACCCCAACAATTTCATTGCCTTCCACTGCGACGAACCAAAGGCGAGGGTCGTAACCAGGCTCATTAATTAAATTGTGTTTAAAGTCTGCAAAACCTTTTTCAAATGGCGGCTCGATGAACCCGAAGTGATCCTTGAAAGAATCGACAAAAGCAAGATAGACAGCTTCTGTTTCTGTTTCAGGATCATAGGTGCGGATAGTGAGGCCATCTGGCAAGGGCGGCAGTTCAGGAACTGAGTCAAGATCTATGACCATACGATAGAACGAACGGATATTTTTCCATCCGAGTCCTTCATAAAGTGCAAGCCCGGCTTTGTTGTGAGCCTCAGCGCCAGAGCGCGGCGCGACGCGTAAATCAGGTTCACATTTATCCAATGCAAGCTGCGCGTGTTCCTTCGCCCAACTGAGGAGATGACTGCCGATCCCTTTACCCCAATGTTCGGGGTGCACACAGCCAATTATCCAGGGATGAACAGGCGGCTGTTGGTTGAGCCAGCATTCCACAAAAGCGACAAGGCCGTCATCCGGCGCCAGGATCACATGGACATCGGCCTCCGGGCTAAAACCGTCGTTCAGCCAGTCGAGCCGCAGCAACTCCGGGTCCTTCAGATCATCGCATCCATTAAGATGTTGCGAGTGAGCATTCAAGAGATCAACGACGAGCTTGTAATCTTCAATGCACCCGGCACGCGCAGTATAGCCAGCAGGCAGGGGCAGAATATTATTGTCCATTTTGTTCCATCCATTCGTTGCGCAGGATGCCCATGAAGAGCATATCCCAGCGCTTTCCTTCGCGATTCAAAAATTGCCGCAAACGGCCTTCATGTCGAAAGCCAGTTTTTTCGTAGGCTCGAACGGCACGCGGATTGTATTCAAAGACGGTTAGTGTGACGCGTTGCAGGTTGACCTCTGTGAATGCATAGCGCAGGATCACCTTCATTACGTCTGTTCCGTAGCCCCTGCCCCAAAAATCCCGTTCGCCAATTCCGAGCCCAACGAACGCGTCCCGACCTGTCCAGTTATATATGAATAGATCTATATCACCCAGCAATTTGTCGTCAACCAGCGCGCGGATGGTAAACCAGTGCCGGTCGCTCTTTTGTTTTTCGAGATCCTCCTCCAGTGACTTCTGCATTCCTTTTTGTGATTGCAACCGCGTAGGATTGGTATCCAGAAAACGCATGAACTCTGAATCTCTATGCCAGCGTGAAAATGCCTTTCCGAATTCATCCGGGTCTACCGCACTCAGGCGTACAAGTTCGCCTTGCAAAATATCATTCATTTAAGTCTCCACTTTGCATCTGCATCCATTCTTCGCGCAGGATGCCCATCCATAAAGAATCATAGCGTTTGCCTTCACGCATCAGATCCTGGCGCGTGCGTCCTTCCATGCGAAACCCGGCCTTCTCATAGGAACGCAAAGCCCGCGGGTTGTATTCGTGCAGACCCAGCGAAACACGATGCACGTTCAATTCAGTGAAGGCATATTGCAGGCAGAGCTTCATCATTTCTGTGCCATAGCCTTTGCCCCAGAATTCGCGTTCGCCAATACCAATGCCCACCCATGCTTCGTTATGGATCAAGTCCAGCCATAGTGCAAAGAAGGCGATATGTCTATCATCCGCCAGCGTGCGAACAGCAAAGGAGTAACGCTCAGGTTTGAAACCGGTATCGATCTGCTTCTCAAACCATTCCTTGAGTTTCTTTTCCGAAACGATTTGAGCGGGATCGCTATCGGCAAGACGGTGGAATTCAGTATCCCGTTGCCATCTCGCTTCAGCCTTGGCGCGCGCCTCAGGTTCTTCAGACGTCAGGCGGACGAGTTTTCCGTGAAATAGATCTCTCATCGCGTCCTCCTAGGCTCTGGCCTGATCCTGCCATTCAGAATTTAACAAGCCGAAGACGATCAGATCCCAACGGCGGCCATCGCGCTCCAGTGCCTGTCGGCGGCGAATTTCCTCTACAAAGCCGAATTTGCTGAACAATGAGATGGCTGCCTGATTGTATTCAGGGATGCGCGCGCTCAACCGAAAAAGATTCAACTCTGCAAACGCAAAGCGGATCAGCATGCCTAACGCCTGAGAGCCATATCCTTTGCGTTGATCCTGCGCGGAACCAATGCCAAGATGAACCCAGGCGTTGCCGTTCGTCCATTCGACCCACTGGATCACAGCCTTACCGATCAAGTGATCATCCTCTTTTGCGCGGATCATGAAGTGGTACAGATTCTTATCCTCTTCGACCTGCTTTTCGAGCTTTTCATATTGTTTTTTGACAATGGCCGCAGACAAAGGCCGCGCGGGATTAATTTCATACATCCGCATGAACGCTGAGTCGTGAGTCCATTTGGATTCGATCTCAGGGTCCTTCTCGTAATCGATGGGCCCAAAGCGAATATCCGGGCCTTCAAAGAGTTGGGTTTGAATGTCAAACATGTTTCCTCCAAAAGAAATGAATTAAAAAAAGGCCACAGGCAATGCCCATGACCGGATAAGAATCAAAACGGCCGCGGGCGAGTGCACCGCGGCCGCCGTTAAGTTACACTATTGTGTACTAACGAGGTGAAGGCGCACTCCGAGGATAAGCGGTACCACTGGGAAAAGTACGGGTGATCAGGGTGGTTTTCGTCAACATCGGTCGCGCCTCCTTTCTGTAAAATTTGATCTGTTTCGAGTGTAACATGTGGGCGTGATTCACGTCAAGTAATTAAGAAAGAAAGGAAATCCATCATGGTTGCCTGGAAGTCTAACGCAGATACCATCCCCCTCCATACGGTGTTGATCGTCTCCGATCAGCCTGAGAACGTCGCAGTTTTAGATACACTTTTTAATCAGAGAAATTGTATTGTTCTTTCTGAATCGAATGTCTCGGATGCCCTGCAAAGCGCACGGCTGGTTGGTCCTTCATTAATGTTGATCGATATGCAATTATCCAAGTCTGAACGCGCAGCTCTATTAAAGGGTCTGCGCTCAGCCAGCCGCGGACCGATCCTGATGCTCATTTCAGCAAATACAGTGGATGAGATCATGGAAGCCAACCAGGCCGGCGCAGATGAGTGCCTCGTGAAACCTGTCAATTCTGCTGTGCTGGTGATCAAGGCAATGGCCTGGCTTGGGCACGGCCAACGAACCGAAAGATCCGTCAGCGTGGGGGTGACTTTATAAAGTCACACATTGCTCTTCTCCTTCTTCTCCTCCTTTTTGATGCCAAGGCTCCCGTGCAACCCACGGGAGTTTTGGTATTTACAGGCAGGCTTAGTCCTTCAACCAGGTAGAGATGCAGGGTAAACTTTTTGGGTCTGATTGACGGTGAAGTTGCAGGGGAATTTTGCTTTCTACTCACGTTGGTATTCGTTTGACCATTTACCCCGGTGACACCGAACTTGAGCAGGATATCTTTGAGTGGGCTGTCGTCCACTCACAATGAACCAAATTTTCCTTTCACGCCTGTAGGCGAAGATAACAAACGGAGGATGGACAGGGCTTTTTTGCAATGCTTTTAATCTTGCATAAGCGTGGGGGTTCCTATATTCTAAAAGTATTGGAAATATGAACCAATGAAGACATTCCGAATTGGGATTCACCGAGTGCTATAATTCGCTAGCCTGATGAAATTCTAATCTAATGCCACCTAACACCTACATTAATTTAGGTGTTTAGACGGCGAGAAATCTATAGTCTGTTAGGCCGCTAAATGGCGGGTAAACACGTAGTTGGGCGTTTGCCTTGCAAAACAAAGGAGAAGAAAATATGTCAATCACGGATATTTTTCGGGTCAATGAAATCAAAGCCGAACTCGCACGAACGGCAAAAGAGCGCGATTCTCTCAAAAGTGCTTTGGCAGATACAGACAAGATGGAGTATCACCAACTGAAGCAAGCAATTGAAAATCTTGGGTTGCAAAAAGAAAAAGCAAATCAAGAAACGCAAGCGGCGCAAGCAGAGTTTGCG
>JAXIPJ010000033.1:0-10994 GCA_045402985.1 Anaerolineales bacterium
GCGATGCTCAGGTACTGCAAACTGGCGCCGAACTCACGCCCGATCTGTTCGTTAATCGCTTTTGCCAATTCAGGGCTGATCAGCATGTGGACTCCTTTGGGATGATATTGATGATTATAAGTCCTTTGCGCCGAAAATCAACGGGCAGATAATCAGCTCCCCGTCTGTGTGAGATTAAAGGATTGCGAAACCCAAGTTCTTAAAAAGGGCCCTCTCCCAACTACAAATGAGTTTGGAGAGGGTCTATCGTTTAAGGATGGGATGTATTGAGAAAGCGTTGATGTTGAAACTAATTGGTGTTCTTCCTCTTTATTCCAAACACCAACAGGATTCCCCCAAGCGCCAAAACTGCTGAAGCAAGTATGATTGGACTCCAAGTAGAAGTAGGCGTGGCATCCACTGGTGCTGATGGGACAGGTGCAGTAGCCGCCACAGGCGCGAGAGTCGGCATGGGTGCGAGCAATCCGTCATCGTCATCTCTCAAACCCTGGCCTCCCCCTTCCACAATCGCTGTTCCCCAAACGGTGAGCGGCGGGCTGAGCACAAAATGATGACTGGTAACTCCACGAAAATAATAAGTGCCTTCCGCCAGATCAACAGGCAGGACTGCAATATGCAGAAACTCACCTTCTGCATCTGAGAGCATCTCGCCGATGGGAATCTCAGCACTGGAGCTAATGAGCGTCAGCGTGACCGACTCTTCCATGCCGAAGCTTACACCACGCACATCCACGATGCCGCCGGGGTTGAGACGCTCCACATTGATCTCGAGGCGCGGTTGTGTATTATGCGCCGCAGCGACAGGCACAATAAATAATGAAAATAAAATAACGATGGTGACAGAGACAGGAGTTTGAAAACGCATTCAGGTTCTTTCATGGAAGACCCGGCAGGCTGAGACAGCCTGCCGGGTTTTATGCTACGAATCGGGCTAATCTCTTATGGAGAGCCAGCCGGGCAATTGTTACCAACGCCGGGGTTGGGGTCAGTACATTTTATACGACCCTGGATCGACGGATTGATCGGTGAGTTGGCAGTGACGTAGTCAGCCAGCACCTGATCCATAATGTTCTGGGTGGTGGCTCGAGCGAAGAAGTTGGGATAGAAATCGCCACCGGCTGACATGAAGTCGTTCTCCGCAATCATGTAGGTCGAGCCTGCCGACAGGTCAATGGCGGCGCCGGTACAACTTCCATCAGCCGCCTGCCGCACTGCGCCGGTCACACGACTGCCAGCCGCGGCCTCAATGTCATAGGTGAAGCACAAGCCCGAGACCTGCGGGAAGCGGCCATTTGCGGCGGGCATCTGTGAGACGCCATTTTCCAGCATCGTCTTCAACTCCGCACCGTTCACTTGCAGGGTGGTCACTACATTGCCGAAAGGCAATACTGCCAGCACCTGACCGCGTGTGATCTGATAGGGCGGAGGAGTGAAAGCGGGACACAAGCCAGAGCCGCCTCCCGCGGGCGGACACGTAAGCCGGTCGCGCAATCCGCCAGAGTTGGTGATGGCAAATTCAACGCCGATCGAACTGTATGTGGTTCGCATTGCGTCAGTCGTTACATCGCCGACGAGCGATTCACACAGACGTCCATCTGCACGGCCACAAACATCAGAGCGCAGGATTTCGACCGATGAACTTCCGACAACCGTACCAAGGATTGGTTGGAGTTGCGCGTTGAGGGCATCGATCTCACCCTGGATAGCCGGGTCGGCGGTAACGCCTATCGTCCATGGCTTGTGGAAATCTGCCGTTTTGTAAATGACTTTCTTTGCGCTTGTATCGAACACCAGCCGGACGCGCGTGAAACGCACACCCTTACTGAGATTTTCAACGACCAGAGTGCCGTTCGGTCGGGTTGTGAGAACCTGGAAGTTTGTGTGATCGCCAATGACCGCATCCACGCCAGTCAACTGATCAGCGAGATCGATCAGTGGACCGGTCGGGCTTGTCAGCGTTCCAGCGGTCGCGCCGTCATGTCCGATAACGATGATGGTCTTCACGTTCTTGCTTCGCAGGCGGTTAACTTCGGCCTGAACTTTTGCGAGCCGCGCTTGAACAGTAAACGGATCGAATGAGCCCGGGAACACCAAAGTAGGAGCGTCCTCATTCGTGAACCCAACAAAGCCAACCTTGCCACCCGCGAATGTTGTGTCAAAAACGACAGAGGGCGCCCATTCGGCCGGGGTTTTGCCACTGGCATCCACCACATTGGCTGAGGTGAAGGGGAAGTTCGCCAACGGGATCAATGTATTGCGAAGATATGCCGAGCCCTTGTCAAAGTTATGGTTGCCAAGGCCATCCAATTGGAAGCCCATCAGGTTCATCATTTCCATGGTGGGGGTATCACCGAAGAAGGCGGAGATTGGCGGGGTTGCACCAACTGAATCACCTGCCGCCATCGTGACAGAGCCGCCTGGCGCCTCGGCACGGTAAGCATCGAACCACTGCTTGAGAAAGGCAGAACCACCAATCGCAAAGGTGGGATTTACAGAAGGTGCCGGTAGGTTATCAGCCGCTTCAAGCAAAGGTATGAGTTGACCATGATAGTCGCTAATGTCGAGGACAGTGATCTCTTTGTATTTACCAGAGCCTTGTGTCAATTCATACATGATACGGCCGCGTGCGTTCTGCGGTCCCGGGATATTCATCAGGAATGCGATTGTGGGTGCAAGGTCAATCGCGCGGACAGCTGCAACCGGAATATCATTATGAACTATGCCGGGACCTGATGCAACAAAAGTACCGTGCATGTTGATGTTGTGCGCAAGATCGACCAGATTAGGCAAGTAGCCGTGTTGACCAAAGAACTGCGAGAAGGCGATCCTTTGACCCGGTGTGGCAGCGTCGAACTGATAAGGCGGTCGCAGAACGACAACCACATCACCACTGCGGTTCGGGTGCAGTGAGTCACTGCCGTCCACGTCGCGCAATTCCTCCTTAAGCATCACCCTTTCCACAACCTGTGCACCGGGGTTGGCCGGGTCAGTGAGACTCTGGAAAGCATTTACGATGGAGGTCCGCACTTGAGCGTAGGTTGTCCCTGCGGGTAGAACAGTATTTACATAGATCTGAGCCGTACCACCTGCCCAACAAGCCTTGGCATTATTTACAGCGCCAGCGCCCACTGCAGCGCGACAGTTACTGATTTGTTCAGGAGTCTGAATTCCGGCATCAGCCAATACCTTGCCAGCATTCACTGCATACCACTGGGGCGCAAAGCCATGGTCTGAGGAAGCAAAGACAGTGGCATTGCCCATCAGCGAACGGCCCAATGCCAAAGTCTGGTCGGCTTCATGGTAAGCCGAACGGACGTATCCTTCGCGGATTTCTAAGCGCCCATCAGGGATGTTGTCATTGGTGAGGTCATCATAATATGGGTTCGGGTTGCCATCGATATCTGTTGGCGTGTAGAGCGCCATGAACTGATGACTGAACTCATCGGTCACCGGGTTCCCGAGGAAGAGCAGGTCGGTATTGGGTTGGACGACCGTCAGAATGTAGTTGAGCGCACCCCAGTGGAAATCTGCCCACTTGAGGCCTTGTTCTACATAAGTGTCCTCATCAATAATGCCCGCTTCCAGTGGAGCAAAGTCCGCCGCGGTACTGGTGGGGAACATATCCACCAAAGTGCTCTCGAAGTTCGCGTCACATGCGCAAGTGGCAATGGCGCGGCTTACAGATGTGAAGTACAGTTTGAACGAGCTAACGCTGCCCGCACTGCCAGCCACATTGATCAATTTGAGGTAGAAGCCCGCGGTCTGACCTGCGCGCGCACCAACCAGGCCATCTGCGCCGGTCAAGCGTACGTCCACCCAGTCACCCACGCCCAGGTTGGCGGAGGCGAGGCTGGCATTCTTGGCCGCACCGCTTCTAACCAGCAGAACGCGGTCATAGGCAGAAGTTCCGTTTACAACGCTATCGTAAATATAGACATCGTACGTGCGGTCTGGGTTCTGCGCCGCAAACGTGGTTGCTACAGTTAATACTGCCTGTTGCGGTGGGCTAACGGCATCATCGCCAGTGGGTGTGCTCGTCCAGCCTGCAGCCGGAGCGAATGCAGCGACCTGGTAAGAGACACCGAAAGCCGCTGCGCCCGCTTGTTCAGTCGGTACAACTGGGAAAGTCAACACACCGCGTCCGGAGAAGAAGTTTCGGAAGTCAATGACGGGGCCTGCCAGGCCATGGGTACGCGAGCCAACCCATTCCACCGAGGCAACTTTCTTTCCGGCGCGCTCGGCAGCCTGCTGCAAAGTATCTGCCTGCAAAATGGACGCGCCTAAACTTGTACGGTTATTGAAGACACTTTCACCTGTGCGGTGGAAGGTATTATTGGTGGAACCATGCTCGCCAGGCCACGTGCCGGTAGCCAGTGTGTACCATCCCACACCCGTGTTGGGTGGGAAAGCCTGGATCAAGCCGTTATCGCCCTTGACTCCCTTGGCGATCAGGTCAGCATAAGTTGGCATAAGGCCTTCACCTGCATATTTATCCACCAGGTCAGGGCGCATCCCATCGGATGCGTAAAAGATCGCTTTGCTGGTTAGTGCCGCAGCGGCTGGCGCGCTTTCAGGCGCAGCCCATGCCCCTGCGGGAAGTATCATTAAGGAAGCGATCAACAACACTGAAAACAAACGAAGCAGAGGCAATGATGCTCTGCTTCGTTTAACAGACATGAATTCATGCATGAGTATACTCCTCTAGCAAAATTGACATACAATCAGACTGTAGCATGGGCAAATGCACAATCATCAATTCTCGTAAGGTCAACAGAATTACGCCCATCACCACCACCTTTCGTAAAAGATTTACGGACACAGGATCAGTTGAAACGCTTAACTGAGACAGAATGTGATAAAGATAAATCACTATTTATTCTAACTATCTAAACTACCAGAGTCAACATATTTGTAAAGTTAAATTAATATCAAAATGTTACACATTCGTCGAACAAAGGAAATCACATGCGCGCACTTGAATTTGTCATCCCTCTGCTCCTCGCAATCTATCTTCTCTTGCCTCCCCCACGGCTATTCATCATTCGAATTCTTCCAGCAGGCGCGCTGCTCCTTACCCTGATTCATTTTGTCATCGAAGGCTACCGCTGGCAGATGCTTCCAGTCTATGCACTGACCTTGATCTTGACCGCCACTACTTTCTTTTCGGCGGATATTAAGCCCATCGCCTCCTACCTGACCTTTATCCTGCTCGCGATTTCGACAGCGATCCCCATCCTTTTGCCCGTTCCGACAATCCCCACTCCCGGCGGACCTCATCAAGTGGGCACGCGCCTCTACGAACTCACAGACTCAACGCGCAACGAGATCTATTCAGGCAAAGCCGAGGCGCGTCGATTCATGATCCAGGTCTGGTATCCATCTGAAGTCAGTCCTTCGGACGAACGAGCACCGTGGATGGCAAACGCAAAGATCTTCGCGCCTGCCATTGCAACGCAGATTGACATGCCATCCTTCTTTCTCGACCATCTCGCCCTGGTTCAGATCCCTGCATACAGAGAATCGAAAGTCGAACGGTCAGCTCAACCTTATCCTGTCATCCTATTTTCACACGGTTGGAACGGATTCAACGCCCAAAATACCAGTCAGGCATTGGAGTTGGCAAGCCACGGATATATCGTGATTGGTATCCAGCATACGTATGGCGCACTTGTAAGTGTCTTCCCTGATGGAACAGTTGCCAAAAATAATCCGTCCGCATTACCAGATGGCGCGCCAACTGAAGAGTATGAAACTGCTGCGCACATCCTCAGCGATCAGTGGGCCGCGGACATGGGCTTCACGCTCGACTTCATTCAACTACAAAACAGTGATCCCAACAGTCCATTCAACGGTTTGCTTGACATGAATCTAGTCGGCGTCTACGGCCATTCCACAGGCGGAGGCGCAGCCATCCAATTCTGTGGAAAAGACAGGCGTTGCAAATCCCTGCTCGGCATGGATCCGTTCATGCCTCCCGTTTCCTATGAAGTGATAGATAGTGGCGTAACGCAACAATCCTTCTTCATGTTCAGCCAGCGATGGAAAGATGATGTGGACAGTCGTAACAATGAACTCTTCCACAAGTTTTACCCAAACGTGAAGGAGCCTTTTGGCGTAGTTTCGATTGATGGAACCTCCCATTATGATTTCGCCGATCTGCCATTGCTCTCCCCTCTCGCTCCCCAGCTTGGACTTAAAGGTCCGATCAATGGCAAACGCGTTACAACCATTATCAATGATTATCTGCTATCATTCTTTAATATGACGCTCAAAGGTAAAACAACAAGCCTTTTTGAGGATCAATCTCAAAAATACATCGAAGTCAAATTCACAGAGTACCGCAAATAACTAAACCGGAAGTTTGAATTTGGCCTGTAAATTGACTCGAAAAGTTTAGTTATTTATAATGCAAGCGGTAATCAGTAGGAGAATCACGATGGATACGAAACCTGCGTTGGCATCAAACCTTGTGGAGGAATTCGTTCGAGTTGCGCACAGCGATCTGGATCGCACACGCCAGTTACTCGAAGAAGAGTCTGGCCTGGTCAACGCAACCTGGGATTGGGGCGCAGGAGATTTTGAAACCGCTCTCGGTGCCGCCTCACATATGGGCAGAAAAGATATTGCCAACTACCTGCTTGAAAATGGCGCCCGTCTCGATCTCTTCGCGGCGGCCATGCTTGGCAAATTTGAAATCGTAAAATCCGCTCTGGATAGTTACCCGGACGCAATTCACATACTCGGCCCTCACGATATTTCATTACTCGAACACGCCAAATTTGGCGGCGAAGATGCAAGCGCGGTTTATGAATTTCTTCAATCGTTGCTGCAAAAACAATCATGACATTCAATTCTGATCTTAGACAGGCGGTGGAAGCCTTCGCATCATTAATGCTTCCTCTTTCAGAAAAGGAGCTCGAACGTGAATGGATTTGGAAAGATCACGATGAAGAAGGGATTCGCTTCGCCTGCTTTGTGACCCTGCAGGAATTACGGCACCTGGCTGTCCGGTTATCTGCGCATCGCCCCAAGCCGACATCTGCCCAGCACATCCTCAGCCAATACCACGCCGCGTATATGGACCTGCAAGCCACGATCTTCGGCCTCTCACATGACGATACAGATCAAGCGCCTGCTGAGGAAGAATGGCCTGTGAGAAGAGTTTATGCTCACATCCTCAGCGCGGATATTAACTTTACGATAACTGTCCGCTACGCACTGGAAAAACACCGCGCCGGGACATGGACATCGGAAAGAATCTCTGACGAGGATGAAAATCGGCTGGCAGGCATGAGCGAAGAAGAATACCATGCACTGCTGAAAGGGCCGTTTGAAGGAGTGCTGGCTTATCATCGTGATTTCCATCCAGCGATCATCGAAGATTTTGGCAATATTACAGATGAAGAGCTGGATCTACCCTCCACGTTCTGGGAAGAGACGCGTTTCCCCATCCAGCATAGATTGCATCGCTATGAAGCACACTACACCCAACATATAATTCAAATTGATAAAACGCTTGAAGCAATCGGGCAAGCTCCAAGCGAATCAAAGCGATTGATCCGCAAGATCTATGCCGCGCTGGCTGAAGCCGAAGGAATGATGATAGGCGCAGAAAGAATGGACGACACAGTTATTCTTACAACTGCCTCGTCCATTGCGCAACGAACAAAAGAAATCAGCAATTTGTTGAAGTAAGGCTATCTTTCTGCAGCTCTCATCTTCTGACGTGTCAGCGCCACTTCGAACATACGGTCAAAAAAAACTTTGTAGCCACCGGGATCATACAAGATCATATAATCCGCGGGACCATATTCCTCGGGCTTGAACATAATTCCGCCGTTGGGATTGATCTCCAAAATAAACAACTCGCCCGTGTCGTTCACCCGAATATCACAGCGACCATAACCCGTGCCACCCATCGCAAGATACATTCTTTTGGCAATATCATGCAGGCGTGTGATCAGTTCGGGGTCCGTCACCTGCTTGAAATCGAAGATCACATCGTAATTCCATTTTACGTCCACGTGCCAAAACTCCTCACCCGGAGGAAAAACAAGTTCCGCAGGCGGATATGCGATCGGACTGCTGAAATCGTCGGGGTTATCCACCACCAAAACATTGTATTCCTTCCCTACGATAAATTCCTCCATGCGCGCCGCGCTGAACTCTGCACAGACCCGCGCCACTTGCGCCGTTAATTGTTCCGGTGTATCGACGCGTGATTCACGGATCATTCCCGTACTGCCATAACTCTTCGGGTGCTTCACCATAATGGGATAGCGTAGATTTTTAACGAGGCGTTCAGCCTCTTGGACACTTTTTATCCGATATCCTTTGGCAAAACCGATCCCATTTGCCTCCGCGACTGCCTGCATTTCTTCGCGTGTCGGGTCAAAGCATGATGAATCTGCCCCGGTAAATGGCAGATTAAGCGCCTCAAGTGCCTTTACCACTTCTATGGCTTCATAGCCCTTCTCTTCATCCTCATCATTATCATTATCGTAGCCCTCACAAAGGTTCATGTAAACATCAAACTCCTTGCGCGCATCCAGTGCGCGCAAAACATCTATCACAGGGTCGGTCATGGTCACCATCTCCCAGTCATAGCCCAGCATAAAGGGAGCGGGGTTGAAATCTTTTATTTCTTCGTCAGAAAGAATGCAAATACGCATTATTCACCTCAAATTGGATTTTGCAGTTGGCAATCCTGTGTCGTTACGAATTGGTTCACAAATCCGCATCGTGCCTTGTGATAGCGAAGTTCAATTCCTTATTATGACACAAACTTAAGTGATAACAATGTTTTGAATATTAAAGTTTTTTTAGATTAATCTGCGCATGAACTTTCGATAATCATATATAATACATTATGACAAAACAAAATCCCATTCGCCGCTTCTCATCAGTCTTCCTCATTCTCGGTCTTGCATTCCTTACAATTGGCATCTCCACCGATCAAACAGCATTCACCTGGATCGCCATTGCCTTTGTTGTATTATCATTGGTATCGGGGGGAAAGTGGTTGAGACGAAGAAAATAAAGCCACCCTGTCAAATCTCCAATCTCTAATTCTCCAGTCTCAATTCTCCTACTACCAATAACAAGCTTCCGCGCCCTTGACAGGGCTCCTATTTTCGGCTAGAATTTAGGCATGCCTAAATTCTATTTTAGCCGTAAATACGACAAATCCTACCCAAATTTACCGAAAAGACGGAATAACAAAATGAAAAAGACTACGATCTTTCTACTTATCCTTTTAGCGCTCGCGCTGGCAGCATGCCAGTCCAGCGGACCTTCAAGCGAGATAAATGTCGAGATGACAGATTTCGCATTCACACCCAACCACTTCACGGTGCCCGCCGGAAAAGAGATCACGGTGAACATCGCCCATCATGGCATTGTCGTGCATGAATTCATTATCATGAATCCTGGCACAACAGCAGGCGAAAAATTTAACGAAGAAGACATGCCCAATGTTTACACGATCGTCGAAGTCCCGCCTGGTCATTCTCAAACGTTCACATTCGTTGCGCCTCTTCAAGCTGGCGAATATCAGATCGTTTGCGGAATTGCGGGGCATCTAGAGTCTGGAATGACTGCAACACTGACCGTCGTACAACAAGATTCATAAAACGCTACAAATCATAATTCGTTCAAATTAGGAGTTGTCATGCAAAACAAGCTTTCAAGAAGAGATTTTCTAAAAGCTGGCGGTCTCACCCTGCTGGGCGCTGTAGGAGCGAATGCCCTCAGCCAGGCCGCCAGTAATTCCGGCACAGGTAATACAAAAGTCCTTGCCGCGCCAGCCATGCAACATGACGATCATGATGGCGTCATGCCCAACACGGTCGGTGAAGTAGATCACGAGAAGAATGGCTTCAATCCAACAGACATCCTGACAGATTTTGATTACGGTGAGGTATCCACGTTGCCAAACGGACAGACCCTCCGTGAATACGAAATTGTCTCGCTTAATAAAAACATCGAAGTCGTCCCGGGTATCGAATACCCCGCATGGACGTACAACGGCCGCATTCCTGGCCCCACAATCAGAGCAACGGAAGGCGACCGCATTCGCATCCATTTCAGCAATGGCAGCAATCATCCGCACACTATGCACTTCCATGGTTTCCATCCAGGTGTGATGGATGGTGTGCCTGGATCAGGCCCAGGTGGTAACGTTCAGCCCGGCGAGTCATTCGTCTATGAGTTCGATGCCGATCCATTCGGCTTGCATCTCTATCACTGCCACTCCTTCCCGCTGGCACGGCATATTGCCAAAGGACTTTACGGTGCATTCATTGTTGACCCCAAGGTGGGACGCCCGCCGGTTGATCATGAGTTCATCATGGTGATGAGCGGCTTCGACGTGGACTTCGATGATGCGAATGATTTCTACGGCGTCAATGCAATTCCATTTCATTTCCAGAACCATCCCATTCAAATCAAAGTCGGTGAAACAGTTCGCATCTATCTTGTGAACATCCTTGAGTTCGATCTCATCAACTCATTCCATCTCCACGCAAACTTTTTCCAATACTACCCCACTGGCACGAGCCTCATCCCCTCTGAATTCACGGATACGATCATCCAGGGGCAGGCCCAGCGCGGCATTCTTGAATTCACCTACAGATATCCCGGCATGTACATGTTCCACGCCCACGTAACAGAGTTTGCTGAACTGGGCTGGAACGGCATGTTCGAAGTGACCCAATAGAGGCACATCATGACTCAACAACCGACCAAACCTACGCGCTTCACTTTCAAGACCCTCGTCCTGCTCCTCATACCAATCATTCTCCTCGTTGGGGTGATCGTGCTCTTCCTCTCCACAGGCGGAGGACTGGATCTGCAATCCGCAGCGCCAGTGGAAGAACTTAGCATTGAACGGTACTCACTCAAACGAAATGAGATCGAGCTACACGTCCGCAATACCGGGCCCGACGAAATCAACGTTGCACAATTGGTAATCAACGAAGCCATCATGCCATTTA
>JAXIPJ010000258.1:0-3139 GCA_045402985.1 Anaerolineales bacterium
CCTTCGTCCATGGTGTGTTCGACGATGTTCAAATCGGTTTCACTGAACTGGCAAATGCACCAGACTGGCTGCCCATTCAAGTTTTTCTGAACGGCGAACGCTTCTCTTTGGACTCCGGCACGATTGAGTCTTTTCAACGGACTCTTGACTTACGCACAGGATTGCTGACGCGCATCTTGCGCTGGCGTTCACCCTCAGGGATGTCTGCTACACTGACCTTCGAGCGATTCGCATCTTTAGCAGATGAGCATATGCTGTACATCCGTTGCCGCGTTACCCCGGAGTTTGAAGGGATTGTTGAGTTCCGTACGGGCTTGAATGGTAACATGCACAACGATGGATTGGTTCATTGGCAATGGATTGGACAAGGCGATCAAGACGGTGCGATCTATTTGCATAATCGCACGCGCAAATCTGGAATCGAGATAGCAACAGCGATGACGATCACGGATCTAATCGGGCACAAAATCCTTCCCGAAACATGGGATGTCGAAAACGCGCCGACTCTCATGGTCAAAGTCGAGGCAGTGCTAGGTCAGGCGGTTGGTTTGGATAAATGTGTCGCGGTCTTCACGTCACGCGATGTCGAATCAAAAGAAGTCGTGAACGCGGCGGTGAAGCGCGCGCGCGAAAGCACAGGGTGGGAATCCGCATTGGAGGCAAACAACCGCGCATGGGCTGATGAATGGAATCGTACTGATGTGATCATCGAAGGCGACGACGAAGCGCAGATCTCCATCCGCTTCAATCTCTTTCAAATGCTCATCGCTGCGCCGCGTCACGATGATCGTGTGAACATCGGCGCAAAGACTCTCTCCGGCTTCGGCTATCGCGGGCATGCGTTTTGGGATACGGAAATTTTCATGCTCCCATTGTTCACATACACCGCGCCGCATATTGCAAAAAACCTGTTGAACTATCGCTACCGCAACCTGCCCGGCGCAAGGCGCAAGGCGCAAGCCAACGGCTTCGAGGGCGCGCAGTTCCCATGGGAGAGCGCAGACAACGGCGATGAAGTAACACCCACCTGGGTTCCGCATTTTGCAGACCGCACAAAACTTGTCCGCATCTGGACAGGCGATATCGAGATTCACATCTCCGCGGATATTGCCCACGCCGCATATCAATATTGGCAAGCCACTGGCGATGATGAGTGGTTTATCGAAAAAGGCGTGGAGCTGATTTTGGATACGGCAAAGTTCTGGGCTTCGCGCGCTGAGTGGAATGCGGACGCGAGTCATTACGAATACAACGATGTGATCGGTCCTGATGAATATCACGAACACGTGGATAACAACGCCTACACCAATCGCATGGCACAATGGAATTTGCAAACCGCGCTGGAGGCGCTGGAATGGTTGAATGGGCGCGCGCCCGCAAAAGCGAATGAGCTAATTGAGCGGTTGGATTTGGGAGATCAGCGATTAGAAATTTGGCGCAAGGTGATCGAGAAGATTTATCTTCATGTTGAACCGTCCGGATTGGTCGAACAATTCCAGGGCTACTACCAGCGCAAGGATATTGATCTTGCCGCGCTGGAGCCGCGCACAAAATCGGCGCAGGAAATCTTCGGCATTGAAGGCTGCAACGAAACGCAAATCCTCAAACAGCCGGATGTGTTAATGATGCAATATGTTTTGCGCGACCATTACTCCGATGAGTCCGTGCGCGCCAACTATGACTATTACAACCCGCGCACCGACCACACGTACGGCTCATCGCTTGGTCCATCCATTCAGGCGATTGTAGCTTGCATGATGGGCTACCCTGAAGACGCTTATGAACATTTCATCCGCGCCGTGCGCGCCGACCTACGCGATGTGCGCGGCAACGCCGGCGACGGTATCCACGCGGCTTCGTCAGGAGGAACATGGCAGACAGTTGTCTTTGGCTTCGGCGGTTTGCGAGTGACACCCGAAGGCTGGACAACCCAGCCGCGTTTGCCCAAACACTGGAAGCGGTTAGTATTCAAGTTTTTCCATCACGGCAAATTGCAGAAAGTGGATTTGAAATCATAAACGTATTGCCCATTATCATGATACTCGACCATGATTCCTCGTCCTCGCTATCACTTCACCCCCCCACAGAATTTTATGAACGACCCCAACGGGTTGGTATTCTACGACGGTGAGTATCACTTGTTCTATCAATATAATCCGTTTGGTGAGGTATGGGGACATATGAGCTGGGGTCATGCTGTCAGCCATGACCTTTTGCATTGGGGACATCTGCCAGTCGCGCTTTACGAAGAAGATGGCATCATGATTTTCTCCGGCAGTGCAGTTGTTGATTGGCAGAACACAAGTGGTTTGGGTGTAAATGGCAAGTCACCTCTCATCACCATTTATACAGGGCACACTTCTAAAGAGCAAACGCAGAACCTCGCTTACAGTCATGATCGCGGGCGGACGTGGATAAAGTACGCAGGTAATCCGGTAATCGCCATCGGCGCGCAAGAGTTCCGGGACCCGAAAGTGTTCTGGCATGAACCGACAGGACGATGGATTATGGTCACCGTACTTGCCGATCAATTCAAAGTACGCTTCGATGGCTCGCATGATCTCAAGCATTGGACTCATTTGAGCGACTTTGGCCCATCTGGGGCGGTGGATGGAGTTTGGGAATGCCCCGACCTTTTCTCACTCCCGATTGAGGATCAGCCGGAACAAAGAAAATGGGTCTTGAAGGTGGATGTATGGAAAGGCACCGGTGCGCAGTACTTCACTGGGAATTTCGATGGAAAGTGTTTTATCAGCGATGCAGCGGACGAGCAGATTCTGCGTGTGGATTATGGCGATGATTTCTATGCTGCTCAATCCTGGAGTGATGCGCTGAACGGACGACGCATCTGGATCGGCTGGCTGAATAACTGGCATTACGCCAACATCATTCCCACCTCACCCTGGCGCGGTCTATTCTCCATTCCGCGCGAACTGCATTTGCATCAATATCCTGAAGGACTTCATTTAATTCAAGAGCCTATTAAAGAATTGACCGAGTTGCGCCAGCCACTTTACCATGCCAATGACGCAGACATCGCCGCAATCAATTCTCAACTTACTGAGTTGAAGATGGACATTGCCGGGGAGATCCAGGTCGAGTTCGCCTTGGGCACAGCAAGCGAGTTTGGAATCAAAAT
>JAXIPJ010000117.1:0-24443 GCA_045402985.1 Anaerolineales bacterium
TGGCTTCGCAGCTGGATTCCATCCCTGGCATTGGACCTGCCCGTCGCAGAGCGCTCTTAAAACATTTTGGCTCCATAAATAATATCCGGGAGGCTTCCGTTGAAGCTCTACGGGCCGTGGTGCCGGCAGAAGCAGCGCAATCCATCAAGGAACATCTGGAATGAAAAATATCTGGATCGTGGACGACGACGAAGAGATGAGCCGAGCGGTTGGGTTGATGTTAAAATTGCTGGATTGCGAAGTAGCTTCGTTTTTCAACGTGCGCGCCGCGGCACAAACCATACTGATCGGCAGGCGCCCCGACCTGATCATTCTGGATCTCAACATGCCCGAAGTATCCGGCCTGGATATGGTTGAGTTTTTGCGGCGCAGACCTGAATCAAAGAACATACCCATTGTTATGCTTTCGTCAGAAGCAGCAGATACCATTATGGATAAAGCGCTCGAGTTGGGTGCGGATTCATACATTAGGAAACCCGTCACCCTGCAGGAGCTTGAAAAAGCAATGACAGCAGCCTTCGACAAACATCCTTTACTGTGAGAAATAACGGAGTGCCGCACATATAGCACCTATATAAGAATGCGTATCTTCACCGGAAGCCAAAATTATTTCACAGAGTACCGCATATTTGTGTAAACTTCAAATTCAAAGTTTGGCTTACAAATAATTCATAAAGTTTACTAATCAATGAAACAAGCGGTAAAAAGTTCAGCAATTACTGAAAGAAGCGGCAAAATGGCAAATAATAGATCAAAAAACAAAAATCAATTAAAACCAAAAGAGAACAAGCCAACCACGAACCGGACCCTACAGGTTTTGATCATCATCTTTTCAATCATCCTGATCCTTTCGATGGTGTTGTCTCTTACATCGAACTTCTAACCTGAAACAAAGGTCAACCATCCAGGGATAATATTCCGATGGGATGATATAATTTCGCCGCGCGGCGAACCTTGTCGCGCATTTATAATGTGCAGAGCAGGATGCTAACCGCTCCACTAAAGGAAAACATGCTCGACAAATTACAAGGTATTGAAGATCGTTATGAACAACTTGCCCACGAATTTCTTGAAGTGGGCAATAACTATCAGCGCGCGGCAGAGATTAACAAGGAACGCGTGGATTTGGAAGCCATCGTCGAGAAGTCGCGCGAATATCGTCAGGCCATGAAAAGCCTGGACGAAGCCAGGACAATTCTCGAGTCCGAAAAAGATGCAGAATTAATATCCATGGCTGAAACAGATATCGCGGAGTTGAGTCCAAGGATCGATGTCCTTGAAAAAGAGATCAAAAACATGCTGGTGCCCAAAGATCCGCGTGACGACAGGAACGTCATCGTTGAAATTCGCGCCGGCACAGGCGGAGACGAAGCCGCCATCTTCGCCTCAGACTTGTTCCGCATGTACACGCGCTACGCAGAAAGCCAACGCTGGAAGAATGAGATCCTTTCCGAAAACGCGATCGGTCTGGGCGGCTACAAGGAAGTGATCTTCGAAATTCGCGGCAAGAGCGCCTACTCAAAACTTAAGTATGAATCTGGTGTGCATCGGGTTCAACGCGTGCCAGCCACCGAAGCGCAGGGACGTATCCACACCTCCACCGCAACTGTTGCAGTGCTTGCTGAAGTGGATGAAGTGGAGGTGGACATTCCCGAAAGTGATATTGAAATTGAAGTATATCGGTCTTCGGGCGCAGGCGGGCAAAATGTACAGAAGAACTCAACCGCAGTGCGTCTCACTCACAGACCCACAGGCATGGTTGTCACCTGTCAGGACGAACGCTCACAATTACAAAACAAGCTGCGTGCGCTCAGCATCTTGCGGGCGCGGCTCTACGAACTGGAAGTAGAGAAGCGTCGCACCGAGATCGAATCAGATCGCCGCTCACAGGTGGGAACAGGCGAACGCTCCGAAAAGATCCGCACGTATAACTATCCACAAAACCGTGTCACGGATCATCGTATCGGTCTATCCAATTACAATCTGCCCGCGGTCATGGATGGCGGCATCGAAGAATTTATCGATGAGCTCTCCACACGCGATGAAGCAGACAGGCTCTCGGCCAGCGGCGTTGACGATGACTAACTCAGTGCGCGCCTCGTAGCAGGATGAAAAGCCCGCTTCTTTCGGACATCACAGCCTGCCTCGCTCCGATCAGCGACACCCCCGCCCTGGATGCGTCGGTTTTAATTGCGCATGTGATCAACAAGCCGCGCTCCTGGGTGATGGCGCACTACGAACTGACTCTTACCACTTCCCAACAAAAACATTTGGATGACTCGCTCATGCGCCTGAAAGGCGGCGAACCACTTCCGTACATTTTAGGTCAGTGGGAATTTTTTGGTCTGCAGTTTGACGTCACGCCCGATACACTGATCCCCAGGCCTGAAACTGAGTTGCTGGTTGAAAAAGCGATTGCGTGGCTGCAAGGGCATCCGGCAAAAAGATCAGTTGCAGATGTGTGCACGGGTTCTGGTGCGATTGCCGTTTCAGTCGCGGTGAACGTACCCGATGTAAAGATCCTAGCCACAGATATTTCACCCAAAGCTTTACAGGTGGCCAAACGCAACGCGGAAAAATTGGGCATGGGTGAGAGAGTTGAATTTATCGAATGTGATTTACTGCCCGCTCAAATCGAAAATCGTAAATCGTCAATTGACATGATCTGCAGCAACCTGCCATATATTCCTACCGCGAAATTACATGGCTTGCCTATTTACAACCGCGAACCAACATTGGCATTAGATGGAGGTGAGGATGGCCTTGATCCGTTTCGGAAACTAATGAAACTATTACCCGAATGGCTTGCTCCGGATGGAATGATGTTACTTGAGATCGAATCCACCCTGGGATCGAAAGCCGTCTCTCTCGCCCGCGCAGCCTTTCAGCAAGCGCACATCAGCCTGCATCAGGATCTGGCAGGGAAAGATCGTCTGTTGAAAATAGATCTATCGCGGTAGACTGATACACGATTGACAGGCAAACATTAATAAACAGTGGTTAAAATGCGGAGGGAGTGAAGAGAAACGGCTGGTAACTTCCAACTAATGCGAGCCGTTGAGAATGAGTGAAACAGAGCATGATGAAACAGATTCGGGCCAATCTGGGTCGACCGGTGTTTGAGGATGAAGGTCAAAGTCGCATTGCCGGATTCCTCTACACCGTTATTCTGACGCTGGGGATGGGCGCTGTTCTTTATATTCTTATCGCGCCGATCTTTTCCATTTCCATTCGAGCATCACTCCTGCTGGTGGTTGCTTCAGCAGTCATATTTCTGATCGTGCTTTTCATCCTTACGCGGCGCGGACATTTGCGCCTTGCCAGCACTTTGCTGATCGCAGGGTTATGGATCACCCAAACCATTGCGGTCTATATCGACGGCGGAGTCTCCTCCCCCACTTTTGTCAGTTACATTCTCATCATCATTATCACCAGCGTATTGTTTGGCGGGCGCGCTGGTCTTCTTGTCGCGCTTATGAGCACGGCTGCAGGCGCAGGCTTGATACTTGCAGAGGCACGTGGTCTTTTGCCGTCCCCCTTTCGTTCCACGGTTGCTGGCTGGGCAATACACTCAATGTTGTTTGTTCTTACTGGCATATTATTGGCACTGTTTAACCGGGACCTGAAATCTGCGTTGAAAAATGCCCGCCATTCTGCAGATACCATTCGCGCTAATGAAGAGGCTTTACGTGAAAGTGAAGCGAAATACCGTACGCTTGTGGAGCGCATCCCTGCCATTATCTACACCGCCGCTGTGGATGAGCCCAAGACGCGTCTTTACGTCAGCCCGCAAGTGGAAAGAATTCTTGGCTTCACACCAGCCGAATATCTAGCAGATCCAGAACTGTTGCAGGAACTGCTTCATCCAGATGACCGCCAGAGAATATTGGGGGAAGCAGAATATTTCTATGCCACCGGTGAACCCTTTATTTCAGAATATCGCACATTTACCCGCGATGGTCACACATTGTGGCTACACGACGAAGCAGTCATGCTGCGAGATGTCACTGGCAAATTCCAGTTTATACAGGGTGTGCGCATGGATATCACCGAACGTAAACTGGCAGAGGAAAAGATCAAAACGCCACTGGCGCAACTGGCTTCACTGCGCGCCATAGATGCAGCTATTATGTCCACGCATGACCTGCGCATGATCTTTTATATTCTTCTGAGTCAGACCATCGCAAAATTGCAGGTCCACGCGGCTAGAATCTTGTTATTCAATTCTTCGGAAAGAACGCTTGAGTTTGGAGCCGCGCAAGGTTTTCGCACCGCTGGTATAGAAAAAGCACATGTCCACCTCGGCGAGGAAATTGCTGGACGTGCCGCGCTGGAGGGCACGCTGATAGACGGGCATCGTCTCACGAAAGAATTTTTCACATCCACTGCACCGGTGTTTGCAGAGGAAGGTTTTACTTGTTTCTATGCAGTGCCTTTGATCAGCAAAGGAAAAGTAAAGGGAGTGCTTGAGGTCTTTGAAAGAGAACATCTTCACCATGACCGGGGCTGGGTGGATTTTCTTAACTCAGTTGCCGGGCAGGCCGCCATCGCTATAGATAGCGTTTCACTTTTCAATGACCTGCAGCGCTCGAACGCGGATCTCAGCCTCGCGTATGAAAGCACTCTCGAAGGCTGGTCCGCGGCACTCGATCTCCGCGACCGCGCAACGGAGGGCCACACCCAACGCGTTGCAAAACTGACCGAACAGGTCGCCATAAGCATGGGTATCACAGGAAACGAACTACTCAACATCCGGCGCGGAGCACTCTTACACGATATCGGCAAAGTCGGAGTCCCAGATCGGATCCTGCATAAACGCGGACCCCTGACGAAAAATGAGTGGAAGACCATGCGAAGGCATCCTCAATTTGCCTATGATATGCTCTCACCAATTGCTTATCTACATGACGCGCTGGATATTCCCTTCTGCCATCATGAAAAATGGGATGGGAGTGGTTATCCACGCGGCTTGAAGGGAGAGGACATTCCATTGGCGGCGCGCATCTTTGCAGTAGTGGATGTCTATGATGCGCTTACTTCTGACCGACCCTATCGCAAAGGCTGGCCGAGGAGAAAGACGCTCAAATACATTCGCGATCAGGCTGGTATACATTTTGATCCGCAAGTCGTTGAATTGTTCATGCACCGGATGGGAACGAAATAACGCCAATGCAAACGGAGATCTTCCCTGCTAATCACAACGAAGCACTTCAGCGCGCGCTGAACACCTTGCGCGATGGCAGGCTGGTGGCCTTCCCCACTGACACCGTTTATGGCCTGGGGGCGCTGGCATTCGATGGCGCGGCAGTCGAGTCGATTTATGTCGCAAAAGATCGTCCGGTTGAAAAAGCGATCCCCATTTTGATTTGGGATATCACGGATTTGGAAAAAATATCTGATGATATTCCAGACCTAGCACGTAGACTCGCCTCACGTTTCTGGCCCGGACCGGTAACTGTGCTCGTCCCCAAAAAGCCAACTCTCCCTGAATCCATTTCTGCCACATCCACCGTCGCGGTACGCGTGCCGGATCACACTGTAGCGCGCGAACTATTACGCGTCGCGGGCCCCATGGCAGTGACGTCGGCGAATATTTCGGGTCAAGTGAGTCCATCTACGGCACAGGAAGTACTCGCTCAATTGAACGGACGCATTGACCTGATCATTGATGGAGGCAAAACTCCGGGCGGCGTGCCCTCCACGCTGGTGGATTGCAGCGTGGGCGAAATAAAAATTTTACGCGCAGGGCCGATCACACTGGAAGAGCTTCTTTCAGTCCTATAGCCTCCCAGAATTCTCAAATCTCTAATCCCCTGTTTACTTTATGTTCAGGTTGCCTTTATGTACATGAATATAATGATAATTGCATTCTCCTAAACAAACCGCTGATGGCTCGGGCAAGCCAAAGGCGGTTTGACATTTAACAACCCCACAATTACACTACCCGGCCTTGATTAAATTCAATTAAGAAAGATGCCACGTCGGTTGGACGTCCATGTCCAAATTTGAAACATGACCAGCTAAATAATGCCGATATCCTGCCGCGGCGATCATGGCGGCATTATCTGTGCACAGTGAAAATGCGGGGATATGAACTTTGAATTCCTTTTGCGATTGAAAAGCATCACGAAGGGCCCGGTTCGCGGAGACACCGCCTGCAACAAGAATTTCCTGCGCACGAAATTCACGCGCGGCTTTGATGGTTTTGTTGAACAACACATCCACCACCGTGGCCTGGAATGAGGCGGCCAAGTCTTCGATGGGCAAAGGTTTTTTGCTCTTCTTTAACGCCTCCACCTCGTATAAGACGGCCGTCTTGAGTCCGCTGAACGAGAAATCATAAGGTTTATCAAGTCTTGCGCGCGGGAACTTGAAGCGCGTGGCAACTCCGTTTGCTGAGGCGTTTTGAATGGACGGCCCGCCAGGGAATGGAAGCCCCAACAGCCGCGCGACCTTGTCGAAGGCCTCACCCGCCGCATCATCCAGTGTGGAGCCGAGGCGTTGATACGTTAGATGATCGGTCATGAGATTCAGTTCGGTATGTCCGCCTGAGACGAGCAAAGTCATCAGTGGGAATTGTGGTTCCGCAGGAATGCTCTCGCCCGCGTTGTAGATCCACGAAGAATAAATGTGCCCTTCCAAATGATTAACACCGATGAGCGGCAGGCCCGTTCCGAGCGCAAGGCCTTTTGCCATATTCATACCGACAACCAGTGAGCCCGCCAGCCCCGGACCGCGCGTCACTGAGAGCGCATCGATATCCTTCAGCGTAAGATTCGATTGGACCAAAGTTTGTTCGACAACGGGGATAATACTTAACACATGCTGACGCGACGCCACCTCGGGAAAGACGCCGCCATAACGCGCGTGAAGTTCCATTTGCGATGCAACTGTGGACGCAAGCAGCGCGCGACCATTTTCAAGAATTGCACAGGCAGTTTCATCGCAAGATGATTCAATGGCGAGAATTCGGGTGGGGTTTTGATCGTTCATGATTGGCTCATGTCATTGCCATTCTTCGGGAAGCAATCTCCGTACAACTTGGGGATTGCTCCGGGCGAAAGTGCATCGCCCTCGTAATGATATATTTATTACTTTTTCCACTTCTTCATCGGCAAAACAAAATCATAAGGATAATTGGCTAATATTTCCATCTTGCCATCGGGCCTCACCCAGAAAGAATCTTCGATGCGTACGCCCATTCCCTTTTCAGGATAATACAGACCGGGTTCAATGGTCACCACCACTCCCGCCTTCAAGAGATTATCGTCGCCATCTGTGTGACGGCTGGATGGACGTTCATGCACGTTCAAGCCAAGCCCATGACCTAGAGAATGCACATAACCCTCCGTTAGAAGTCCCGTGGTGTGTATCGGTGTATTGTGTCCATTCTTATTAAATTCTTCAGACACCAATTGTTGATAATCCTTGAACCTTGCATTCAGATCTAAATTCTCGATCACTTTTTCGTAGACCGTTTCAACCTCATCGAACAGTTTCTGCGCTTCAGGTGTGGCGTAGCCCAAGCTCCATGTACGTGTGAAATCGTAGAAATAACCGCCGCCTGTTTCACCGGGAAAAATATCAAAGACAATTGTCTGACCCAGCCGCAGCATATCCGTTGGGTTGCCCATTGAGTGCGGTATGCCCGCGTCGCGCCCGATCGCAAAAATACAACCTTCTGTATTCACAGCACCGCGTTCTGCCAGCCATAACGCGATCTTGCCTTTCACATCTCCTATCAAAAGCGGAGAGCCATCTTCCTTGAGCAAAACTTCATCGTCACGCACTTCACTGGATGTTAAGTAATCTGCAACCATCCCGACCACTTCTGTGGTGATCTCCCCCATTCTGCGGATACGCGCCACTTCTTTTTCATCCTTGGTTTCCATGGCGCGCATAAAAATCGATTCTGCAGAAGTCTCGCCCAAAAATACTACATCCGGAAAAGCCGGGCGTAATAGATCCAACAGTAATAGGGCCTCGCTCAGATCCGTTTTTCCATAGACACCCACACGGCCCGAAGAAACGCCATGAGCTCTAAATAATTCTGTGGACGCCTCAATAAATTCTGTAATCGGCGCGCGGCGCACAGGTATTATTTTCAATCCACTTTTCGCGGCTTCGTCACGTTCCATGGCGTTGCAAAATAATACCGGCTCTTCATTACGTTTCTTGATCAAGACCGCATCAGACACATGCCCACCGCCAACAAGGTAAGTCATGGGCGGGTTATGCTCGGCATCGCCTAACACCAAAATAGCATCCAGATTCTTATCTTTCATCAGTGCATCGAGATCAGATTTCATTTTTTCTCCGTGAATAGTGACTTGAGTTTTGAGATCAATATTTCGTCCTGCAATACTGTGCGAGGGTCGAAAAGGATTTTATCATTTTCAATTCGAGCGATGATCGGCGGATTCCCCTCGCGCAGTTTTTTCAAAAACTTATCTGGGCTTTTTACATTCAGCGCCAACACATAAGTGGATATGGACTCTTCCGGAAGGCTTCCTCCGCCGACAGTTGATTCGGACTTAACGACCTCACCCGCGCCTAACGCCTCCCGCCACGTCTCAGCCCGGACTTGGAGTTGATGCGGCGTTAAGGACATCATCCTCCAAATGGGAATTTCCCTCTCCGCCTCATCCTTGAGATAGTGCAGCAATGTTGCCGTGATACCTGTCAGGCAAGTTTTATCTGCTCTCATTGCGCGCGCCAATGGATGCTTCTTGATCTTCGCGATCAATTCCGCTTTACCAAGGATGATGCCAGCCTGTGGACCGCCTAATAATTTATCGCCTGAAAAGCAAACCAGATCCACGCCTGCAGCCAGCGACTCTTGAACTGTGGGTTCATGAGCAAGGCCATATTTCGCGGTATCAAGCAACGCGCCAGAGCCAAGATCATCCACAACGATCACTCCTGCTTTGTGAGACACATCAACGATATCTTTGAGATCAGGTTCTTCGGTGAAGCCGACGATCTTGAAATTACTTCTGTGCGCACGCATGACCAGCGCGGTTGATTCTTCGAGCGCTTCCTGGTAATCAGAGAGGCGAACTTTGTTGGTCGTCCCCACTTCCGCGAGTTTCGCGCCAGATTGCTTCATCACATCCGGCACACGGAATCCGCCGCCGATCTCCACGAGTTGCGTGCGCGAAATGACCACGCGCTTTTTATTGGCAAGCGCGGACAAGACCAGCAATACCGCCGAAGCATTATTATTGACCACGATAGCGGCTTCTGCACCTGTCAGTTTTTGTAAAACGGATTCGGCATGGATCAACCGCGAACCGCGCTGACCGTTTTCGAGATCATATTCAAGGTTGGAATAATTACGCGAGACTTCATCCATGGCGCGCAGAGTTGCGTCGCTCAATGGCGCGCGACCGAGATTGGTGTGGAGAATTACCCCCGTTGCATTGATCACAGGCAGCAGAGTAGGACTCGTCCATGCGGAGAGATGAGATTCGGCCTGGGCCAGGATAGCTTCTGTTGAGGGCAGAGCAGTTTCAAGGTCCAGTTGGAAGCGTGCGCGGGCCTGGTCCAATGTCAATCGGATGGCATCCAATGTGAGATGCCGGCCATACGCGTCAATTAAATTTGTCGCGCGCTGAAGCAGGTCTTCCACTGAGGAAAGGTCGCGCAGATTACTCATCGGAGGAGATAGGAGGCTTCCAACGCGATTTTTCGCGCAGCCGTGTGACGTATTCAAGGGCGATCAACCCGCCTGCCAGCGCAAGCACTACGTAGACAGTGACAAGACGCCCGAGTTGAAGCCAGGCGAGAGTGGCTCCATAAACGCCGAACCACATGGCCTGACGCACAATGACATTTGATTCGGCTGGAGGTCCGCTGGGAAAACGACGATGGAAAAAATAAACGATCGGCAGCATGGTGCCGGTGAGAGCGGCTAACAACAGGGCGAAGAAACCCCATCTGAACCAGACAAAGGGCAGTGTTAGATTCACGATCGCAAACAGCCCGCCCCACCCAATAATGATCAGCAATAAAGAGGGAAAAACAAATGATTTAAAGTTGTAGGATTCCACGCGTAAAATTATACCCGTTAGATGACGTAAGTGCGCGGTGCGCGCATAAATATCCTGTGAAAGTCACTTTGCCACAGAGAACATGAGTTTTTCTCATAACTCTCTGTGAGCTCTGTGGCTTAGCAATGGTTTACTTGTATAAGAGCAAATTTTAGAAATCAATGCAGGCTGGAACAACATAAGGAGGTGAGAATACGCAACCGAATCGAAACCCGTTTTCAAAGTTGATGATGATGAAAGGTTCGCTCTCGCCATATTCCACAATGGGACGCTGCACAGGCAGGAGATCTGGGTTTGAGCCAATCGCGAAGGTATATTCCCCATTTGCATTTGATACAAAGCCTTCGACCGACCGAAGTGATTTCGGTAATTCATTGCGCGTGGAGGCCTGCATGCCAAGTTGTATCAATTCATCCATCTTGATTAGCGACTGACGGACTTCCTCTGGATAAAGACTAAACATGCCGGCGACCACAGCGAGCAAAAAGGATATCAGCACAGGGAGCCATCTGCGCGCGGGAGGGACGTTGCGATAGGCAGAGACTTCGAAGTTTGATATCAACCAGCGCACCAGGCCACTAAATGGCAGATAGAAAAATATACGCGGAAGAAAAACAAGGAACAAAACAATAAATGCCCCACTTCTGTTCGATGTCTCATTGAGCAGGATCCATATAGCGGAAAGGACTGAGCCAACCAGAGCGGAAGCGAGGACGCCCGGCAATGATTCCTCTGTCCATGCGGCGATCAGACCCAACGCACCAAACATCAATATGCCGATAATGATCAAACCAACGGTCCCAGGCCACGGCACGGTAAGTGGAATATTTGGCAGGTTAATCTTGTTGATCAGGTTTGATGACAGAGAATATCCCAACCCGAGGGCAAGTCCCAGAATCAGTCCCATACGTCGCTGTGCGATAAGTTCCATTCTTTCTCCTTGTAAAACTTGCGTATTATATCAGCCCATATTTTCAGGCTTGAATCGGTATAATAACTAAAACCCACAGAGTTTTCACCGCGAAGCACGCCAAGGACGCAAAGAATTAAGAAAGAAACTTCGCGATCTTTGCGCTCTTGGCGGTGCAAAAAAGGATTAGCCAATGAACGTATCTGATGCAATTCGATTGAAGCGCGCAGTGCGCAAATTTCAAGATCGACCGTTGCCGAATAAAGTAGTGCACGGCATCCTGAATGCGGGACGACGCTCTCAATCCTCCAAAAATGATCAGGGATGGCAATTCATCGCAATTCAGGATAGAGCTATTTTGAAAGAGCTTTCTGAATGCGGCACGTACGCGGGACATCTCGCAGGCGCGGCAATGGGAGTTGCCATCCTCACACCAAACCCCGAGGGCAAATTCCAGGATCTGTTCGATGCGGGCCAGACCGCGGCCTATATGCAATTAATGGCATTGGAATTGGGCGTTGGCTCCTGCCTTGCATCCATCTATGAGCCGGCGAAAGCGCGCGAGATTCTGGGGTTCCCGCTCGATTGGCACTTGCGGATCGCGATATCCTTTGGCTACCCCGCGGACGAGGAGAAGTTAACCGCCCCACCGAAGAGAGGCGGACGAATGCCGCTCGACGAAATCGTTCATTGGGATAAATGGTAAACACAACAGAATATCAAAGAGAGTAAAACATGGATGAAATGAAATATACCCAACTTGTTGAAGTGCTTGGTCGCTGGAAGGCTGAGATCATCGAAAGCTACCTGAAGGCCGAAGGAATTGACGTGGTACTGATCGAGGACGCCATATCACAATCAACTTACGCCAATCCGTTTGCACCTGTCCAGGTCTTTGTGCCAAAGGAGGGCTTGGCGCTGGCACGCGAGCTGATGGAAAATTTTGATGACGCTGAAGACTCTGTGGAAGATGAGAGCGACGATGAAGATGATTAGGAAGGCGAGGATGAACAATAAGCTTTAGAATTGAACAATGATTCAAATCATCGAATTCGACTCGCCAACCGTGGACGAAAGCGGGGAAATCATCGCATTGACTCGCCACAGCGCAGAGCAATTTACCGAGGATCTTGGAAGCAGTATCCGTCTTGATATGTTGATCATCCCACCTGGAATGTTTCAAATGGGATCTCCGCCACACCATGGAAATATTGATGAACAGCCTCAACACTTCGTTACCATTAAATCATTCATAATGGGGAAATTTCTGATCACACAGGGACAATGGAAAGCCATCATCGGAAAACTCCCGCCATGCAGATTCAAAGGGGATAACTTACCCGTTGAACGAATCTCATGGGAGGATGTGCAGAAGTTTTGCCAGCGACTCTCAAAGCAGACGGGACGAAATTATCATCTGCCCAGTGAAACGCAATGGGAATACGCCTGCCGTGCAGGGACACATACTCCTTTCAGCTTCGGCGAAACGCTGACTTCAGACCTCGCCAACTTTAACGGTGAACATATCTTTCGCCACGAACCGCCTGGCGTGTATCGCCATGTCACAACGGAAGGCGGAACATTTCCACCAAATGCGTTCGGGCTATATGACATGCATGGCAATCTATGGGAATGGTGCGCGGACAATTGGCTGGAGGATTACTCTTCCTCCCCAAGAGATGACACTGCCTACCAAAATCATAACAACCCTTCTCGCGTTGCCCGCGGCGGATCGTGGCATGAACCCGCCAGACTTTGCCGCAGCCCGGCGCGAATTCGGTTTTTACAATCAGATGCGGATGAGTATGTTGGGTTTCGGGTGGTTTGTGATGTTGGATAAATTTTGATATCTACAGTTCTTTATTCCATCACGGCTCGGCCCAGACGACAAAGGAAAGCTCACGGTCCTCTGCCCTGGCCAGGACTTCCTAACATCCCTCAGTGGGAAAGATCAGACCTGTGACTTGAAATCGAGTTGGGTAGCAACAAGGAATGTGAGTCTCAAGAGCAGCAGCCTCTCCATCCCCTCGTTGACCTGCCCAACAAGGCAACGGTCAGCGATGGGTAGGTCGCTCCTACATTGAAAGACACCATCGAAACCTTCCGCGCGGCGCGGGTGATCGCTCCGGATGCGGGAGTGGTCAAGCGAGTATTGCGGTTGTTCGATGAATTGGTCAAGTGCGATGAGGAGGGGATTTTGAAGGATGTGAGGAAAGTGATTGAAGGGAATTAAAACGAGACCTCTGTGTTTTCAAAAACACAGAGGTCTTTAGATTTTAGCCTTGTGAATTGGACTGCTCTTTTGGTTTGATCTCGCTATCGAGCACCCTTTGGAAAAAATTCCTTGTTTCTTCGAGCACGATCGAGTTCAGGGTATCAAGCTCCTTCTCGAGATCCCTGTTTTCTTTTTTGGTCGCCAGAAAGCGATCCCGCTCCTTCTCGAGGCGCACTGCATTAATAACCATATCGCGCCAGGTGGAACCCCAATGAAAGTTTTGTCCCAGCCCGCTAATCACGGTCAAAGTTGCTGCAATGACCGGGGTCGCGACCGCAAACAAGATCCTCAGCCAGCGAGGCTCCTGGACAAACTCGGCGGCGGAGAGCGAGGAAACAAGAGTTACCAGGGATCCGAGAAGGACCGTCCAGAAACGAACGCGCTTATATGAGTTTTTGTTATTGCGGCTGGCTTTCCAGTAGTAATTGACCCTATCCTCATATTTCTTCAAAATGTATTGTTCGTCAACAGCCTTTAATTGCTCCAAAACAGATTGTTCATCAGCGACCTTTACCTGCTCCGAATCACTCATAACAATACCTCCTTGTATTTATGTTCCTGCCTGCGAGTACAATGACTTGAATATATTATCGCACTATTTTCTAAAATCAGTGCTTCGATTTTATATCCGGATGCCCCCGCAGAGATGCTTCGCGAGCGATCAGCCTCAACATTTTTCTGTTGATTACTCGTTTAGTGATATGTGTTCTCAATCACGGCTCGACCCAGACGACAAAGGAAAGCTTACGATCCTCTGCCCTAGCCAGGACTTCCCAGCATCCCTCTGTAGGAAAGATTAGACCTGTAGCTTGGAATCGGCTCGGGTAGCAGCAGGGAATGTGAGCCTCAAGAGCAGTAGCCTCTCCATCCAAACGCTGACCGGTGATCTCCAAATCCGCCCCTGCTGGCCTGAACCAGCCCACTTTGATATCTTCCCCCGCGCGCAAATAATTCTCCTCCTGTTTTGTCCACCAGGCGGAAGCCCACATAGAGCTATCTTCATTCACGAAATAATACCCATACGCAGGTGCATTTTGAACAGCAGAATCCTCCGGCGGCTTGGCCCAGGTAGGCTCAGTAATAGGGCAATCCCTGGCTGCTGTGTTCATTGCTGTACAGGCAGTCAACAGGATGCTCATGAGGAGCTGGAAAATAAAGAATGGAGCTTTAGCTAAAGCTCTCATTCGTGTGGATAGCATGGTTCCGATTTTCTCCGACAGTCTATGAATTGGTGTGAATCTAAAATGGATACACCATTCCCAAGAGACAGGTTCCAGTGGGACTCGATAGCGAGCTGCTGCCTGGACTCAATTACCAGATACGTCCGTCATATTCAACTGTTAGAGAATCATCCAGATCCAGCGATGGTGTGTGGATAAGGCGCAGGATCATTATCCCCTTTTGATCGGGGGTAGGCATCAGTTCCGTCTCTTTTCTGCCTGCTAACGACCCTCGCCATTCCTCCCAGTCTAGCTGAGCATAGAAAGAAACGCGCTCTGTTTCCAGACAGGCCAGCTCATGATCCTGGATCACCGAAGCCAGATGTCGCATGACAGAACTACCAATGCCCTGTCTTTGATAAGCAGGGGCAGTAGCGACAGCGTCCACATAGGCTGTTTTGAGGAGTGGCAGGTTATCGGGCTGAAGCCAGCGAGTGGTGACAACCGCGTGGCTGACTAATTGCCCTTCATCATAAGCCAATACATGTAAGCCATCGGGCGGCAAAAAAGAGAAGAGAGGACCAAAGTCCACCTGATGAGCTTCAGTGCAGAGGCGGACGATAGCAGAGCGCTCTGCTGCGCTTAGATCCTTTGTCCGGCTTGTTTTCATAGTAATGTTTTTTTTCATATCTCTTCCAACGAAGGGCGTTAGGTGGCAAAACAATAAAACGGGTTTTTCTGTCTATATAAAATAATAGATCAGCACTCCAGCCTTTTTAGATTCGAAACTTGGAACACAGGAGCAGGGAAAGAGTTTCCAGTATAATTCCCGTTATATTCAGTACAAGGAGAGAAACCATGGCAGAGAGTGTATATAAGGTTATTGAATTGGTTGGCACCAGCACGGAATCATGGGAGCGGGCCGCGACAGTTGCAGTAGAGCGCGCCGCGCAGTCCCTGCGCGATTTGCGTGTCGCAGAAGTCGTCCAGCTTGATATGGTGATCGATGAAGGCAAGGTCACAGCTTATCGCGCCAAAATAAAAGTCTCGTTCAAATACGAGAGCGGCGGTTAGCTTCAATTTGAAACAAGGGGGAACAAAATCTTCAATTCGTTTCATCCACATGACTCCTTGAAGAAATGCGTGATCCAGGAGAAAGTATATTATTTTGTTTTCCGAAGCAAAAGAAACAAATACATCAGTCGCGAATTACACGAATTTTCACTGATAGTTTAAAAATTCGCGATAATTAGCGAAATTCGCGTCAAAGGAATTAGGAACTTTCCAAAAGGAGAATTTTATGACAGCATATATTATTGTTGATATCCATGTAAATGATCCAGTCGGCTACGAAGAATACAAGAAATCCGCGTCGCCTACGCTGGAATTGTATGGAGGCAAATATATTGCGCGCGGCGGCAAGACTGAAATACTCGAAGGCGATTGGTCACCGGGCAGGCTTGTGATCCTGGAATTCGAAAATTCCGAACAGGCGAAGAAATGGCTCAATTCAACAGAGTACAGCCTGCCGAGGCAGTTGAGACACAAAACCGCAACAAGTAATATGGTTGTGATCGATGGCGTTTGATCGGATTGCATCCATGACCCAGGTTGAAGCATACATCGCACAGTTCAGCGACAAGACCATCTCGGTTAGTGTCCACGATCTGGAAACAGGCAACGAAATTCACATCAACGCAGATGAATTTTTTCACCCTGCCAGCACTTTCAAAGTGCATGTGATGATGGAAGTTTTCCGTCAGGCACAGGAAGGATTATTTTCGCTGGATGATCAAGTCCAAATTATCAATTCGTTCACCAGCATCGCGGATGGAAGCAGGTTTTCTCTGGATGTAAACGATGATTCGGAAACCACACTTTATCAACGCTTGGGTGAAGCCGAAAGCATCGGTGAGCTCACTCGCTTGATGATCGTGCGGAGCAGTAATCTCGCTACGAATATTCTGATCGAAAAGGTTGGCACACAAAATGTCAACGCGTTCATTCGAGCATTGGGCATTGAAGGCGTTTCGGTACTGCGGGGCGTGGAAGATAATGCAGCGTTTCGCCTCAGCATGAATAACAGCGCCAGCGCCGGTGGACTCACTCAAACGATGCAATTGATCGCGGAAGGAAAAGTTGTGTCAAAACAAATATCAGAGAAAATGGTCGAGATCATGCTTAAGCAGGAATTCAATGAAAGTATTCCCGCCTTGCTTCCCAAATCAGTTAAGATCGCGCACAAGACGGGCTGGACAGGTGAGTTTTATCATGACACAGGAATCGTTTTCCTAGAAAACCGAAAGCCTTATGCCATTTCCATTATGACGCGCGGGTTCGCTGAAGATAATGAAAAAGCTGCGCATGAATGCATCGCAACCATTTCGAAAATGATCTACGAGCAACTTCAATGATCAGTATTTCGTCCCTTATCTACTACCCCATCAAAGCCTGCCGCGGATTTGAAGTGGACTCGGCAAACGTTGAGCGCATGGGTCTGCAAAACGACCGCCGCATGATGGTCGTCACGCTCGCAGGTAAATTCCTTACTCAGCGCGAATATCCCAAACTGGCATTGGTGACGCCAAAGCTAAACGATGGCACACTCACACTCTCTGCGCCAAATTATGATTCAATCCAATTTGGAACTCAAACCTCAGGAACATCCTATCCTGTCAGCATCTGGAAAAGCAAAGGCGTGCAAGCGATTGATCAGGGCGACGAAGCCGCGCAATGGTTTTCAGATTGGCTCGGGGCGCCAGTGAGATTGGTCCATATCGCAGATGGATACAAACGTCTGGTCAATGAGAAATACACGGTCAATGCGGATGATCACACCGGCTTTTCGGATGGCTACCCGATCCTGCTCACGTCGGAAGAGGGATTAGAAGATTTGAATACACACCTGGAATCGCCCATCCCTATGAACCGTTTTCGTCCGAATATTGTCGTCCAGGGTGGAAATGCTTTTGCGGAAGACAGGTGGAACAGAATCAGGCTCGGAGACGTTGAATTAGCAGTTGTCAAACCATGCGCCCGCTGCGTGGTCACCACCATAGATAAGGATACGCTCGAGAAAAGCAAGGAACCGCTCAAAACATTGGAAAAATATCGCAGGCACAAGCTCGGAGCCATCTTCGGGCAGAACATCATTCCGTTAAACGGGGGCAGGCTTCGGCGGGGAATGACCGTGGAAGTCCTGTCTTAATCATCGCGTTTTGTCTTCGCATGGTCTCAGTACGAGCGAGAAGAACACTCGCTCTACTCGACCAGCGCCGCTCAGCGCGAATTAAAGTGCAACATTGACACCCCCTTTATCATCCATTATAAATTTCGTATGAATCCCATGAAAAAATTGATCCGGCTGTGGATCATCCTTCTGATATCCGCATGTCAGGCGTTCCCCCTCCCCATTCCAACGCCCGTTTTCACCATCACGCCCGGCCCGAGCCCTACGCCCAGTGCGACGGTCACACCTACGCCTTTGCCCACGCCTGAACCCGTTGTGCGTATTGAAGCAGGTGATAAGGCATTATTTCAGGGCGATTATGAGTTGGCGCGTGAACAATATTTGGCGGCCCTCAACGACGCAACCGAGCGCGCCTTGCAAGCCGCGGCGCTCTGGGGACTGGGGCGCACCGAACTGGCAGACGGCAACTATCAACTCGCGATCGACACACTCACAATGCTGACGACCGAGCATCCCGAGTCAACTTATTCGGCGCGTGCCTACTTCCTGATGGGGCGTGCATATTCAGGTTTGAATCAATTTCAACAATCGGCGGAGGCTTATAACACCTACATGACGCGCATCCCGGGCGTGCTGGATGGATATTTGCAGGAGTATCGTGGAGACGCGCTGACTGAAGCGCAGGATTATGCAGGTGCGCTCAACGCCTACGAAGTCGCACATAGCGCTTCACGTCTGGATGATGGCCTGGATCTGCAGATCAAAATTGCCCAAACTCGGGCCTCTTTCGGCGACTACGCTGGAGCATTGGCGCTTTACGACCAGATCGCGGCGTCTTCAACGGACGATTTCGTCAAAGCGCAAATGGATTATCTGGCAGGCAACGCGCACACCGAACTCGGTCAGACAGATGAGGCGCAGGCGCGCTATCTTCATACTGTTGAGAATTATCCGCTCTCGTATTATGCCTATCTGGGGCTGGTGCAGCTTGTGGACGCGGAGGTGCCAGTGGACGACCTCGACCGCGGACTCGTCGATTACTTCGCTGACCAATATGATGTGGCACTGGCCGCCTTCGACCGTTACATTACTGCCAACCCGGTCAACGATGGAACCGCGCATTATTACCGCGCTCTCACCTTGCGCGATCTGCAACGGACACAGGAAGCCATCGATGAATTTGACCTTTTCATCGCCAACTATTCCGCGCATCCACGCTGGACCGAAGCCTGGGAGGACAAATCCTTTTTGCAATGGGCCGTGCTGAATGATTACCAGGCGGGCGTACAAACCCTGCTCGATTTTGTGTCAGCGATTCCCGAATCACCGTTCAGTGGAAATTATTTGATGGATGCGGCGCGCATCATCGAACGGGATGGCAGGCTGGAGGAAGCGGCACAGACGTGGGAGCGCGTGGCAAATGAATATCCCGCAAATGAAGAGGCGGTCACCGCGCTCTTTCTGGCTGGCATCTCACGCTATCGTCTCGCGGATTATGCAGGCGCGCTGACTGCGTTCCAACGCGATCTGTTGCTTTCCACCAAGCCTGAAGACCGCGCCCGCGCCTATCTGTGGGTCGGAAAGACTCAAACACAACTGGGCGATAATGTCTCGGCGCAGGCAGCCTGGCAGCAAGGTCAGGCTGTGGACCCAACCGGATATTACAGCGTGCGCGCGCGGGATCTGTTGGTGGGCCGCGTACCCTTCGAATCACCACCCTCCACGAATCTGAATCCCGATCTCGCCAAGGAACGCAAAGATGCCGAAGCCTGGGTGCGTGTCACTTTTAATCTTCCTCCAGAAACTGATCTCACCGGACCGGGTACGCTGGCACAGGACGAGAGATTCATACGCGGCACCGAATTGTGGGAGCTTGGTATGTATGGCGAAGCGCGGCTCGAATTTGAGTCGTTGCGAGAGTTTGTCAAAACCAATGCTGCGGATAGCTTCCGCCTAGCGAATCACCTAACTGAGATCGGTCTATATCGGACGTCAATTTTTGCGGCACGCGAAGTGCTTACACTGGCGGGGTTGGATAGCCAAACAGCATCGCTCACCGCCCCAGCCTATTTCAATCACATCCGCTATGGGTTGTATTATCCAGAGCTGATCATCCCAGCCTCCCAACAATATGGACACGATCCATTATTCATGTTCAGTGTCATCCGGCAGGAAAGCTTGTTCGAGGGGTTTGTCAGCTCCAGCGCGGGAGCACATGGATTGATGCAGATCGTGCCAGACACCGCCGCGCAGATCGCCACCGAACTTAACTGGCCGCCAAACTATGACGCTGAAGACCTGTACCGCCCTAATGTCAGCGTCCGTTTTGGTGCTTATTATCTAGGCAGGAATCGAGATCAACTTGGACATAATTCATACGCGGCATTAGCCGCCTACAATGCCGGCCCTGGAAACGCAGCAGTTTGGAAGGAGCTCGCAGGCGATGACCTTGACCTGTTGCTCGAGATCGTCCGTTTTCAGGAAACGCGCGATTACATCCGCTTCATCTACGAGATATACAACACATATCGGACGTTGTATAGCCCTGTGCAATAATGTCACTGCGAGCCCACGCTTCGACTTCGGACTCACCTGCACTGCACCACACCTGCCCCGGTGGGAGGTGCCGGGGAACGCAGTGTGGCGCAAGTGTCGTCCTCCGCTCAGCGCGAGTAGCTCGCAATGACATAAGTTTATTTTCCAGCCTTGCTCAAAATCTCAGGTAACAATCTGGCGGCTTCTTCCACCTGTTCGGTGGAGCACGAAAACGCAAAGCGGAGATATCCATCGCCAGCCGCGCCAAATGCAGAGCCGGGTGAGGAACCAACGCCCGCGATATCGATCAGATAGTTCGTCACAGACCAGTCGTCGCGCATGCCGTTATAGCCGGGCCACTCTGGTTGAATGCGCGCCCATAGATAGAACGCCCCACCCGGTTTGAAAGCTTGTAAATAAGGCGCTTCCTCCAAGGCAGAGAATAATATGTCGCGTCGCTTTTGATATTCCTCGGCCATGGAATGTGTCGCATCCTGTGGGCCGTTCAATGCTGCAGCTGCTCCATGCTGTGTGACAGAATTAACTCCATTGATCGTGCAGCGCACCAGTTTCTTAATACGCTCAAGCAATTGGGCGTTGGTGATCGCCAGGTAGCCCAAGCGGAGTCCGCTCATGGCGTAAGTCTTCGACATCGTATACACACTGATCGTGCGATTTTGTGCGGCAGGCAAAGACCCAATACTCACATGCTTGAAGCCATCATAAACAACATGCTCATAGGCCTCATCGCTCACTAGCAGAAGGTTGCGTTTTTCAGCAATTTCGGCGATGGCATTTAATATCTCTGGCGATGTTACTCCGCCAGTAGGATTGTGCGGCGAATTCAGAAATATGGCGCGCGTCCGCGAGGTGATGGCCGCTTCAATTTCAGACGGGTCATACTGATAGCCGCGCTCTTCACGCAACACAACCGGGATCGCCTTTCCGCCACTCAGGCGGATATTTTCAGCGATCTCCGTCCACATGGGGTCCGGCAGAATGACCTCGTCGCCAGTATCCAGCAAGGCGCGGAATAAAATATACAACCCATGCATGCCGCCGTTCGTGACAACCACATGGTCATCATTCGGCACACTCAATCCGTTTTCAGTGGTTACTTTTTGGAAGATGGCCTTGCGCAATAAAGGAATGCCTGTGGATGCAGTGTAATGGGTCTGCCCGTCACGCAAAGCCTTTTCCATGGCCTCGCGCACATGGACAGGGATATCAAACGATGGATCCCCTGATTCAAGGCGCAACACTTTTCGTCCGCGCGCTTGTTGTTCGAGCAAACGATCGCGCACCTGCACAATGGCGCCGAGTGAAACCTGGTCAACAATATGAGACATGGAACTCCTCCGGGAAATTTGCGAGATTATTACACAGACAACCAAGCCGCACAAGAGGCAAAAAAATTCCCCGGTCTTCTGAACCGGGGAATGCTGTTCAAACTCTATTTTATCCCATGTGCGCCACAATGCGCTGATGGGCCGTCTCCACGTCCATATCGACGACAGAGATCAATTTATCGCGGCCAGCTGCACCCGCCACAATATCGAGGCGCGACTTTGGCACGCCCAGAATTTCTGCTAGGAATTCGATCAGCGCAGTGTTCGCCTCCTCATCCGACGGTGGCGCGGCGATGCGCACTTTGATCGTTCCATCGTCCAGCACTTCCACGATCTCGTTGCGGCTGGCGCGGGGCGTTACCCGTACAGCCAGAGCAGAGCCCTTTTGTCCACCATGCAAGTTGAATTTACGATTAACCATATATCACCTCAGTGAAGCGACTAAAGCAATTAGAATACGCCCGGCAAATTGTAGCAGCAGAATTAAAATCAGCGGGCTAAAATCGAACATTCCAACTAGCGGCACCACGCGCCGAATGGGATTGAGCATGGGCTGTACAATATTATCAACCCCGCGCCGAACCGGATGATACGGGTCCATGACATAGGAAAGAATTATCGAAACGATCACGAGAACGACAAGTATTTGCTGAACGGTATTAATTAATATGATAAGGATTTCCATCACGCTTCATTCTCCGACTTGTCCACAGGACTGCTATGCTTGTATTTGCGTGCACCGACGATTGCCGTACCTACCCTGACGAGGGTGGCACCTTCCTCCACTGCGACAGCATAATCTGCACTTGTGCCCATCGAGAGTTCGCGCCAATCCGCTTTGGGATATTGAGTTGCCAGATAGTCACGTAACAGCCTCAGGCGCAGGAAGAAGCGCCGCGATTCTTCGGGATCAGTTCCCAGAGGAGGCATGGTCATTAATCCGTGGACGCGTACGTTTGGCAAATCCAAAATGGCTGCAATATCAGGCAGTAACGTATTCCAGCGCGATTTATGCGAGGCGTCCCAGCCTGATTTGCTTTCTTCACCGCCCACATTGAACTCGAGCAATACAGGCAAAATGTGATTGCTTTCCGACGCAAAACGATTAAGGCGTTGCGCAAGTTTGAGACTGTCGAGGGAATGTAAAAGTGCGAAGTGATCGGCCACGAGGCGGGCTTTGCGACTCTGCACGTGCCCGATCATGTGCCATTCTACCCCACTTTGCCGCGCCATAGATTGAATTTTCATGACGCCTTCTTCAGGATAATTTTCTCCAAGAATGCGCACTCCCGCTTCAATGGCGGCCCGGGCTACCTCCACAGGCTGGGATTTCGTGACAACGACCAGGCGAATTTCTTTTGGATCGCGGTTGCTTTTCCGCGCGGCCTCTGCAATTCGATCGAGTGTATCTTCGTAACGTTCGCGGATGGATGTGACAAGATCTGAAATCATAATATTTTTTATAGCTCGTAGGGGCGACCCGCCAAGCGCATTATGAGACCATAGAAAGCCAGGAACATTGACCTAATATTCGAGCTGATTAGCATTGAAGGGTCGCCCCTACTACAAAGAGATCAACGCGCCGAAGCGACCGGTGCGGCCTTTCTCAGCGCGATGTGAAAACCAATCATCGGTGTGGCAGGCAGTGCAAATTTCCGCGTTCTCAATTTTGCCGATGCCAGCGCGTTCGAGCAGGAGTTCATTTGCCTTCCAAAGATCAAAATGAATTTTTCCGTTGTGAGACTTGAGCAATATTTCAGATTCATCCCCATACTTTTGCATTACCTGCAAAATGACATCTGCACCGATCTGATAATGGTCCGGCCCAATAGATGGCCCGATGCCAGCGATGATATCAGCTGGGTTTGAATCATATTGTCTCTGCATCGCATGGACGGTGGCAGTAGCTACATCGCGCAGTGTGCCCATCCAACCGGCGTGTGCCAGACCCACAACTCCCTTGCATGGGTCGTGCAGCAAAATGGGAACACAATCTGCAAAGCGCATGAAGAGCGTCACTTCGTGTGTATCAGTAAGAATAATATCTGCCTGACGCAAAGACTCCCCCTGCGGGCGCGGCGCACGCGCACAGACCACATCCGCACTGTGCACCTGCCACACCTCAAAAGCTGATTCAGGCGCGCGGCCCATTGCATAAAATGAGAGCAGTCGATTCTCTTTTACACGCTCCAGGTCATCACCTACAGTGCCGCCAACGTTCAGTGAACCCCAGGGCTCAGGGCTGACACCTCCGTGTCTTGTGAAGACCGCGTGCCTGATTTGCAAAGTATCAAATTGAAAGTAACGGAGTCCGTTGTGCTGAATAAGAGGCATCGTTTCCTTTGTCTACGTCGCTGGTACTGTGCTCATGACGGGGTTTGTTTAATGGAGGCAAATTTTTTGATAAAGAATTGACGCGTCTCAGACATGGATTCTTCGATGTATGGGTATGCAAACCAGGCAACCGCTAGACCAAAGAGTCCGCCAGTAAGTACGCGCAAGAACGGGGTACTCTCGCGATATGGCAACATCGAAGACAACCACGACCATTCCATCTGGCTGAACAATTGTGAAAAGCCATCCAGACCAATAGGCATCAAACCTATTAGGAGCGCGACTAACCAATGCATGGGTTTGATGCGACGGCCTGTCAATGCATATACAATCCCAAAAAGAAAGATCGCACCATAGATGGCCATGTCGCGTTCACAGAGGGCCATCTTGTAGCCCACCGCTTCATTACCCGTAAACTGACGCGCCTCCAAACGGGAAACGCCAGCAGCGGAATGGAGATCGCGAATACCGGTGGCCTGCTGAAAGGTTTTGACGCCAGGAATACGCGCTTCTTCCAATGGATAATAGGCCTGCTCGCCAAACAAGTAAAATGACCTGAACCCAAATTGATGACAAAGAGGTTTATACATCGTGTAGATCAAACTTGCAGGCAGCGGCGCGCCCACCTTCATCAAAAC
>JAXIPJ010000330.1:0-17994 GCA_045402985.1 Anaerolineales bacterium
GCCAGAGTCCGCAACGACGCGGAGAAGTCCGCCGCGTCCGCCATGGATTGCATCGACTCAAACAGATTATCTGATTCGACCAACTGCAAGCCTGTGAGTTCAGATAATTTCCTCACCATGCGCGTGTGATATTCTGGATGGGCGTTCAAACCGGACCCGACAGCTGTGCCGCCGATACCCAGCCGTCTCAACCCTTCAGCCGACCTGCGGACGCGTTCTGAATCGCGTTCCACTGCCTTTGCATATGCGGAGAATTCCTGCCCCAGCCTCAAAGGCACTGCGTCCTGCAAGTGCGTACGACCTGATTTGAGCACTTCATCAAATTCACGCGCCTTATATTCCAACGCGGTTTGTAAATTTTTCAGCGCCGCTAACAATTCATCCACGCGCCACAACGCGCCCAAACGGATCGAAGTCGGGATCACGTCATTCGTGGATTGCGCCATGTTAACATGGTCATTCGGATGCACATAATACTTGCCGAGTTCCCCGCCCAAAATTTGAGTGGCGCGATTCGCAATCACTTCATTCGCATTCATGTTATGACTGGTCCCCGCGCCTGCTTGAAACGGCTCGACGACAAATTGGTCGTCCCATTTGCCGTCCATTACTTCCGCGGCGGCCTGGGCAACGGCATCCGCCAACTGTTGCGCGCCCAGGTGTTTTCCATCCGCTTCCAGGTCATTGAATAATCCCAGTTCGTAATTCACCAATGCTGCCGCACGTTTCACCGCCGCAATTGACCAGATGAAGGCGCGCCACGGGCGCAATCCGCTGATCTGGAAATTTTCCACCGCGCGTTGGGTCTGCGCGCCGTAAAGAGCCGAAGCCGGCACTTGTACCTCACCAAGCGAATCTTTTTCAATGCGAAAATCTTTTGAAGTCATGTTGTCTCCACAATATTGTCATTGCGAGCCGCCGTTCTTGCTCTTAAGCGGCGTGGCAATCTCTGTAATGCAGGAGATTGCTTCGCCCTCGTTTCGACTTCGCTGCGCTCCGCTCAACGCGAAAGGGCTCGCAATGACATAATGAATCTATTTTACACCGTTCCTAATTCCATAATATGAGCGGGTTACATCCCAGGCATTCCCGTCCACTTCTGCTAAAATTGGGGCTTATATATAAAGGATGGACCGTGGATACTCTTACAACACTTTTTTGGGTATTTCTCAAGATCAATCTACTCAGCACCTCAGGCGCAGCCTCAACCGGCCTGCTCTACAACGAAGCTGTGGGACATTTCCTCACTGAAGATCAATTTGTTCAGGCAGTGGGCCTGGCGACCCTGCTGCCGGGAAGTGACGCCCTGCAACTTGCCATGTTCGTTGGTTATACAGTGGGCGGCGTCCCTGGCGGTCTCATATCCCTGTTTGCGGCGATCCTTCCGCCCACCATTTTGATGTTTGCGCTCGTCTCGGTGCTTCACAGGATCCAGCGCGAGGCCTGGTTAAGTCGCTTCGTGGAGGGGCTCACTCCGGCGGTAGCGATATTGATCCTCACGGTTGCGTGGAAGGTTTTGAAAAGCGGCACAGGCGGCGAATTTGATTGGATCGTTGTGACGGTTGGGTCGGTAAGCCTGATCGCCTATTTATATGAGATACCTGCCCCGGTTGTCATCCTGATCAGTGGCATCATCGGTACCTTTATTTTCAGATGAAGGAGCCTACCAAACTTCAACGCTGGTTCCGTTTGTTCTGGATCTTCCTAAAGGTCAATTTGTTGACGACTGCGGGCCCCACTTCCATTGGCCTTTTATACAAGGAGACGGTTGGCAAGCTGATGACCGAGGCCCAGTTTGTGGAGGCCGTTGGGTTTTCTAATCTTGTGCCCGGGAGTGAAGCCCTCAAGCTTGCCATGTTCATCGGTTACGCCTCTGGTGGGATCTCAGGAGTGTTGGCGGCTTTATTGGGTGCCATCATTCCTCCAACGGTCATTATGCTCACCGTGGCATCGGTACTGGTGCGTTTCCAGGGACAGGAATGGATGAAACATTTTATTAAGGGAATGACACCAGCCATCGTCGTTCTACTAGCACTTGTCGCATGGCAGTTGTTCCGTGCGGCAAATCCACAAGCCATCAAATGGCGTCCCGTCCTGCTGGCGCTGGCGAGTTTTATTGCCTTGTATTTTGGTGTTTCTCCCCAGTATGTATTGATCGGCGCTGGAATTCTTGGAGTCATTTTGTATGGTCAACGGAGTATTGAATGAAACCCGAGTTATTAATTACAACCAACGGATATAAGGATACATGGTCTGCCATCGAATATGGAGTATGGCTGGCTGAAGCGATGCAATTGAAAGTAAGGCTTCTGGGTGTGACCGAGAATCTGAGATCTGCGGCGATCGATGATCATCATCCGCTGGAGGATGTCTTCGCCAAAGCCATCGAGTTGTTCGAACAAAAGGGGATAGAGTACAACCCAGAGATCCAGAATGGTGAAGCGGAGCAGGTGATCCCTCAAAAAGCAAACAGCGGCGATTTTATAACCGTGGTGAGTCCGCTGGGGCGGCCGCGTATTCGTCGCTGGCTCACGGGGCGCTCCATTCGTCCACTCATGGAAAAGATCAAGGGGCCGATCCTTTATGTTCCGGCAGCACGCCTGCCATTGAAAAAAATGTTGATCAGCATAGGTGGGCTGGGCTACGAGATCGCGGCGGAGAATCTCGCTTTTGAGGTGGCGGTTGCAAGCCACGCGGATGTAACCGTCCTGCACGTAATTACGCCCACTGAGGTGGAATACCCCGGCACGCGCGATATGCGTAAACATCTGAATGATCTTGAGGATACAAATACATTGGTGGGACGCAGTTTGCGAAACGCCCTGGATATTGCACAAAAGGCCGGGTTGAACGCCAAAGCAACCACGCGTCAGGGGAGTGTTGTGAATGAGATCCTGGCTGAGATCAGAAAGGGAAATTATGATATGGTCTGTATGGGCTCACCCTACAGCGCCACTGGTTTACGTCAACTCTATACCCCCAATGTGACGGCTGAGGTCGCAGAAGCTGCGCATTGCCCGGTGTTGACCGCGCGTTATAAACGGGACTAATCGCTCGAGGCGGCGTCCTGATTTTATTTCGGAAATGTCTACTTTAATCCCGGTGTATATTTAATTTCCCATGCAGAGATGGCGGCGCGGATGGCGGCTTTGATCTCGTCATCTGGTACATCCTCTATTCCCGCGTAACGAGTCAGGCCAACATAGACGTTTACGCTGCCATCGGGTGACTGTGCCAAAAACACACCGCGGTCTTCGAGAGGGGTACCAACTAAACGTTCCTGAAGGATGGCATCAATTTGCCCGACGATGCTTGTGGCGGGCGCGGCAGGACGATCATCCTTGGGCGCGGATCTCTCTTTCGGCGCGACAGGACGCGGAGTCAAGCTGGGGGTGGATGGCGCAACTGCAACTGGAGCACCCTGACGAGTATCTGCGACAGGCATCGGCGCAGGTGGAGGCGGGGCCGGAGTCGGTGTCACAGGGGCAGGCACAGGCTTCCCTTCCAGCCAGGGTCGCATAAGGTTCAACATTTCTATTAATCTTTTGCGCTGGTCTACTGAGAATGAAGAGACATTCACGCGCGTGCCGTCCAGATCAAGTGTGAATTGGCCATTTTCATTTTTGATGCGCAAGAGACCCGGATCATCTACCATGACAGTGACGGGGTTGCTGGAAGCGGCGGGCTTTTCCTTCTCCTCCTGATTTTCCTCGCCTCTGCGTTTTTTGTAGCCCTGGTTGCGTCCCTCGAACAGACCAAAACCATAGCCAAAAAACATGGCGGCCAAACCAATGCCGATTATCGCAAGATATGTAATCTCAACCATGTGTTACCTCTACCGCTTGTCTCAATTATTTACCAAAATTTTTGGTTAAGTTGCAGGCAAAACTTCATACTTCGAGATTGGTATTTATGCGGCACTCTGTAATTGACATTCCGGGCAGTAATGTGTACCGCGCTGACCGACCGTGATACGCCGGATCTGTGTGCCACAGACGGAACAGGATTTTCCTTCACGATCATACACCCGAAAATGATTCTGATATTCACCGCCGCGATAGACCCAATCTATGGATGAGCCGTTTCGGCGGATGCCTTCCTTCAAAACTTTGCGAACCGCTTCACGCAAAACTCTGGCCTGATTCATTGTTATGGAATCGGAGGCGGCCAGTGGATGCAGTTTCGCAATGTGCAATGCTTCATCCGTATAGATGTTGCCCAGCCCGGCCAGAAATGTTTGGTCAAGTAATAAGGGCTTGAGCTGCCGGTGTCTTTTGCTCAGTGCATTGTACAGCCATCGCGCGCTGAAGTCTCTGCTCAATGGTTCCGGGCCGAGTCTGCCTAGCAGCGCTTCGGGCCTGGAGGTTAACCATACACGCCCGAACTTGCGCGTATCGTTGAATACTAAACTGCTTAAGCCGCCGTCCTCGGGGGCGGTCTGCGTCGCGGACGGCGCAGAGAGCAATTTTAGGATCAATCGATCGTGTTTCTCTGGCTTAATTTTACCCTCTTTGATTGATAGATCACCGCTCATCCGCAGATGAATAAGCAAACTCGCATCGGAAAGATGCAGGATAAAGTATTTCGCGCGGCGCGTCACTTCCCTGATCTTCTGCCCCTTGATCTGTTTCTTAAATATCCGGGGTGAAGGCATGGCAAGCGTACGAGTCCAGCGCAGGTCGGCTTCAAGGATTGTTTTGCCGATCAGGTCAGGTTCAAGTTTTCGTGCGATGGTTTCAACTTCTGGGAGTTCTGGCATAATTTAGTAATACTCTCGACGGCGGCTTGAACAAAGCTACTCGTTGAACATTTCACCGACACTGCGGCCCTCATGTGCGCGGCGGATGACTTCACCCAGCATGGATGAAATGGACAGGATCGTGATGCGTCCCTCCAGCGGTTCCATTTTTTCAGGCGGAATGGAAACCGTATCTGTTGTGATGATGTGTTTGATGGGCAATGCCGCCAGGCGCTCGGCCGCATCCCGCGAAAAGATCGGATGGATAAATGCGAGATAGACATCGCGCGCGCCGTGTTGTCGTACCACATCCACTGCCTGTGCAATCGAACCACCAGTATCTACTTCATCATCCACGATGATCACATCCCGATCATTCACATCGCCGATCAAAGTTAAAGCTTCGGCTTTCCCGTCATTACCTGTTCGTCTCTTTTCAATAAAGGCAATCGGCACATCCATGTCCAGGGCATAATTACGGCCCTTTTTGGCAAAGCCCAGATCTGTAGCCACAACCACAGGGTCCTTCATCTGTTTATGCAAATTTGCCTTGATATAGTCACTGATCATATGTGAGGCCGTCAGCACATCGCCAGGGATGGAGAAGAAGCCCTGGATTTGCCCGGCGTGAGGGTCGAAGGTCATGTAGCGATCCGCGCCGGCGATCTCAATGATATCCGCCATCAGCCGGGCTGTGATGGGCACGCGCGGTTGATCCTTCTTATCCGAACGGCCATAACATAGATACGGGATCACGGCTGTGATGCGCGCGGCGGAATCCAGGCGGATGGTCTGGATCATGATCAATAGTTCCATCAGGTTGTAATGCACGGGTGAGGAGGTCGTCTGAATGATATAAACATCCTGCCCGCGCGCACTGCTATTCAATTTGATGAATATATTTTCATTGGGGAATTGGATTACTTCCCGCGGGCTAATTTGCTGCCCCAGATAATCGGCAATCTTTTGCGCAAGCTCGGGCGAACCTGAGCCAGCATATAACTTGATCTCTCCATACATTTTCATTTCATGGTGAAGATGTTGTGACATCTCTTCTCCTTATTTTCCCTCATCCCCAGCCCTTGGGAGTCCCCTCTCCTTTCGGGAGAGGGCCAGGGTGAGGGACATTTCCATTGACAAGGAACTTCACTGCCTCATAAGGCGATAGGCTTCTATTCAATACCTTTTCAATCATTTCATCATATTTCGTTTGCTGGATATTCTCAAGAAAGCGACTCAACAACTCTTCGCGGATGAGCGCCTCCAACTCGGACCTCAGCCTGGCGCGGTCTCGAGCAGCCCAATCTCCACTTTGACGTAAGTGCGCCGCATGTTTTGCAATAGACTCCGCCAGCTCCGCGATCCCTTTGCCTTCTGTGGAAACGGTTTTGTGAATCGGTGGGATCCATAAAGTTTCAATGTCACTTTGAACCGTAGGAACAGACATGCTCTGACCGTGATGTCGATAAATGCGTTTCGTTGGGTGAGCCAGCTCCAGCGTGGAGCGCAGCGCACGTTCCGTAATTTCCACACCGGGGCGGTCCGCTTTATTGATCACAAGTACGTCCGCGATTTCCAGAATGCCTGCTTTGATCGCCTGGATATCATCACCGAGGCCGGGTGCTTCCACAACCAGAGTCGTGTGCGCCAGCCGCGCGACATCCACTTCACTCTGTCCCGCGCCGACAGTTTCGATGATGATGATCTCAAAACCCGCCGCATCGAAGACCTGCGTGAACGCAGCGGTTGTTTGTGCAATGCCACCCAGTGAGCCGCGCGTCGCCATCGAGCGGATGAAGACTCCCTCATCCCCTGAAAGGTCGCGCATGCGCACGCGGTCACCAAGCACCGCCCCTCCAGTAAACGGACTGGACGGATCAACTGCAACAATGGCAATTTTCTTATCGTCTTGTTTTCGATAATGCAGCACGAGTTGATTGACCAGTGAGGATTTCCCCGTGCCTGGCGCGCCCGTCACGCCAATAAGATGGGCGCTGCCGGTATACGGGAAGAGTTCTGCCAGAGCAGCGCGGCCCACAGCTGAATCGTTTTCCACCTGGGTCAATAAGCGTGATATGGAGAGTCGATTCCCTGCGAGGATGGATTCCGTCAGCGACATAATTCTCTTATCATGAAATTACGCGGCGCTAAGGTGCCACGTAACCTCACGGCTGCACTGCCTCACGAACATCCTTGATGATGTCATCTGTGGATGCACCCGGGCCATATATGCCCGTGATGCCCATTTCTCTCAGGCGTGGCATATCTTCATCTGGCACGATGCCTCCGATAAAAACCTTCACATCGTCCTGCCCATTGGCCTTGAGCAATTCCATGATGCGCGGCGCCAGCGCCATGTGCGCGCCTGAAAGGATGGAAAGCCCCACCACGTCCACATCTTCCTGAAGCGCGGCCTCCGCGATCATTTCAGGTGTCTGCCGCAAGCCAGTATAAATAACTTCCATACCGGCATCCCGCAGGGCACGCGCAACGACCTTTGCGCCACGATCATGTCCATCGAGCCCGGGCTTGGCAACGAGCACACGAATTTTCTTTTCGGTCATGGTACCTCTGTTGGTGAATTCTTTTGTCATTATACTTGATGAAAGAGGCTCAAAAACCGTGCTTCACATTTTCATTAATTCGCAACGACACTGAAATTTCCATACTGCATATGCGAGTCAGGTCACCTCTAAAATATGCTATACTTTACCCATGCAAGCGCGATCTGATTGGTCTAAGTGGGCTGAATCATTACGTCGCCTCAAACTGGATGGATTTGCCGCCTGGTTACTTGAAGCAGGTGGGCCCTTGACTATTCTGGGTGCCCAGGCGGTGTATATGAGTCAACCATTCATCGGTGGGAAAAACCTGGACTCACTCGCTCACATGCTCGAAGAAGATGAACAGACACAGGCCTTCGCCCGTTATTTACGCGGAGAGGAATCTTTATAATGGCCCTTGGTTTACTTGTTTTGGCCGCGGTTCTTTTGGTGGCTCTCACACTTTGGCGTCGAAGATCGCCGGGTATTTTACGTCCCATTGATGCATATGAGCGCCTCAATCGCTCAGTGGGCCTCGCAGTTGAGAATGGCACGCGCCTGCACATTTCTCTTGGACGCGGTAACCTCTTCACAGCGCGCGGCGGCTCGGCATTGGCGGGCCTCGCCATGCTGCGCAGATTGTCAGAACGGACCTCCGTCAGCGACCGGCCACCCATAGTCACATCCGGAGATGCTCCGCTCACGATCCTATCGCAGGATACTTTGCAGTCAGGCTACCGCGCGGCAGGAGCGGAGGACCAATACCGCTTCAGCACCGGACGTTTAACTGGACTTTCACCCTTTTCATACGCGGCTGGGACGCTGCCCGTCATGCACGATGAAAATGTTTCCACCAATGTCTTCATCGGTGACTTTGGCGCCGAAGCTGGGCTTTTAACAGAAGAGTCTGATCGTGGCAACTCGAACGTGATCGCCGCAAGTGATAATCTTTCCGCTCAAGCCATCTTCTATGCCTCCTCACAAGACCCACTGATCGGAGAGGAACTTTTTGCTGCAGGTGCATACGTGGGAGCAGGCGCCTCGCATGAGGCCAGTTTGAATGTGCAGGATATTTTGCGCTGGCTGATCATCCTTGCCATCCTCATCGGCGCGGGTTTAACTATCTTGGGAGCGCCCATCTAATGCGCGTGATCACGGCTGCTTTTGCGATTGCTGCGGGGGTGATCGTTCTGTTGGGTTATTTCTTCCAGGTGGAACAATTGGAATCATTAAGACTGCGCCTGATGGACTGGGCCATCATCATTGCAGCCATGGCGGTGTTGGTCGGTATTTATAATCTGGCCGCTGTGCAATTGGAAAAAATTCGCGCAAGGCAAAAGGGCAGTATCTATGGTGTAGTGATGCTACTGTCACTTGGAATCACTTTTGGTTTTGGACTCTTACTGGGGCCGAATAATCCTTTTGTTAATCTGGCAGTGAATGCAGTCATTGTTCCAGTGGAGGCCTCACTGATGGCGATCCTGGCGGTCACGTTGATCTATGCCAGCATCCGCCTCTTTCGCCGCCGTGTGGATGTAATGACCATATTGTTTTTACTGAGCGCAGTGCTCTTCCTGCTTGCGATCATGCCAACTCCCTTTGGCGCGCTGCCAGGCAACTGGATCATTACACAATTTGGCGGCATGCTCTCGCGTGGAGGCGCACGCGGACTTTTGCTCGGTATCTCTTTGGGGACTTTATTGACAGGGCTACGCATATTGTTTGGCATTGATCGACCATACGGTGGGAATTAACCATGGCTGATATCCGTTGCCCCAACTGCAAAAAAAATAACCCGGACTTTCTGGATGTCTGTCAGTTTTGCCAGACTCCGTTAAAGCCCGAGTCGATGGTGCATATTGGCGAAAAGCCAACGAAAAAAGGCACCGGTGAACTTGAGAATGCCCTTCCGGAATGGCTGAGGGAGATGCGTCAGCAGTCGCGAGAGTCAGCTGAGGAAGACGCTGCTCAAACGGCAGCCCACCCAAAGGTCCAGAAGAATGAAGTACCCGATCTTTTAGCGGGACTGGCCTCACAGACCAAGCGCGCCGAAGACGACGACATCCCGGACTGGCTGTCTAGTATTAATCCAATAGCCAAACAGAAGCCACTCGCCCCTGCCGCTCCTGAACCTGAAACGGATTTCTTCGCGCAGTTCAATAAAAGCACATCTGAGTCGCCTGCCGCGCAGGTGGAAAAGCCTTCAGAGAAAAATGCTCCATCGCAGGCGTCCACAGAAAAGGACGAATTATCGGCATGGTTTTCACAGGCGGCGGAACAACCCGCTGAACCTGTCTCGCTAGAGCCTGATACCTCGCAAAATGATATGCGCTGGATGAGCAGTTTTGACTCCCCCGCAACGCCTGCTCACGAACCCGCTCCCAAAGAAGAGGAAGACCTTGGCTGGCTGCATGACCTGGAAGCTTCGTCGAAGCAAACCGGCGACCTGGCTAAACCCAAACAAGATACAAGTTGGACGCCCAACATCCAAACACCTTCAGGTTCCGCGCAGCCCGCGTCTGCACCAGATGATTTAAGCTGGCTCAATGACCTGGGCGGAATCTCCGCGCCCGCACAACCCGCCTCTTCACAACCTTCTGCTCCTAAAGAGGATCTAAACTGGCTGAACGATCTGGGTAGATCCTCAGAACCTTCACAGCCTTCCCAGCCCTCCGCGCCAAAAGAGGACTTGAGTTGGTTGAGCAATCTCGGCGGAACATCAGAACCCTTGCCGCCCTCGCAGTCCTCCTCAGCCAAAGAAGACCTAGGCTGGCTGGATAATCTCGGCAGAGAAGCAGAATCATCACCTCCTCCACCTTCCCAGTCTTCACAACCATCCGCACCCAAAGAGGATTTGAGCTGGCTCCAGAATCTTGGCGAACCGTCAGAACCTTTGCCAGCCACGCCTGCTCAAGCCTCAACTCCTCCAGACGATTTGAGCTGGCTCCAGAATCTGCCCGGAGAATCAGAGCCATTATCAGCTGCCTCCCTTTCTGAACCAGCGTCCCCAGCGCAGGATGAACCGGACTGGTTAAAAAATATGACCGAGCAATCCGAAGACACACCGGCATCTGCAGATGTTCTCCCTCCGAGCCACACTGCGCCTCTCAGTGCAGAAGCCGAACAGTTTACGCCAGATTGGCTCAAGAGCGCTGCTGAGCAACCTTCCATGCCTATGGGCGTCGAGGCCCTCGATCAATTCCGCGATACCTACCAGCCACCTGCAACTACTCCAGCCTCAGATGATCTTTTCTCGTGGCTCGAACCTTTGCAGGAAACTCCTCAGGCAGATGAAGGGCCAACTCCCTCCACGCCTGTGCCGGCCACCATTGATGCGAGTCTTTTTGCCCCTTCAAGCGATTCTGCCTCCCTCTCGAACCAGGATGTAGATTCGCTACTTTCGATGGAAATGCCAGACTGGCTCTCGCGTCCGGAGCCAGGAGCAGCTGAAACGTCACAACAAGAGCCGTCCACTGCATCCGCCGAAGGAGACGAGGCACTTGCTCCCGTCGAGTTGCCATCCTGGGTCCAAGCCATGCGTCCTGTGGAGTCGGTCGTCTCTGATAACGCTCTAGACATTGACGATCAACCGGCCGAGCGCGAAGGTCCGCTGGCGGGCTTGCGTGGTTTAATTCCCATGGCGCCTATCGGTTCAGCGAGAAGACCAAAACCCATTTCGTTAAAGTTGCAGGCCTCTGAGGAACAACAATCAGGCGCAGCTTTATTGCAACAGATCCTTGCGAGCGAAACATCGCCGCGGGCGATCCTGGCTGAGTCAGTAGTGCTGCCACAAAATGTATTACGCTGGGCGCTGAGTGCATTATTGCTGATTGTTCTTGGTTCCATGATCATTCTTCGTACGCAAGCGATGCCAGTTTCACCTGCTTTGCCGGAAGCGGTCAGTGCTGCATCGAGTGCGGTGGCGAACATTCCTGAAAATTCGCAGGTGCTGGTGGTCATTGATTACGAACCTGCGCTGGCGGGTGAAATGGAAGCAACCAGCGGTCCATTGCTAGATCAAATGGTGCTGCTGCGTCATCCGCGCCTATCGTTCATCTCCACTTCACCGAACGGATCAGCCTTGGCTGAGAGATTAATGACCAGTACAAATATCAACCAGCCTTCCCCGGCTGGGCTTGGGTATAACGCCGGGGAACACTACTTCAATTTGGGATATTTGCCAGGTGGTGCCGCCGGTGTACTTGAATTTGTTGGATCGCCAATGATAGCCGTGCCATCTGCAGCTGTGGAAAGACTCTCTGAATTTTCCGCGGTGGTTGTACTCACCGATCACGCTGAATCAGGGCGCATCTGGGTGGAGCAATTGGCAGCCTTGAAACAAGTTGACCCCGCCTTAACCAATCAGCCATTGCTGGTGGTATCCAGCGCCCAGGCAGGCCCATTGCTTCAACCGTATGTTTCATCCCGTCAAATAACCGGCATGGTCAGCGGGCTTTCAGACGCGGCCACATACGAGTTTGTCAATAACAGCCGGCCGGGGATCGCCCGTAACTATTGGGATACCTTTGGCGTGGGATTGATGACCGCCATCGCCGCCATCACGCTGGGCAGCCTGTGGAGTTTATTCACAGGCCTGCGCACCCGCCGCGCTGAAGCCGAACAGGGATGAAAACGAATGCCTCTTGATTTAATTTCCGGATTAATCGGCCTCATCCTTACCTTAATGATCTTCAGCTATCTGATTGGTGACAGTCCGTTATTTCGCATTGCTGTATATATTTTCGTTGGCATTTCATCGGGGTATGCAGCCACTGTGGTCTGGCATCAGGTGCTGGTGCCGAAATTGTTCGGGTCGTTTCAGACCGCGGACCCCACCCAACTAATATTCATGATCGTTCCTCTCGTGCTTTGCATTTCCCTGCTTGCAAAACTCTCTCCGCGTATTGCATGGATCGGAAATTTTGCAATGGCGGTGCTCGTGGGCGTTGGTGCGGCGGCAGCCATCGGTGGTGCACTGCTCGGCACGTTGATCCCACAGGCGCGCGCTTCGATGGCGGCACTGGATTTCCGCTCCGCGGCCACTGGTACGGATGCGTTCCTGGGATTGGTCGAAGGGACGGTCATGTTGGTGGGCACTACCTTCACGCTCGCATCCTTCCATTTCAGCGCGAGCCGTGCACCGGATGGTACAGCCAAACGGAATCGTATCCTTGAGATTATCGCCTGGATTGGCCGCATCTTTATTGCCGTCACTCTGGGCGTACTATTTGCAGGTGTCTATATGGCAGCTCTCACCGCCATGATCGAACGCTTAAGCTCCATCATAAATTTCATCAGACAACTCAGTGGTCTATAAACTATGCCTGCATCGCTGGTACAAAACGAATCCATTTTAGCAATTGATGTTGGCGCCACCGTCACACGCGCCGTAATGTTTGACGTGGTCGAGGGTCAGTATCGATTCATCGCCTCGGGGCAGGCGCCCAGCACCGCCGAAGCACCATTCAGGGATATAGGTATTGGCGTACGTGAAGCCATCCTCAATTTGCAGAACATCATTGGCGCGACTCTGCTGGGGGCACAGGATAACAATTTGATTGCGCCCTCCCAGCCAGACGGTTCAGGTGTGGATGCGGTCGTTGCCACCCTCTCCGCTGGCCCCACCGTCAAGACTGTTGTCGTCGGTCTGCTTTCAGACGTTTCAGTGCAAAGCGCGCGGCGTCTGGCAGAATCAACCTACAGCCGTGTGGTGGAAACGCTTGATCTTTCAGATCACCGCCGACCAGACCAGCAAATGGATAGCATCGTTCGGTCGCGCCCCGATCTTGTCGTACTTGCAGGCGGCACGGATGGGGGTGCTTCCCGCTCGATCCAAAAAATGCTGGAAGCTGTTGGGCTGGCCTGTTACTTGATGCCGCTGGAAAAACGCCCAATGGTGCTATATGCAGGTAATCAAAAACTTGCGAATGAGGTCCAGGAAATGCTGGGCGGGCATGCCGGCAAACTACAGATCAGCTACAACGTGCGTCCCTCACTTGAAGTGGAAGATCTTGCACCTGCCAGCCATGAACTTGCTTCGCTGGTAATGAAACTTCGCCAGAGACAGATCAAAGGGATCGATGAACTCAATCTCTGGTCTGCAGGAATTATTCTGCCCACCGCATATGCGCGCGGACGTATGATCCGCTTCCTGAGCAAATTGTATGAGTCCACGCGCGGTCTGTTGTCTGTGAATGTCGGCGCGTCGGCTACTTCTGTTGCGGCTGGTTTTGCCGGTAAACTCACACTGGGCGTTTATCCACAATTCGGGTTGGGCGAGAATTTGGCTGGCATCTTGCAGTACACCGAAGTGGAAGATATTATGCGCTGGCTGCAACTCGATATATCGTCGAACACCTTGCGTGAGTATTTATTTCAGAAATCGTTATATCCATCCGCCATCCCTGCCACGCTGGATGAACAAGCCATCACACAGGCAATTGCGCGGCAGGCTTTGTATCTTTCAGTGCGCACCGCGCAAAAGGATTTTCCTGCGAACGCACATGCCACGCGGACGGGTTTGGTGCCGCCTCTGGATCTGATCATTGGCGGGGGCGGCGCGGTCAGCGATGGGACTTCGCTCGGACAAAGTTTATTGTTGCTGCTCGATGGCATCCAGCCCGTTGGCATCCTGCCGGTTCTACTCGACCAAAATAATTTACTGCCATTGTTGGGGGCGGCCTCTTCACGCAATCATTATTTACCAGTGCAGGTGATCGAGTCCGGTGCGTTCATCGGGCTCGGCACTGTCGTTTCTGTGATCGCATCCGCAAATTATGGTGACCATGTTCTGCGTGCCAGGCTGACTTACAGCGATGGAACGGAAGGGCGCGCGGAAGTTAAGTTTGGCGGCCTCGAGATATTGCCTCTTCCAACGGGCGAGAGCGCGCGCTTGAGTTTGCAACCGCTTCGGCGCGCGGACGCAGGACTGGGTCCGGGAAAGAGCGGCTCCGTCACAGTGACAGGTGGCGCGCTTGGCGTCATCATCGATGCGCGTGGGCGTCCGCTTCAGCTTCCATCCGACCCGGTGCGGCGGCGCGAACTGATCAAGAAATGGCATTACACGGTGGGAGGTTAAGTCAGAATGCTTGCTCCAATATTGCATGTTTTACCTCTTACGACCATTGTGCGTGAACGCCTTCTGCCTGTGTTGGGTAAGGTGAATGCGCGTGTGAACCAGCGCGTCAACCCAACAGATGTAGTGGCGGAAGCGAATTTTGCGCGTGAACATGTGCTGTTGGATGTGGCGCGCACATTCGGTGTTTCCGCCATCGCAGCGGACAAGATGATCCGAGTCAAAGAAGGCGACCGATTGACGGAGGGCGCGCTGGTGGCGGAGAAAAGCGGCCTTTTTGGGCGATCGATTAAAGCACCACGAGCAGGTCGCGTGATGGTGGCGGGCAGTGGACAGGTGTTGATGGAAGTGGGCGATACCCGCGTCGAACTGCGCGCCGGTCTGCCCGGTATGGTGACACACGTGGTCGCTGAACGCGGTGTGGTCATCCGCACTGCGGGTGCGCTCGTGCAAGGCGTTTGGGGAAATGGCCGCATCGACAACGGATTGATGGTAAGCCTGATCGAGAAGCCAGACGATATCCTGACAGCAGATCGCCTGGATGTAAGCCTGCGCGGTTCGGTGATCCTGGGCGGTCATGTGCGCGATGCGGATACGCTACGCGTCGCAGCGGAACTACCCATACGCGGTTTGGTAATTTCGAGTTTACTTTCCACTTTGATTGTTCCCGCCTACCAAATGCGATACCCGATTTTAGTGCTGGATGGATTCGGCGCCATGCCAATGAACTCGGCTGCGTTCAAATTGTTGACGACCAGCAATAAACGCGAGGCAACGGTCAACGCCGAGCACTTCGACCGTTACAGCGGCAACCGGCCCGAGGTGATCATCCCGCTGCCGGTTTCAACCGAACCCGAAGAACCACACACCTATGAAGCATTTGCAGTGGGACAAACCGTGCGGATGCGCCGTCCGCCGAACGCAGGGATGATCGGCACGATCTCAAACTTGCACATGGGACTCAGCTCCTTACCCAGCGGATTGCGCGCCCGCGCCGCAGATGTGAGGCTTGAAAATGGCGAGACAGTACTCGTGCCTTTGGTAAATTTGGAAGTTGTGGGATAATATTTCTTAATCATGTCACCCTGAGCGAAGCGAAGGGTCTCTCCTCGGACAGGAGATTCTTCGCGGCTCAGAATGACACATCGAAGTTGAGGAGAGTGCAGCATGACAGCATACGATAATGATAATATGAATTATGACGATCCCAATCCACCTGAAGAATCCAGTAATCGCACTTTTCTGCTCGCAGCTGGCGTTCTCGGTGGTCTCGTACTCCTTGCACTAATTTGCCTCGTCGGATATTTTTTCTTCTCCAGAGGTAACACCCAACAGGCAGACCAGACGGCGCAGGCACAGGCCACGCAACAAGCTGCAACGATCCAGGCGGGATTAACCCAGACTGCTGTCGCACAAAATCTCACGCTAACCGCTGCTGTAACAAATACGGTTCCTCCCACCAATACACCTGTTATCGCCCAGCCCACCGTCACTTTCACAGCGACGCAGAATCCTGCCACTGCTACTGTTGCCGCAGCATTCACTCAAATCGCGGTCTCCACGCAGACGATCGTCGCCACATCCACTGCTCTGCCTAACACGGGCTTCATAGATGACGCTGGTGCGCCGGGCCTGCTCTTGATGGCGCTTGTGCTTGTCATTGTCATCTTCCTTGTGAGAAGACTAAGAGCAGTACCGACGAGATAATATAATTTTGGAATGATATAGACCCTAATGCTAAATAGCTTTAGGGTCTATTTATTTTATGATGGATTGCGTTATTATAGAGACATGTGGCCAGATGAACTGCCCTGGAGCGAACCAAACCATCACCAAGTATTACTATGCTGGCTCACAACGGATCGCGATGCGCACGAACGGCACATTGAATTACTTGCTTGGCGATCATTTGGGCTCAACCAGCCTTATTACTAATTCTGCTGGTGACAAAACCAATGAGCAAAGGTATAAAGCTTGGGGTGACACGCGCTATACCTTTGGAAATGAAAAGACGAAATATCAGTATACGGGTCAATTCAGTTACGAGTCGGATTTTGGGTTGATGTATTATGGGGCGCGTTGGTATGACTCTTCGCTAGGAAGATTCGCGCAGGCAGATACGATCATCCCACCAACGCAAGGTGTTCAAGCTTGGGATAGATATGCCTATGGCAACAATAATCCTGTTCAATATATTGACCCGACGGGACACGATGGCATTCCTGTAAGCAAATTAAGTCCATTCGCCTACAATACATTACAAGGTAGTATCCGCTTTTCTCTTGAAGCTCTAGGAGGTGGTAGCCTAGACATTGGACTTGCAATAAATTTGAAGGCCGTGAAGGATACTATAACGAATCTCGATGTAAGTTATATGAACGAGTTTGATGCGGCACTTACAGTTTCCACATCAATAACGGTTGGCCTAGAAGGCCAAGCTGCTGTGTTGCCTTCCTTAACAGGCATGGACCAGTCTATTGACGAATTAATAACGGATAATGTGTCGACCGTTTTTGACGGTGAAGTACCTATCAACGTTTCCATATGCGATGGTTGGTGCGTGGGCGCAGGTGCTACGGTCGATGTAGGAAATCCTGATGTGATCAATTCGGTAACCTGGTCTCTTGGAGGAGGTGCAGGTGCAGAAGCAGGTGTTGATTTAGTAACAGCAACAGAGTGGTTGGCGTATGGATCAGCTGATACAACAGATGGACACGTAGTATTAAATGGATCGGCACTAAATCCTATTGAATTGTTTAATGAAGCCTGGAACGATCTTAAACATGATTGGGAATACTTCGAAAAGTAGAAGTAATACTTTGATAAGGAGAAAATGATGTATAGTCAACAGAATGGTTTCTTTCCTTTGTTAGTCAAATTGCTTGGGATGGCTATCCTTGTATACTTTATTCTCGTAACGCTATTACAAGCAATTTCCAAACTCATCACTAATCACGAGCCTATAGAATTATTAATTACTGTCGTTGCGTCTTCTGTGGTTTTGGTTTTTCCAGTCTGGCTAGGCTTGCTGTTAGTAAAAATGTTTCCATCCGTGCGAGTAGTAAAGAATGGCATTAAGTATATGTCCATTGGCTTTCTCAAGGGAATAATAAAATGGGATGAAATTGAGGAATTACTTTTATTCGAGAATGGATATATTGCAGTTGCATTTCACCGCCCAGGCCTATTTCTGCTAAATGGGACATATTTCAACCAACTTTATGGGAAATTGATTCGTCATGAGTCTGCTGTATTGTTTCTTTCACCCGGTACAGCAAATCGAGAGGAGATTTTAACTACCATTTATCACAATAGTAATGTGAAATCTGTAAAGGAAATTCGCCCAAAAAATAAATAGGAATGCTGCAAAATTGTGTTTATACAACACCGATGGCGCACTGGAAGTACGCCAGTACCTTCGGCCAACGCAGGCGGAGATTTCTGTCACGTCAGCGATGATACCTGGCAGGAAGACCTGTCCTGAGTGGCGAAGCCGTATCGAAGGGAACCGTAACCTGGAACAATGCTCCAACTGCCGATACACAAGTATTAGCCTCATTGGGTGCAGTGAGCCCAAATACCTGGTATGAAGTGAACCTGACTACCCACATTACTGCCGACGGCACGTACAGCCTGCG
>JAXIPJ010000474.1:0-6224 GCA_045402985.1 Anaerolineales bacterium
GTAAACCTGCCAGTCCGATCCAATGCCTGCACGAGGGCGGTCTTGCCCACGCCGCTCACGCCGACGACCGAGATCAGTTTGTTCATTAGTTTCAACGACAAAACGCAGGCGCATTCTGGAAGACTACAGATGTAATGAACCAGCCGCCATCCCGTTGTTGAATGGTGATGGTTTGCGGGAGCAAGGTGGGTTCGCCACTTTCGACCAGTTGACCGTCAGAGAGACGATAGGTTGAGGTGGTCCAAACTTCGCAGGTATCCACTTCCAGATTCGTTTCACTGATCACGCGGATGTCGTGGATGTAACTTTCGTAATAGTCAATTTCAGAAATTGAGACCAGCCCCTGAGAGTTGAGCGAATCAATATCTGCTCTTAATTCCTCTAGAAGTTGCCCAGCCATAATGGACGCAGCGATGGATGCATCCCCCTGGCGATACGCTTCGATCTGCAGTTCGACGGCGCGGGTCAAAAACTCACTGACTTCGTTTTCAAGTTCCGGGGAAATATCAGATTGTTCTGGAAAGAGCGGGTCGGTGCCATTTGCCACTTCCTGCCCATCGCTCACGCCATCTTTATCCATATCAGCATCCAGCGGATTCATACGGTTGGCAACTTCCACGCCGTCGCTTAATCCGTCGCTGTCGCTGTCCTCATTATTTGGATCAGTGCCCGTGACCAGGACTTCATTATCATCTGAGATCCCATCCTGATCTGAATCCTGACCCTTGCTTGGAGGTGGTGTCGCGCCACTTGGTGGAGCATTGGGTGCCTGTGGGGCATTGCTGACCGCGCCATAAATGGCCTGCACGCCCTGAATGTCATCGTTACCAAGAAAGCGATGAGGCCCACTATAGCTGGGATACATCAAGGCATTGGGATCATCGCTATGTGCGAGTCCCAGTGTGTGACCGAACTCATGCGCAGCGACCGTGAGCAGGTCCACGTTATTTGAATCGCTATTCACCCAGCGTTCATCATCGTCAAAATGCAGAAATACCCGTCGGTCGTCATAGGGGTTTGGGAAGGATGCGTGTGCAAGGATGTCACCGGGTCCATCGAATGGGTCGCCATCGCCGTGCTCGCCCGATGCCCAGCCAATAACCATATCCGCATCTGCCTCGTTCGCTACCTCGGTAAATGTAAGCGAGGTTTCCTGTGCCCACAAGTCAAGGGCTTGTCTTACAACATCTCGTTCGCTGTCTCCTTGTAGTTTACTTGTGCCATTGATGAAAAAGTATGCAATATCAAGTTTGTCCCATTTCGCGATAGCGCGGAATTCCGATATTGCTGACTCCTCATTGATTGGATCCGGTAGATTGTCATAACGATATTCGGATTCTGCTGTGGGAGCTGAAGAGGGGCCAGTTGGTCTGGTTGATATGGAACAGGCCAGAGTTGTGATGAGAAGCGGAAGGATGATCCCTTTTATGATTCGACGAAAGGAGTGTTTCATTATTAATGTCTCCAATTTAGTTAACTTATAATATTGAGTTTTCCTTTTATAGCATAGGCTGGTTTTCGTTACAAGACATCTGTATGGCCAGTGTATGTTGCGAGCCTGCAACAAATTTTCCGCTTTTCCTTATGGTAGAATTATTTAGCGTTGCTTATGAGCGAACCAATCGTTATTACATCTGATGATTCCATTTTGAGGACTCTTGACTTTCGGGCCTACCGAAGCAAAGTGGAAAGACGGGTCATTCCGTTTTTGCCTGGCCCAGGTGAACCTCAATCCATGGAAGTGCATACCCCCTGGGGTGCCCAATTGACGGCTAAATTTGGAGATTTCCTCGTCAGTGAAGTGGATACTCCCAGCGATTATTGGCCCATCGACCCTGTGATCTTTGAGGAAAGTTATGTAATTATCCGCCCAGGTTATTGCGTTAAAAAAGCACTGACCCTGTTGGTTCCCCTCACGGATATCACAGGTGACCCGAACCGTGAGGTCACTGTTATTAGTTTGGAAGGACCTGAAACGGTAAAGGCGGGGGATTTTTATCTGGCAAAAGGAATCAAGGGTGAGGTCTGGCCATACCCGAAGGAAAAGGTTGCGGACGTAATGCTGCCTGCTGATTGATCAGCAGGCAGTTTGTTTTATACATTTGTCTTTGATCGATTCTTTTTCTTTCGCGCAGCAGTTTTTGTGGACGCGGCTTTGGGTGATGTTTTTCCATTCACTGACACATTTGCATGCGCGTGATTCCCGGTCACAGCGGGTGCTGGCACAGGGCCGGATAACTTGACCGGATTGATCTGTTCAACGATGCCTCCGGTGTCACGCATCAAATCCACCATATGTTTCACCAGACGCGCGTCGAGGTCTTTTGGTGTTTCGCCCTTTCCATCCCAAACCGCGATCAGCCGGACCTTGTCTATGCCACGTGCCAGGGCGGAATACAGCGCCCAGCGATTGTTGCGTTCATTTACGTTGTCACCGTCTTTTGGCAAGCCCACGCTATCAGGTTGATAAAATTCGTTCACCAGCGGGTGATTCCGCATATTGTAAAAACGTTCAACCCATTGCTCACCACCCGGGCTAACAAATTCGCGCACATAGGGAGCCTCAGGGGAGGGGAAGTAGGCTTGAACCGGGATGCCGTGTTCCACACAGGTCTCCACGAACAGGATCTCACTGCCTGCATCCATGCCAGTGGTAATGGCCAGATCGTTAGGTCCAGCCTTATATTTATCAAAGATGGCGCTGATCGCAGATTTGACTCCCGGCTCTTTTTCAGGAGGGAAGTGGTCTTCCTTCTTCTTTGGATTGTTGATCATATAGCCCGTGAATAGGAAGATCAAGTCATTTCCCTTGCGGGGTTTTTCCGGTACTTCAACACGGCCCTTTTTATTATCGCGTCCTGCAACAGGGACTTCCTTTTGATTGCGGCGCATTTCCTCTTTGATGGCGTTTATACCAGCCTGAACAAACTCACCACGCAGGTCCAGTGAACGCAGCATTTCAAGTTGCCCCAGTGAGGATTGCAAAAAGAATTGATTGCCTCTGGATGCAGTCAGCGCTTTGCGATAAGAACGCGTTACTTGTGGCGCGATCTCGGCGGTCAGGACCCGTAATTCTGCCAGGGAGATCAAAGTCCAGTAGTCTGCCATCACATCCTGTGCCTTGCTTTCCAGCGCAAAGATCAACGTTCCGCGCAGTTCAGGCAGGATTTCGCGCACCCAGGTGATATCTGGATCAGGTTCCTTCTTGTTTTCATATTTATCTGCCAGATGAACGAGGAGCGTTCCCAGCGAGAGCGCATTGACACCGGCGAAGTTATCTTTGGTATTCAGGTCGAGCCGATAACCTCTCAAGTATGTTTCGAAAGACTTGATCAGCCAATGGTAGGACTCGAAGGCGGTCTTGAGGCGCAGTTCCTTTTCGCGGATCCACTTCCAGGACTCATGCCACATTTCCTTGTAAATGCGTCCAAGATAGGCGACCGCTTCGAAATCGTTTGGCACATCTGCCAGCAGACTTTCAATTTTGACAATGGCATCATCCACGCGGCCAAGACGATTAAGGTGGAAAGCTTCTTCACGTCTGAAGGTCAGGTTGCGTGAATTTACTTCCAGTCCCTTGCGGTACTGGCTTAGTGCAAGTTCGTTGCGCCCCATGCTTGCCAGCGCCCGGCCTGCTTCGCCAATGGCTTCCTCTTTGATGAGTGGATTCTTGATCTCTTCGGTCAATAAAAGAATGTCACCGATCCGTTTCTGGCGTTGGGCGATGGTCACACGTTGTTTCCATTCGTTGTATTCGCGCCAAAAACCGGTTGCCAGCGGAGTGCGCAGAGTCCGTCGATCTGGCTCCACCAGGCCGGTTAATAAATTGTATATGGGGCTGTGGATGCGCTCAGGCTCAGAGGCCCAGGTGGCACGGCAGGCACGGTTAAAAGCCGCCTTGTCTTTTTCCAAAAACTCCGGGTCTGGCACGCCTTCAGGCGTAATGTGGTAAGGCATGGTGCGCACATTGAAAACATCGAATGGCATGTAAGCGCGCCCAGCCTGGATATGAACGATGCCGCGTTTACGAAACGCATGCCGGATGCCCAGTTCATAGAATACATTGGCATTGTCGATGCTCATATCTGCGATACACAGATCAGCCAGCAGCAGCTCCTGGAACATATCTGTCAGGATATCGCCACTCGTAGTTTCCTCGTCGGCGCGGAAGGGTTCAAAGCCGGCCATCTCAAGCACAGGCTTGATCAGCTGCGCATACACCGCGTTGAAATCATAGAGCGACCCATCGCTGCCTTTCTTTTTGCCAAAAGGCATAATCACAAACGCATGCGGACGCATTTCCGGTCGGATCGGACTGGAGCCTTTTTCCGTCTCATCAGCGATCTCCAGCATCTTTACCTGGGAATTAGTGGGCGTGAGCTCTTCGATAACGACCGGCTTTGCGATAACCGGCGCTTCCGATTGCTTTGCCTGCGGTGTTTGAAATGTTGTTGTTGTTGGTTGCATGGCTTTTTCTTCCTTCTTTTTTCCAGGCGGACTTTGCAAACTCATGACCGCTCCCACTCAACCTTTTACATCTTCCGTTTTGGGGAAACGGGAAAGGATTTCATTGAGTTCTTCCTTGCTGGTGTCTCTGCCAATATCAACGTGGGCATATTCCTTCGCAATATCTGCCAAGGAGGAAGTGAAAGACGAGGCTTTCTCCACAACGCCTTCCACCATTTCGACGGCTGCCTTACTCATGGCCGCCAGTTCCTGCTGGACGACTTCGGAGGAGGCCTCCTCTGCCAGTGAACCCAATGCGGCTTTGAAGGTCTCATCCACTATTTCTTCGGCCTCTGCCAGGGTCGCGCTAGTAAATTCCACGATGCTATCGCTCATGGCTTGTTTTGTGCGCTCAGTTGATTCAACGGACTCTTTCAGAACGCGGTTGACCAGGTTCGCTTCTTCCTCAAGATCGTTATCCTTCAACGCTTCCTGTTGGGATTTAATATATTCCATATTCTGTGCCCACAGGATGTCTTCAGTACTGCGTACCATTTTATAAAACTCTGATTTGTTACGCTCCTCAAGCTCAAGGTTAAGCCAGTGGTCATAGATCACCGTTAGTTCCATAATGACCTTGCTGTAGTTTCGCACCACCGCGTCAATATTGCGCAGTTCCTGCCAGCCCAGCAGGGCGGCGGTAAAGGAGGCGGTCAGCGCCACCCAAAGGCTGAAGACGCCACCCAGAGCTGCCAGAAATGCTCCCAAGACACCGAAGGCGATGATCAATACTTGTAAACGGATGCGTTCAAGTTGATATTGCCTAACTTTTCTTCTATGCCAGGCCAGTTGGTATTCGACGCGGTATTTGAAATACTCATCGCCGGTCAGATCGTCAAAACCTGCATCACTGCTGGGGTCGTCCGGATAATAATTTGATGGAACCTGACCCTGATATGGCTTGAAGATCAGTTCACCACCCAGATTTCTGTAGATCTGTCTGTATATTTCTGTCAGCCGTTTTTCAAGATAGGAGCGCCGCGATTTATTCTTTTGTAATATGGTCCGAAAAAAGTAAATTTCCTTGAGGATCTCTTCTGCGCCGGCGCGTGTGATCAACCAATCGCCGGTGGTATAAAAAATTTTGGTGAACGCCGCCAGCCCCGAGCCGATCAGCGGTGTGAGGATCAGGAATATTCTGAGAATGAGTCCTATTGTGGCCATGCCGGGTGCAAGTTGTACATCTGCATCAGCCGGAAACGATTGGGAAAGGATCGCGAACAGAGTTGCCAGCACGCCAAGCGCAATCAGCCAGCGACGCATACGCATGTGCGATCTGGAACGCGCCAGCGAATTTGTATCCAGCTCGGAGAACCTCGCCCATGCAATATTTAATATGGGCGTGCTTTTTGGTGATTCTGTTGCCATGATTGGCTCCTCAACAATCGAGCTTGCGGATGAATTATTTAGCATGGTAAATCCTTTTAGCGCGCCACGAACCAGGCTGCGACGACACCTTCTGTCCCAGTTGGGTCCTTGACCTTAAGCCACTGATCGTTCTTGCCGATCTTTGCCTCTCCGTTCGGTTCTGTGACTGTGAATTCAGTTCCAAGCGGCACTCGTTTGATGAGTGTGGCATCGCTCACGATGGGTTGTTTTCGAAGTGCGACGGCTTCTGCTGTGGCTTTTACTTTTAATGGGCCACCTGTCGCGGCCGCAGTGGTTGAAGTGATGGCAGCTGCTTGTTGCGCGGTTGAGCCACCAGCATATTTGACATA
>JAXIPJ010000126.1:0-2905 GCA_045402985.1 Anaerolineales bacterium
GCCCGGCGGACGTAGCACTCCTGGAAGTCGGATACTTTCGGCTCGCGCTAAACCTCATCAATACAGCCATTCTGCCCATCGAGCCGTTCATCTGGCCCACCTACGCCGAGATCACACGCAGTATCACCGAACGGAAATGGCGCGCGACAAGGATCCTTTTGCGGCGCGTGAGTCTTATCTCTGCAGCTTGGATGGCTTTCGCAGGCGGCGGGTTGGCGTTGCTCGGTTGGTGGCTGATCCCATTACTGTACGGTCTGCCAGCTGCGCCAGCATACCCGGCTGTTCTGATCCTGCTCATCGGTTATGGCTTCGGCAGTGTCTTCACCTGGAACCGTCCGTTGCTTCTTGCGCTCGGCAAACCATCTTATCCGTTGATCATTGCGGCGGTTGTGGGCATCATTGAACTTGCGCTGGCCTTTATCTTTGTCCCACGTTTTGGTTATCTGGCACAAGCTGCCTTGCTATCCAGTTACTTCGTCATCGCCATCGGACTCATCACACTGCGCGGCTTACGTGAGATCCGTTTGCAGGAATCGAGCACCGCATGAAGATCGTTGCGATTGCTGGCTCAACAATCCCCTCCGATACTGCTAACAGTATGCAGGTGATGAAGGCTTGCCAGGCATTGGTGCAATTGGGTCATGAACTAACCCTCATCGTGCCAGACAATCGTCAATCTAAAACACTTGCACCGCACGCACACTTGCCCCGGGCGCAAGTGCCGGGGAGTGCAGGTGTCGTCAATCTAAAATCACATTACGGTCTTCAAACCGACTTCCCAATCGAATGGCTTGCCTCATCCAGCCGCCGTTTATTCACGTGGCAATCTGTTCGCCGGGCGCGCGCTCTCAAGCCCGATCTGCTTTACGTTTGGTTTCCTCAATCGGCTGTCTTTGGCTTGCTGCACAAGCTGCCCGTTATTTTTGAAATTCATATTCAACCCACGGGGTTGCTGGGTCCACTGTGGCATCGCGCCTTTGCAAACCTGCGCGGACGCAAGCGACTCGTCTCCATCACGCGCGCATTAGTGGATATGCTCGAACGTGACTACAACATGCGACTCGAACCGGATGAAGTTGTCATCGCGCCCAACGGTGTGGACCTGGAACGCTTCGCCTCTCTTCCCGCGCCGGCAGAGGCCCGCCATCAAATTGGCATTCGCCCAGCCCCAACTGTGATGTGCACGGGTCATCTCTACGCTGGTCGCGGTGCGGACTTATTTCTCGCACTGGCAAAATCTATTCCGCCTGCGCATTTTGTCTGGGTGGGTGGGCGGCCCGAAGACGTAAATACATGGAAACAACGCGCCGAAGCGGAAAGCATATCCAATATCACATTCACAGGCTTCATCCCCAACCGCGACCTGCCGCTCTACCAGGCCGCCGCGGATATATTGCTCATGCCATACAGCCGTTCCATCATGGGCTCCAGTGGAACAGCAGATTCTGCCAGCGTGGCGAGCCCCATGAAAATGTTTGAGTATATAGCAGCAGGGCGCGCCATCGTTTCGGCAGATCTACCTGTGATACGAGAAGTGTTGAATGAAAAGAATGCGGTATTTTGTGAACCAGATATATTGGAGAATTGGAGAATTGAGATTGAGGCGTTACTCGAAAATGAACCGCGCAGGGCTGAATTGGGCAGGCAAGCGCGGCGCGATGTGGAGAAGTTTTCGTGGCGGGCGAGGGAGGAAAAGGTGTTGGAAGGGTTTCTAGACGAGATATAGTTTTTTTTCAACAGCTTGCGGCCTGCCCCGACGTAAGGAGCCGGTGGTCGGGTGCAATATCTTGGCGCACTTCCGGGACGCTTTGTTGGGCTGTTTTTACCATCATGGAGAAATGGTTGGCAAAACGGTAATTTCCTCTTTTTGATAATCATAGGTGTAGGTTGTTATTTGATACCTGTCTTCATAATTCATAATCCGATAGACAATTACATCGTTTTCATCCCATGAGACAGGCTCAATAAAATCTGGTATTTCCGAAATAATGATTCGCTGCGACAAATCATCCAAATCAACAAGAATCAGAGATTGAAAATTTGGTTCGTTCACTTCATCGCCATATTCTCCACCAAATGCGGGAACAAAAACAAATTTCAACCCATCTGGCGACCAAACAACTCTCACTGCTTGACCGTACTTGGAATTATTATCAGGGATAAGTGTTTGGGACAACCCAGTTTGCAAATCGTGAACTATGAGTCGTACAGGATGTTCAAATTCCTGTACTTCTATTAATCTGCGGTCGGTCGGGGAAAACGAATGATAGAAGGAGCCAAACAATATTTCAGTTATTTCACCTTTATCAATATCCATTCGGCACAACAATGGAGCGAATGAATCCAGGGCGAGATAGGCTCCATCGTTCCATTGCTCTGGAGTCACCGTGAAGTAAATAAAATGGCTGTCCTTTGTCCAATGGACAGGAGTCACTGACCCTGTAAGCTCTGGAAAAAGTGGGTCACTGAAATAATCCTTGCTGTCCACAACGAAGATTTTTGTTCCATCTGGATTTGAAACTTGCATTGTCCCATTGGAAAAACAGGATTCAGCTAACCAATCACCATTAGGTGAGATTTTAGTGTATTCCTCATAATACTCATCTTGACATGCTCCGGAAAATTTGGTCTTAAGTAAGAATGGAGTAGGGCTCGGATTGGCTTTTTCTTGTTCTATTTTAGGTGTGAGCGTACGCTGAATGTCAGGTGTATCTGTAGGCGCTGCTACCGTTGGTGGTACAGAAGTTAAGGATGCACTTAGTGTAATTGTAGGCTCAACAATAGCTTGTGAAATTTCTGTCGGATGCAGAGCGGTTGTTGCCTGACAGCTACTAACACCGATTGTAAGAATAATTGTTGCGGAAATTACTTCTAGAAAACGGTTCATAATTTTTTCGGACGAACA
>JAXIPJ010000197.1:0-2117 GCA_045402985.1 Anaerolineales bacterium
ATGCGGATCTTTCCGATACCCTTTCAAATTTTACATCCAACACTTTTTCACAGGACCTTGCATGGCGAGCCCCCGTGTTATCACACTTGACCTGAATTTTCAGGGACGCCCACATGCGATTGCCGCGTATTTAATTCGACATGGCGATGCTATCGTATTGATCGAAAGCGGACCCGGCTCGACTCTCCCCGTGCTGGAAGCGGGTCTCGCTAAAGAAGGCTTACCTCCCCGCGATCTGACTCACGTCCTGCTGACGCACATTCATCTCGACCACGCCGGCGCGGCAGGCTGGCTGGCTCAGCAAGGTGCGGAGATCATTGTCCATCGCGTGGGCGCGCCGCATATGCTAAACCCCGAAAAACTTTTAGCCAGTGCAACGCGCATTTATGGCGATAGAATGGATTCACTTTGGGGTCAGTTCCTGCCTGTTCCAGAAAATAAATTACGAGTGGTGGAAGATGGCGAAGAAATTGCAATTGGAAATCTGAGATTCACTCCGATCAATACGCCCGGTCACGCTGAGCATCACTACGCGTACCTGTTTGATGATATTTGCTTCAGCGGTGACGTGGGTGGAGTGCGCATTCCCGGCTATCAATATTTACGAGTCCCCATGCCACCACCTGAACTGCATTTGGAGCGTTGGCATGAAAGCATTTCGCGCCTGCGAAAGGAAAAGTTCACGCGCATCGCCCCGACTCATTTTGGCATCTATGATGATCCTGATTGGCAGTTGAGAGAAGTGGAAAAGGGGCTTGACTCTGCGTCTCTGTGGCTCGAACAAACAATGTCCGAAGATTCATCCATGGACATGGAGGCGCTGCGCCAAAGTTTCACCGAATGGATGATGGAAGAAGCCGTGCAAATGGGCTTAAGCGAAGATGTGATGAACGCCTATATCGTCGCGAATCCGCCCGGCATGAGCGCAGATGGACTACTGAGGTATTGGAAGAAGATCAAGAACGCGGGGTGAGAAATATATGGCGTCCAAACACCATTTGGTTTATCAGATTCTACTGATGAGCATAATTGGAGCGTTGCTATTGGGATGCTCTAGTCTTGAATCTACTCCTTCACCAGAGCAGATGGATAGAAGCCCATTTGCTAGTGACCCTTGTGCGGCGCCGTGCTGGTATGGACTAATAATCGGGGAATCAAGTGAAAATGAGGCGCTTTCAAAGATATCAACTCTGACATTCATCGATTCAAATTCCATCCAGTTGTTCCGGGAAAGTTCTGCGCCAGGTCTTGATCCCAAGGATTCCAACTATGCAGCACAAATAGTTGCAAATTGCATATATCCCGAAGAACGATGTTTAATTCTCAGAACTGAAGGTTACACCTTGACAGAAATTGAAGTTGTGCTAAATTACGAAATCACACTCGAATCGGCTATAGAATACCTTGGAGTTCCAGATTACATCGGATATCAGAACCTTGGCGCAGAAGAAGTTTGGTGCGAACTCGATGTTATATGGGTGAACAAGCACCTAGTTTTAGCCTCAGAACTATTTGAAAGTTATGAAGCGTTAGAACGGTGTGGTGCAGTTCGAGAAACGGGCCAACTAGAATCTAATTTATTATTTTCCAAAGCCATATATAAGACTCAAGAGGCTATTGAAATTTTACTGGTTCTTGGTAGTGGAAACGAGTTTTTCAATTTCACTGGAACGCGGCCTTAGAAAGAACACCATACCTCACCAAATCCACTAACCGCCTGACCTCTATCAGCGGAGGGCAGACAGCAACCTATGCCTACAGATGTAATGGAGAGTCAATAGGGCAATTTGGCTGTGAAAGCGACCGCGTAAGCCAAACCGTGAACGGACAAACGACCAGCTTCACCATGGATCTAAACACAGGTCTCACCCAGGCCCTCTCGGACGGCACCAATAACTATGTCTATGGCAATGGCCGCATCGCGCAGACTCAGGGTGGAGCAACAGAATACTTCCTCAGCGATGCTTTAGGCTCAGTGCGCCAGAAGACGGATGTCACGATTAACATGGACGCTTGCCTCACAGCAAGTTTTCTCGTTCAAGATATACTTTTCCATAAGTAGTTTGCATGAAACACTTTCTCGCAATATCTGATCTATCTTCGGGGGAAGTGCAGGA